>JBBPXW010000060.1:0-10631 GCA_038200525.1 Solirubrobacterales bacterium | reverse complement strand
GGTGAACTCGAGGTCGCTGCGCGAGGCGTCCATCGGGGAGAACTCGACGTCGTCGCAGTAGCCCTTGGCGTGGGCCACCGCGGCCCGTGCCTGGCCCTTGACGTCCTCACGCGTGTTCTGCATCTGGTGCTGGATGTGGATGTCGCTGGTGGAGATAAAGGTGTGGATGCGTGGTCGGTCGGAGTCCTTGACCGCGTTGAACACGGCGTCGATGTCTCCGGCGCCGGCGCGCGCCAGTCCACAGATGACGGGCCCCTGCACCTCGCGGGCGATCGCCTCGACGGCCTCGAAGTCACCGGGCGAGGCGATCGGGAAGCCGGCCTCGATCACGTCCACGCCAAGCCGGGAGAGCTGGTGGGCGATCTCGACCTTCTCCGTCTTGTTCAGCGAGATGCCCGGGGACTGCTCGCCATCGCGCAGGGTGGTGTCGAAGATCCGCACCCGATCCGCCTCGCTGCGTGTGCTCTCTGGTGATGCCATGTCGCTTCCCTTCCGGCTCTGTCCTGAGTTCTCCTGGCTGTGCGGCTAGGCGGCCGCCACGCGCTATTCCCCCCGAGGGGGGAGGAGGAGAAGTCGCGTGCAGAGCGTGAACGACATCACGCGCAAGGCTAGCGCAGAGTGATCGTGCGCCCGGCCGTGAAGCCGCCCTCGGAGGCGATCTCGTCGACCACCTCACGCGGCACCGGATCGTCGGTGGTCACGATCATGACCGCCTCCTCGGGCTGCTCGTCCTCGCCGTGGTGGCCGACCGCGGCGGAGTTGATGTTCACTCCAGCCTCGCCGAGCAGCGTGCCCACGCGGCCGATGCGTCCGGGCCTGTCCCGGTAGCGGAAGATCGCGAGGCTGTCCTCGAGCTGAACGTTGAAGCGCGCCCCCCAGGCCTCGAGCAGGTGCGCCCGCGCGCGGCGGCCGAACACGGTGCCGACGACGCGGGTCGCGGAGTCGCCGCTGCGGACGGTCACGCGCACCAGGTCGTTGAAGTCGCGCACAGTCGCGCTGCGCGTCTCGCGCACGTCGATGCCGCGCTCCTCGGCCAGCGACGGGGCGTTGACGTCGTTCACGGGCTCCTCGGTGCGGCCGGCAAGCGCGCCCTTGATCACCTGGACGGTGAGCAGGCGCGTATCGCGATCGGCGATCCGGCCCAGGTACTCGACCTCGATGGCGTCGATCGAGGTGCCTTCGGCGAGCGCCGTGCCGATGCGCCCGAGGTCTCCCGCAAGCGGGAGGTAGGGTCCGAGCGCCTCGAGGTCCTCCCCACCCACCGCGGGAACGTTGACCGCGGTGGTCACGACCCCGCCGGTGAGCGCGGCGACGACCTGTTCGGCGGCCTGGTAGCCGGCGCGGTCGGTGGCCTCGGCAGTCGAGGCACCGAGGTGCGGCGTGACGATCACCTGCGGATACTTAAACAGCGGGTGGTCGGTGATCGGCTCTGACCGGAACACGTCGAGTGCGGCGCCGGCGACCTTGCCGGAGTCGAGCGCGGCCTGGAGGTCTTCGTCGACCACCAGAGGCCCGCGCGCCACGTTGAGGATGCGCACACCGTCCTTCATCTTCGCGAAGGCGGCGGCGTCAAGCCAGTTCTCGGTCTCCGGCGTCTTTGGCAGGTGGACCGTTATGAAGTCCGCCTCGGCGTACACCTGGTCGGAGGTGTCGGCGCGCTCGACGCCGAGGTCTGAGAAGCGCTCCTCGGCCACATAGGCGTCGAAGGCGAGCACGCGCATCCCGAACGCCCGGGCACGCTCGGCCACCAGCTGGCCGATGCGGCCGAAGCCCATGATGCCGAGCGTCTTGTCGTAGAGCTCGACGCCCGAGTACTTCGAGCGGTCCCAGCGGCCTGCGACGAGCGATGCGTGGGCCTGGGGCACGTTGCGCGCAAGCGCAGTGAGCAGCGCCATGGTGTGCTCGGCGGCGGTGACCACGTTTGACTGCGGGGCGTTTGCCACCACGATGCCGCGGCGGGTGGCAGCGTCGACGTCGACGTTGTCGACCCCTACCCCGGCGCGGCCGACGGCCTTGAGGTTGTCGGCCCGGTCGATCAGGTCTGCGGTGAGCTTGGTGGCCGAGCGGATCAGCATGCCGTCGAACTCGCCGATGCGGCGCTCGAGCTCGCCGTCCTCCCAGTCGGCGCCGAGCTCGACATCGAAGCCTGCGTCGCGCAGCAGCTGCACGCCGCTGTCGCCGATCTGCTCCTTGACGAGAACCTTGGTCATGACTGCGCCTCCACGATGTAATCGATGCAGGCCGTGAGCGCCTTGACGTCGGTGGGCTCGATGGCCGGGAACATGCCCACGCGCAGCTGATTGCGGCCCAGCTTGCGGTACGGCTCGGTGTCGACGATGCCGTTGGCGCGCAGGGTCGCTGCCACGGCGGCGGCGTCGACGGCGTCGGCGAAGTCGATCGTCCCGACCACCAGCGAGCGCGAGGCGGGGTCGGCGACGAACGGCGTGGCGAACTCCGAGCGGTCGGCCCACCCGTACAGGTGGTCCGAGGACTCGGTCGTGCGGGCCACGCAGAAGTCCTGCAGCCCGCCGCCGTCGTTCATCCAGTCGAGCTGCTCTGCAAGCAGCCACAGGGTGGCCACGGCCGGGGTGTTCGTGGTCTGGTCCTTGCGCGAGTTCTCGACCGCAGTGGCGATCGAGAGGAAGTCGGGGATCCATCGATCGCCCGCTGCGATCTCGTCGATTCGCTCGAGCGCAGCGGGGCTCATCGCGGCCAGCCAGATGCCGCCGTCGGCGGCAAAGCACTTCTGCGGGGCGAAGTAGTAGACGTCGGCGTCGGCGGCATCCAGTGGAAGACCGCCGGCGCCGGAGGTGGCGTCGATCAGGACGAGGGCATCGCCGGCAGGGCGCTGCACGGGCACCATCACGCCGGTCGAGGTCTCATTATGGGCCCAGCCGACCACGTCGCAGCTCTGGTCCGAGGCCGGGACCGGCGCGGAGCCGGCGTCGGCGGAGACGACGACCGGGTCGGCCAGGAAGGGCGCTGCAGCGGTCACCTTCGCGAACTTGGAGGAGAACTCGCCGAAGGTGAGGTGCAGTGCGCGCTCGCGCACCATTCCGAAGGCAAGCGCATCCCAGAAGGCGGTGGTGCCGCCGTTGCCGAGCACGATCTCGTAGCCGTCCGGCAGGTCGAACAGCAGGGAGAGGCCTTCACGCACGCGGCTGACGAGGCCCTTCACAGGCTGCTGGCGGTGCGAGGTGCCCATCAGGGTGGCACCTTTGCTCGCGAGGCTCTGCAGCTGCTCGGGGCGGACCTTCGAGGGGCCGCAGCCAAACCGGCCGTCGGCAGGCCTCAGGTCCTGCGGGATCTCCAGCTGGGCGGTGGGCGTCATGGGCTTACGACTCCTCGTCGGGAAGTGCGAACGGGCTGCCCAGGCGCGCGGCGGGATCCTGCTCCCTCGCTCCCCGGTGGTGTGCTCCACCTAAGTTGACGCCAGTCGCGAAGGGGCGCAAACCTTAGCGCAGCCCGCGGAGCAGGTAGCTCCCGCCCCGCCGGCCGACGCTGAAGACCTGCGCCCGGTCGTGGGCGGTCATCACCTCGGTCGCGGCAGCGCCGCGACCAGGAGCCTCACGACAGAAGGAGTCCGATCGCGCGGATGCCTAGGAGGGCCGCCGTGGTGACCACGGCCGGGGCGCCACGGCGGTCATCGAGCTGACGCTCGAACTCGCTCCGCGTGCCCTCGTCGACTGCGACGGCGATGCCGATGCCGATCCAGAAGAGGGTGGCCAGCGCCGCCAGGGCCGTAGCGACGATCCCGATCACGAATCCGGCCTGGGCGAGGTCCTTGTGGGCGCGGGTGTTGCCGTCGCGCACGAGCCGCTTGCCCTTGGCTGCTTGCGTGATGGCCACGATGCCGATTCCGAGCGAGATCAGCGTGGAGAGCCCCGCGGACACCACCAGGAGGCCGATGCTCGACAGAGCCAGCGAGAAGCCGAGCACCGCCGGTCCATTGTCCGGCTCGGCCGATGCCGGCGCCCAGGCCGGTTGCGGGCCGGGCTGCTGCCACGTCGCCTGGTGCCATGCCGGCTGCGGGTGGTGTTGCGACGGCGCCGACGCGGTGGCTCCGGCCGGGGGCGCGAACCCGCCCGACAGCAGCGCGTCCGGCGCCGCCGGTGTCTGCCCGAGGTCGGGCTCCCGCCCGGACGCCTCGGGCGGCATGAAGCCTCCCTGCGACACCGTTCAGAACTCCGATTCGATCCAGTCCATCTTCGAGCGCAGCTCCCTGCCCTCGCGCTCGATCTGGGTGCCGGCCTGCTCTTCGCGCATGCGCAGGAAGTTCTCCTGGCCCGCGTTGTTCTCGGCGATCCACTCGCGCGCGAACTCGCCCGACTGGATCTCGCCGAGGATCTTCTTCATCGACTCGCGCGTCTCGTCGGTGATCACGCGCTTGCCGCGGGTGTAGTCGCCGTACTCGGCCGTGTTCGAGATCGAGTAGCGCATCCCGGCGAGGCCCTTCTCGTACATCAGGTCGACGATCAGCTTGACCTCGTGCAGGCACTCGAAGTAGGCCATCTGTGGGTCATACCCGGCATCGACGAGCGTCTCGAAGCCCGCCTGGACCAGCTCCGACACGCCGCCACACAGCACGGCCTGCTCGCCGAAGAGGTCGGTCTCGGTCTCGTCCTTGAAGGTGGTCTCGATCACGCCGGCGCGGGTGCAGCCGATGCCCTTGGCGTAGGCGAGGATGGTGTCGCGCGCGTGCCCGCTCTCGTCGGCGTGGATGGCAACGAGGCCGGGGATGCCCTCCTTGGCCTCGTACTGGCGGCGCACCAGATGGCCGGGGCCCTTCGGAGCGGCCATGCCGACATCCACGCCGGGGCCCGGGTCGATCTCGCCGGAGGTGATCGCGAACCCGTGGGCGAACATCAGGAGGTTGCCGGGAGCGATGCCGTCGCTGATCTCCTCGCGCCAGAGCTGGCCCTGCTTCTCGTCCGGCAGCAGGATCATCACCACGTCGCCGCGGCTGGCGGCGTCGGCGATCGAGAGGACCTCGAGGCCGTCGGACTTGGCCTCCTCAACCGACGAGGAGTCCTCGCGGAGACCGACGACGACGTCGACGCCGGAGTCCTTGAGGTTGCGCGCGTGCGCGTGCCCCTGGGAGCCGTATCCGAGGATGGCGACGGTCTTGCCTTCGAGGTGGCTGAGGTCTGCGTCGGAGTCGTAGATCACCGCCGGGACGCTACTACGAGCGTGTCAAGAGGGCGCACGATCGTGCACTGCACCGCGAAGCCGGGCAGCAGCGCGACCAGCGCCGTCAGCGTGCCCGGGGTGAGCCCCCAGAACCAGTTGGCATAGCCCGCTGCAGGGTCGAACGGGCTGTCCACGCCGAGGGCCCCCGGAAACAGGCGTGCATATGGCGCGCGCCGGCGTCGGCCGAGCGGGGGAAAGAACACGGCGTGTCCGGGCGGGCCGGGGATGGTCCGGCTCTGCACCATCAGCGTCCCGGCGGCCAGAGCGGCCAGCCGTTCGAGGGTCAGCGCCGGGCTCGGGACGTGGTAGAGCACGCCCGAGCACCAGACCACGTCGTGCACGCCGACGGTCGCAGCCAGCGCAGGATCGTTCACGTCGCCGCGCACGAAGCGGACGGCCGACCCGCGGCGGACGTGCTCGGTCTCGTACTCGGGCGTCGGGGCCATCGCATCGACAGCGGTGACCCGGGCCGCGCCCTCCTCCTCGGCCTCGAACGCGTAGCGGCCATGCACATTCCACATGGCGCCGACGTCGGCGAACGAACGGCCCGTGACCAGTGGTCCGAACAGCTCCCGGTACGGCGGGAGACCGGCGCGGCCGGGACGCAGCCGCATGCGCGCCCGGACGGCCAGCGACGCGCCGTGGGCAGTGATCGTCACGCAACGATCATCCCAGCCGGGACCGCATCAGCTTTCCGGCCGCGTTACGCGGGAGCGCTTCGAGCCGCACGACGTGCTTGGGGACCTGGTAGCCCGCCAGGTGGTCGCGGCAGAAGCGCAGCAGCTCGTAGTCGGACACCGGTCGGCGCTCGATCACGAAGGCGGTGACAGCCTCGCCCCACTCCTCGTCGGGCATCCCGGCCACGCCGGCGTCCGCGATCGCGGGGTGGGCGAGCAGGACCGCCTCGACCGCGGCCGGGGCAACGTTCTCGCCTCCACTGATGATCACATCGGTGAGCCTGCCGAGCACGCGCAGGCGGCCACCGTGGCCGACGGTCCCCGAGTCCCCGGTGTGCAGCCAGCCGTCGGACCCGGTGGATCGCTTCGCCACCATCGGCCCGCGCACCAGGATCTCGCCTCCGTCGGCGATCGCCAGCTCGGCGCCGGGCACCGCCTCGGCCGCGATCTGCCAGGGCGCGGTCACGGCCACCTGCGAGGCGGTCTCTGTCATCCCGTAGGTGCTGCGGATCGGGATGCCTGCGCCCTGCGCCCACTCGAGCAGGTCGGGTGGCACCGGGCCGCCGCCCAGCACGAACGCGCGCAGCCCGGGAGCGCGGCTGAGGCCGGCGTCGCGCAGGCGCCGCAGCTGGGTGGCCACGACCGACGCCAGCGTGAACTCGCCGGCCTCCAGGCCGGCCGCGACGGCCGCGGCGTCAAAGCGCTCGTGCACGACAACGGTGGCGGCCGCACGCGCACACCGGATCAGAATGCCGAGGCCGCCGACGTGAAACAGCGGCAGCGGGCACAGCCACCGGTCGGCCGGCCCGCAGCCGAGCACCGCGGCCGACGCCGCGGCCGAGGCCTCGTGGTTTGCCACCGTCAGCTCAACGGCCTTCGGCTCGCCCGAGGTGCCCGAGGTGAACAGGACGGTGTGGACGACATCGGGGTCAAGCGTGCCCGGAGGCTCGAATGCGGACTCGAATCCGTTGTCGAGCGGGCCGTCGACGAGCACCTCGGCCCCCGCCAGCTCGCGCTGACGGCGCTGCTGCTCTGCGGGCAGGCGCGTGTTGAGCGGCACCAGCGCCGCGCCGAGCCGCGGAAGCGCGTGCAGCAGCGCCGCGAAGTCGGTGCCCGGTGACAGCGTGGTGGCCACGCGGTCTCCCGCAGCCACGCCCAGCGCCGCCAGCCGGCGCGTCGCCAGGGTCGCCTCTGCGTCGAGCTCCGCGTAGCTGAGCGTGGCACCGTCCGACTCGACCGCCGGGTGATCGGGCCGCGCACGGGCCGCCGATGAAAGCCAGTCGTCCAGGGCATCTATCGTACGGCCGCGATGAGCCCAGCCGACTGGACAGCCACCCAGGAGCGCCGCACGATCGCCCCCGGAGCCGACTGGGTGGCATCGGGCGAGTACTCAGACATCCGCTACGAGACCGCGGACGGGATCGCCAAGATCACGATCGACCGGCCGGAGGTGCGAAACGCCTTTCGCCCCCACACGCTTGTCGAGGTCTCAGACGCCCTCGAGCGCGCCCGCGACAACACCTCGGTCGGCGTGATCATCATCACCGGGCAGGGGCCGCTCGCCTTCTGCTCCGGCGGCGACCAGAACGTGCGCGGCGACACCGGCTACATGCGCGAGGGCGACGAGGTCGGGCGCTTCCACGTGACCGACCTGCACGTGCAGATCCGGCGGCTGCCAAAGCCCGTGGTCGCGATGGTGGCCGGCTACGCGATCGGCGGCGGCCACGTGCTGCACGTGGTCTGCGACCTGACGATCGCGGCCGACAACGCGCGCTTTGGCCAGACCGGCCCGCGCGTCGGCAGCTTCGACGGCGGCTTCGGCGCCAATCTGCTCTCGAGCCTCGTCGGGCCGAAGAAGGCGAAGGAGATCTGGTTCCTGTGCCGCCAGTACGACGCCGAGGAGGCGCGCACGATGGGCCTGGTGAACGCGGTCGTGACGCTCGAGGAGCTGGAGTCAGAGACCGTCGCGTGGTGCCGGCGCATGCTCGAGCTCTCCCCCTTCTCCCTGCGGCTGCTCAAGGCGAGCTTTCACGCCTCCGAGGACGGCTTCTCGGGCATCCAGCAGCTCGCGCACGACGCCAACCTCCTCTTCTACGCCAGCGACGAGGCAAAGGAGGGGCGCGAGGCCTACAAGGAGAAGCGAGCACCGGACTTCGGATCGTTTCCCAAGCGACCTTGAGCTCTCTCGGCGGAGCGCGCGGCGCGCGTGAACTAGGACCTTTCCGCCTATGGGTGACCGCCGCCCGGCCGCGCACGCTCCCTGCGGCCATCGCGCCGGTGCTGGTCGGCACCGCGCTGGCGATCTCGTTCGGCGACTTCGGCGCGATCGCGTTCGTGGCCGCCCTCGTCGGCAGCGTGTTCCTCCAGATCGGCACCAACCTCGCCAACGACTACTCGGACGCCCGCCGGGGCGCCGACACCGACGATCGTCTGGGGCCGGTGCGGGTGACCGCCGGCGGTCTCATGCCGCCGACGCGTGTGCTCGCGGGCACCTACGTGGCGTTCGGGATCGCCTGTCTGGCGGGAGTGGCACTCACGGCGGTCGCGGGGCCGATAATGCTGGTGATCGGCGGATTCTCGATCATCGCGGGCGTGCTCTACACCGGCGGCCCCCGCCCGTACGGCTACTCGGGCCTCGGCGAGCTGTTCGTCTTCGTCTTCTTCGGTGTAGTGGCCGTGGTGTTCTCGTTCTATGCCCAGGCCGAGCGGCTGCCGTGGGAGGCCTTCGCGCTGTCCGTTCCCGTCGGCCTGCTGGCCTCGGCGATCCTCGTGGTCAACAACATCCGCGACGTGGACACCGATCGCCGCGCGGGCAAGCGAACGCTTGCCGTCAAGCTCGGCCGCGAGCGGGCCAGGCGGCTGTTCGACGCAATGCTCGCGATCGCCTATCTGATGTGCGTGGTCATCCCCGCAGCCGGCGGCCTCGACTGGTGGACGCTGCTGCCGCTCCTCTCGATCCCGCTGGCCGTGCCGTTGCGCGCCACCGTGGCCACGCACTCAGACGGGCCTGCCCTAAACGGTGCGCTGGCCGGCACCGGCCGCCTGCTTGCCGTGTTCTCGGCGCTGCTCGCCATCGGCGTGCTGCTCTCGTGAACCGCTCGCTGCTGCGGCTGGCCATCCCGCTGAAGGAGCCGTTCGTGACCGCCAAGGGCGTGCTGGCCTCGCGTGAGCTCGCAGTGATCAGGCTCACCGACGACGAGGGCGTACAGGGGTTCGGCGAGGCCGCCCCGCTCGAGCCCTACGACGGTGTGAGCGTCGACGAGGTGATCGACGCGCTGCGCGAGGGGCCGCCCCGTCGCGGCGCCCCGCCCCAGGCGCGCGCGGCGTGGGAGCTGGCGGAGCTTGACCTGCAGCGCCGGCGCCTGTCGCGCCCGCTCGCCGAGCCGGGCGCCGACGCCATCCCCGTGAACAAGACCCTGCCGGCCGGGCCACCGGACGAGGTGGCCGCAGCGGCGGTCGCCGCGCTGAAGGACGGCTACTCCTGCTTCAAGGTCAAGGTCGGCCTCCCCGACGACGGGCTGCGTGTGGCGGGCGTCCGCGAGGCGATCGGCCCGTGGCCGGCCCTTCGAGTGGACGCCAACGGCGCGTGGACCGTCGAGGAGGCGGTGGCGTCGATCGAGGCGCTGGCCGAGCACGACCTCGAGCTCGTCGAGCAGCCGTGCGCGACCCTCGAGGAGCTCGCCGCGGTACGGTCCCGGGTGGAGGTTCCGGTGGCCGCCGACGAGTCGATCGGCGGCGTGGCCGACGTGCTCCGGGCCGCCGAGATGGGCGCATGTGACGCCGTGAACGTCAAGCTGGCCGGTGCCGGCGGCTTCGGGCCGGCGCGCGACTGCCTGCGCGCCGCCCGCGACCACGGCCTCTCGGCATGGCTGTCGAGCACGCTCGACGGACCGTGGGGGATCGCCGCAGCCCTACAGCTCGCCGCCGGGCAGAGCCTCAGCCTGTCCTGCGGCCTGTCGACCCTCGAGCTGTTCGACGCGGAGATCGGTCGCACCCTGCCGGCGCCGCGCAACGGCGTGATGGCCGTGCCCCAGGGACCGGGCCTCGGCGTCGAGGTGTCAGACGCTGCGCTGCACGAGGTGCTCGTCGAGGAAGTCAACTAGCGCCCCGGCCACCTCGTCCGGCCGCTGCAGCTGCGCGCCGTGGCCGGCGTGCTCGATCGCCACCGCACGACCCCGCGGCACGGCCCCGGCCATCCGCCGCGCGGCCTCGAGGTAGCGCTCGTCGAGTGCCCCGGCCACCGCCAGCAGCGGCAGGGACAGCCCGTGGAGGCGCTGCCATTGGGGCTCGAGCGCGCCCTGGCCCGCCGTGCGCAGGATCAGCGCGAGATCCCGCGGCTCCTGCGTGAGCCGACCGGGCCGCTGAGCCTCGACGAGCGCGTCCGACTGATCGGCGAACAGGGGCTGGCGCTGCCATATGTCGACGATCGCGTCGATGGGCTGTGTCTCCATCCAGGCGGCCAGCTTGGCGTCGGCCTCCGCCCTGGCCGCGCGCGCAGCGGGCGCCTCGATGCCGGCCGAGACCCCAACGGTCACGAGAGCCGCGTACGCGTCGGGCGCGCGGAGGGTCGCGTGCAGCGCCAGCCGTCCCCCGAGCGAGTAGCCGCATAGCACTGCGCCCTGTCCCGCCTCCGCGATCTCGCGGAGGCGGCCGTCGTAGGTGTGCTCGCGGTGGCCGAGGAGGACGCTCGGGTAGCGTTGCGGCAGCCGGTCGGCCACCGCCTGCCAGGCGTCGGCGGGCTGCATGAACCCCGGTATCAGCAGC
>JBBPXW010000059.1:0-5626 GCA_038200525.1 Solirubrobacterales bacterium | reverse complement strand
TACATCGCGGTGGGGGTTGCCGTGGCGCTGGCCGCCGCACGCATGGCCCGCCGCGAGACTCCCCGCCACGCGCTTTCCGGCCTGTTCGGGGTCGCGCTCGCGGCGTTCGTGTCCACCCGGACCGGCCGCGCCGAGGACTTCTTCCTGCCCGGGCTGATCGCAAACGCCGGGTACGCCGCGGCATTTCTGATCTCGATCGCGATCCGGCGTCCGATCGTCGGCTACGTGACAACTCAGCTCGACGGCAGCCAGGCCACCCAGTGGCGGCACGACAAGCAACGGATGCGCACCTTCAACCGCGCCACCGGCGTTTGGGCGGGGCTGTTCCTGACGCGCCTCGCCGTCCAGCTGCCCCTGTATCTGGCGGGCGCGGTGGTGGCGCTCGGCGTCGCGCGCACCGCGATGGGGCTGCCGCTGTTCGCGCTCGGCCTGTGGCTCAGCTACCTGCTTGTGCGCGGCGCATCCGCGCCGGCGGCCGCCCAGACCCAGTAGGGGCCCGCGAACGCGCCAGCCGGGTTCACATCCTGACCCGATGCGGCCCCGGACCGCGCACCAACTCCCTATGACCGCACTCGGACATCGCTTCATCGCACTCGAGAACGTCTTTCACCGCCTGCTGATCCGGCACAGCATCGCCGTGCTGAGGATCGCGGTCGGAGCCACCTTCCTCGCATTCGGGATCCTCAAGTACTTCCCCGGCGTCAGCCCGGCGGAGAGGCTGGCAACCGACACCACCAACGTCCTCTTCCTCGGGCTGGTCCCGCCCGACGTCGCGATCGTGATCATCGCCACGATGGAGTGCTTCATCGGCATCTGCTTCCTGATTGGCACGGGCACGCTCATGCGAGTAGCGATCTGGGTGCTCGCCGCGCAGTTCGTCGGCATCCTCTCGCCCCTGCTGATCGAGCCGGGAGCGCTGTTCTCGGGTCCCCATCACGCCCCGACGCTCGAGGGTCAGTACGTGCTCAAGGACGTCACACTGGTGGCGGCGGCCATGGTCATCGCCGCGGGCACCTTCCGCGGCGGCAAGCTCGTCCGGGAGGAGCCGCAGCTGCACTCCGCCCTCGATCCGGAGCTGATGAATGCCGAGCGCAAGCTCGAGATCGTGTTGAGCGCAACCCTCGGCGGCCGCTCGGTCGCAGAGGTGTGCGACGAGCAGGAAATCTCAGAGGCGGCCTTCTACGAGTGGCGCGACGTGACCCTCGCCGCAGCGGCCGACGCGCTCGAGAAGTCGCCGGGCCTCGAGCGGTAGCCCGCCGGCGCCGTCAACCCCCGAGCACGTAGGCCCGCGACGATACGCTCTCGCGCATGGCCAGCGAGCCCACCCTCCCCCTCCTCGGCGGCTGCGGCTGCGGCGCCGTGACCTTCGCCCTCAAGGAGGCGCCGATCGCCGCGGCCTACTGCCACTGCCGGCGCTGCCAGCACCGCTCCGGCACCGCCGTCCAGGCGTCGGCCAAGATCGATCCCGACTCGATCACGATCGCCAAGGGCGAGCAGCACATGCGCGGCTGGGAGCCCCCGGGCGGGCTCGAGAAGGTGTTCTGCGTCAAGTGCGGGTCCCACCTGTTCGGCCGCGACGCGGCGACCGGCGAGATCTCGATCGTGCGCATGGCGGCGTTTGACGACGACCCCGGCGTACGGCCCGCCGCCCACCAGTTCGTGGCCTACGCCGCGCCGTGGGAGGAGATCCGCGACGACGGCCTGCCGCGGTTCGACGAGAAGATCCCGAACACCTGAGGCCCCGGGGCGCGGCCACGTCGCTAGATTCGCAGGCTTCCACCGACCGAAGGGCTGCTCTTTCCATGAAGGCGACTGTGATGTACGAAGCGGGCGACGTGCGCGTCGAAGACGTCGACGACGCGACCATCTCCGATCCCACCGACGCGGTCGTCCGGATCACCCACTCCTGCATCTGCGGCAGCGACCTGTGGCCGTACAAGTCGATGAAGGCCAAGGAGGGCGGCAATCGGATGGGCCACGAGTTCATCGGGATCGTCGAGGACGTGGGGTCCGAGGTGTCCGGCGTGGCCACCGGTGATCTCGTGATCTCTCCCTTCACCTGGGCCGATGGCACCTGCGAGTTCTGCGGCGAGGGCCTGCACACGTCGTGTCGCAACTTCGGCGTCTGGGGCAACGAGGGCAACGGCGCGCAGGCCGAGGCCATCCGCGTGCCCTGGGCAGACGGCACGCTCGTGAAGGTCGGCTCAGAGCCCGACGAGGCGCTGCTCCCCTCGCTGCTCACGCTCTCCGACGTGTTCTGCACCGGCCACCATGCGGCCGTGAGCGCGGCGGTAGAGCCCGGCAAGGTCGTGGCGGTGGTCGGCGACGGCGCGGTGGGACTCTGCGGCGTGCTGGCCGCCAAGCGCCTCGGAGCCGAACGGATCATCCTGCTCGGCCGCCACGAGGATCGCACTGGCATCGGCCGCGACTTCGGTGCGACGGACGTCGTGGCAGAGCGCGGCGACGAAGCCGTCGAGAAGGTGCGCGAGCTCACGGGCGGCGACGGTGCCCACTCCGTGCTCGAGTGCGTCGGCATGCCGGAGTCGTTCGAGACCGCAGCGGGCGTCGTGCGCCCCGGCGGCAACATCGGCCGCGTCGGCGTGCCCCAGGACGGCAAGCTCCCGGCCGCCCGCGCGATGTTCATGAACAACGTGACCGTGAGCGGCGGCATCGCCCCCGCCCGCGCCTACATCGAAGAGCTGCTGCCCGACGTGCTCGAGGGCAAGGTCGAGCCGGGAAAGGTCTTCGACGACACGATCGCCATGGACGAGATCCCCGCCGGCTACCAGGCGATGAACGACCGCGAGACGATCAAGGCGCTGGTCAAGCCGTAGGGGGCGCCAGGTCGGCCTATGCGCCCCGGCTCTCGACCACCTCGGTGACCTTGGCCACCGCGAATCCCCACGCCTCCACCGGTGTGACCTTGGGCGGCAGCGACACCTCTTCCGGGTTGGTCACGACGTCGAGCAGCACCGGGCCCTGGCCGTCGAAGGCCTCGGCTACGGCGGCATCCAGCTGGTCTGGCTCCTCCACGCGGGCAGCGCGCATGCCGATCGCCCTGGCCACGGCCGCCAGGTCCGGGTTGTCGAGAACGGTGCCGAACTCCGGCAGGCCGCCCTGCTCCTGCTCGAGCTTGACCATCCCGAGACGCCCGTTGTCGAACACCACGAACCGGGCGGGCAGGTTGTATGCGACCGCGGTGATCAGGTCGCCAAGCAGCATCGTGAGGCCGCCGTCGCCACAGAAGGCGATCACCTGGCGTTCCCGGTCCAGCGCCTGGGCGCCGAGCGCTTGGGGCATGGCGTTGGCCATGGAGCCGAGGTTGTAGGAGCCCAGCAGGCGGCGCGTGCCGCGGAAGTCGACGAAGCGCGACAGCCATACCGTGGACATCCCGGTGTCAGAGGTAAAGATCGCGTCGTCGTCGGCGCGCTCGTTGACGGCCGCGGCCACCATCTCCGGGCGGATCCGCGCCTCCGGATTGTCGAACTTCGAGCGCACGCGATCCACGAGGCCGCCCTGCCGGGTGGGATCGGCGAGCTTCAGCTGGCTGTCGTGCCAGGAGCGGTACTCGCCGCGCACCTTGTCGAGGTGGCCACGGTCGGGCTTGGCTGCGATGCCCTCGAGCAGCGCCGACAGCGCCAGCCGGGAATCGCCGACCACGCCGAGGTCGACCTGGGTGCGGCGCCCGACGTGCTCGCCCCGGTCGTCGATCTGGATCACGGTCCTGCCGTCGGGATACCAGTCGGAGTAGGGGAAGTCGGTGCCGACCATGAGCATCAGCTCCGCACCCTCGAGCGCCCGTCGCGCGGCCGGGTTGCCGATCAGCCCCGTCTGGCCCACCTGGAAGTGGTTGTCGCGCTCCAGCCCCTCCTTGGCCTTGAGCGTGAGCACCATCGGCGCCGACAGGCGGTCGGCCACGGCGAGCAGCTCCTCACGAGCGTGGCGCGCCCCGATGCCCGCCAGGATCGAGACGCTCGCCGCGGCGTCGATCAGCTCGCGCGCGTCCGCGATCACATCCGGATCGGGCGCCGCCGGCCGCGGCAGCGCAACCGCTCGCGGCGACCGGCTGCCCGACGGCATGTCGAGGCCGCCGATGTCGCCGGGCAGGGTGAGCACCGCAACCCCGCGGCGGTGCAGCGCGCTCTGCACGGCCTGCTCGAGCAGACCCGGCATCTGGTCGGGGCTTGTGACGGTGCGGCAGAAGACCGCGACGTCGCGGAACAGGTTGTCGTTGTCGACCTCCTGTAAGAAGTCGCTGCCCATCTCCGCGAGCGGGACCTGGCCGCAGACGGCCAGCACCGGCGCGTGCGACTTCTTGGCGTCATAGAGGCCGTTTAAGAGGTGGATCGATCCGGGGCCGACGGTCCCCATGCACACCCCGAGCTCGCCCGTGAGCTGGGCCTGGGCGTTGGCCGCGAACGCCGCCACCTCCTCGTGACGGACGCCGATCCACTCGATTCCCTCCGTACGGCGAATCGCATCGGTGACCGGGTTCAGCGCGTCCCCGACCACCCCCCATACAGTCTTCACGCCCTGCTCGTGCAGGGTCGTCACGATCGTCTCGGCGACGTCAGGCATCAATTCTCCTCATCTGGATCGGAAGCTGTCGGGATCGGCGCGCCGCCAGTCGTCTGCCCACTGCCCCGGCGCCTCGGCCAGCAGCTGTCCCGGCTCGAGCCAGGTATAGAGCTCGGCGTAGCTGAGCGAGCTCACGTGATCGAGCCGGCGCATCAGCTGGTGGGGCCCGACGTCGCTCGGTGTGGCGCAACCCATCGAGCCGGCGATCCGGGTCGCCTCCTTCACGGTCGCCTGCTGGTACCGGTGAACTCGCTTGGTCTTGCCCTCGACGTCGAGCGCGCGGGTGCGTCGCGGGTCCTGCGTGGCGACGCCGACGGGGCATTGGTTGGTGTTACAGCGCTGCGACTGGATGCAGCCGGTGGCCATCATCATCGCCCGTGCGGCGTTTGTGTAGTCGGCGCCTTGGGCGAGCCGCTTGACGATGTCTGATCCCGTGGCAACCTTGCCGCTGGCCCCGATCCGGATGCGGTCGCGCAGGCCGCTGCCCGTCAGGGCGTTGTGCACGATCATCAGGCCCTCTGTCAACGGGGTGCCGACGTGGTCCTCGTACTCCTGGGGCCCCGCACCCGTGCCGCCCTCGGACCCGTCCACGACGATGAAGTCGGGGGTGATCCCCTCGGCGAGCATCGCCTTGCAGATGGCCAGCAGCTCGTGACGGGGGCCGACGCACAGCTTGAATCCGGTCGGCTTGCCCCCCGCGAGCTCGCGCATCCGGCCGATGAAGCGGACCAGCTCGCGCGGGGTCGAGAACGCCTTGTGCGCCGGTGGGCTGATCACCGTCTGGCCCTGGGGCACGTCGCGCGCATCGGCGATCTCCTCGGTCACCTTGCCGCCGGGCAGGACGCCGCCGATCCCGGGCTTTGCGCCCTGGCTCAGCTTCAGCGACACGCACCGGACCGAGTCGTGGGCGGCCTTGTCACAGAACTCGTCTGCGTCGAACCCGCCGTCCTTGGTGCGAGCGCCGAAGTAGCCACTGCCGAGCTCCCAGATCACGTCGCCGCCACCTTCGAGGTGGTACTTGGTCAGGCCCCCCTCGCCGGTGTCGTGG
>JBBPXW010000058.1:0-6327 GCA_038200525.1 Solirubrobacterales bacterium | reverse complement strand
TCGAGACGATCGACGTGCCCGGCGTCGGGGAGCTGGTGCGCATGGGCGCGTGGCTGGGACGCACTACCCGCGAGGACTTGAAGCTCGGGATCTGTGGCGAGCACGGCGGGGACCCCGACTCGATCGCGTTCTTCCACCGCTCCGGGCTCGACTACGTGAGCTGCTCGCCCTTTCGCGTGCCGATCGCGCGGGTCGCGGCCGCCCAGGCCGCAGTAGCCGACGCCGACGACTGACAAGCCGACGGCGATTCCCCCTTGCGTCGCGGGTACCCCGTGGCGTAGGTTCGCGTCGTGCGGAGGGCTCTGGTACTTGCAGGGGTGTTGGGCATGCTCGTGGCGGCCACGTGGTCGTCGGGTGCCGTGGCACACCCCGAGCGCGAGTCGTACTTCCCGAACTTCGACATTGCGTCGAAGACCTTCGGGCCGCCATTCGGGCGCGCGCCGAAGTCCCGCGCCATCTTCCTCAAGAAGGACGGCACGCGGCTGGTGGTATGCAAGTCGGACTCCAAGGCGCGGATCAGGCGGATCAAGGGCTCCGCGAAGGCCAAGCGGGTGCGCAAGGCAAACCTCCGGCTGCTGAAGGCCTGCAGGTACCGCGACATCCAGACGGCTGTGAACGCGGCCAAGTCGGGCTACCGGATTGCGGTGCTCCCGGGCGTCTACAAGGAGCTGCCGAGCCGCAGCTCGCCGAACCCGGACCACCGCTGCGACGGGCTCTACACCCAGGGCGACAGCAGTGCCGACCAGACCCTCTCGCGGGGTGCGCCGATCCCGTCGGAGATGATCCAGGGCAGCTACGACTACCACGCGAAGTGCCCGAACTCCCAGAACCTGATCGCGATCGTCGGTGACTCGACGGCAGACGCGGATCGGCGCTGCGACCACCGCTGCAACCTCGACATCGTCGGCACCGGGCTGAAGCAGTCCGACGTGCTGATCTCGGCGGATCGCACCAAGCTCAACGTGATCAAGGCAGACCGCGCCGACGGCATCAACCTGCGCAACTTCACGATCGAGTACTCGGACTTCAACAACATCTACATCTTGGAGACCAACGGGTTCGTGCTCGACCGGATCACCACCCGGTACAGCCGCGAGTACGGGATCCTGTCGTTCGCCTCCGATCAGGGGCTCTACAACCGGATCAATGCCTACGGCGCCGGCGACTCCGGCATCTATCCGGGTGCGGGCCCGGAGGGCCACTGCAAGCGCTACGGCATCGAGATCCGCAACTCCGACTCCCACGACAACAACATCGGGTACTCCGGCACGGCCGGCAACGGGGTGTGGGCCCACGACAACAAGTTCCACGGCAACTCGACCGGCATGACCACCGACTCGTTCGCCGGCAACCACCCGGGCATGCCCCAGGACTGCGCCAAGTGGGAGAACAACGAGATCTACTCGAACAACTTCGATCTCTGGGACAAGGCCCACGACGACTACTGCGACATCAACAAGCGTTCGGTGGCCCAGCGCGACCCCAAGTACGTGTGTCCGACCTTCCAGAACCCCTCGGGCACCGGGATCTTGATCGCCGGGGGCAACGGCAACATCGTCCGCGGCAACCACATCTACGACAACTGGCGCGACGGCGTAAAGCTCCTCTGGGTGCCGCGAGCACTGCGCGGCGAGGACCCGACGGGCCAGTCGATCAACACGTCGAACAACTTCGACACGTCACTCGACAACAGCTTCACGAACAACGCGATGAGCCGGGATACCACCGGGCGGCGTCGCCCCAACGGCAACGACTTCTGGTGGGACTCCGAGGGGAGCGGCAACTGTTGGCAGGACAACGACGCGCCGGGCGGCAAGGTCACCAGCAACCAGCCGGCGGGGCTGCCCGCATGCCCCGGCTCACCGGTGCTGTTGCCCGGCAACGCGGCGGCGCAGGCCAGCCAGGTCTCCTGCGCCACCTGGAACCCGTATGACCCGGCGCTCAGGGACCCGCCCGGCTGCGACTGGTTCCAGGTGCCACCCCAGCCGAAGTGACCCGGACCACGCTGGCGGCGGTCGTCGCGGTGGTGGCGGCAGCGCTCGTGGTGACAGTGGTCGTGGTGGCCCGCTCCGGCCACGACGGGGACAAGGGCTTTGGCCGGGTCACCTGGGAGCGCAAGCCGACGGTGTTCAAGGTCAAGACGCTGCCGCGCGACCGGATCCTCAGCGGGCGGCTTCGAAACGACTCCCTCAAGGAGGTGGACCTCAGCGCGCGCAAGGACATTGAGCTGCTCGACCGGCGTGGACGGCCGGTGGTGCACACCGCCATCTTCGCCGAGGGCTACAGCCGCGACATCTATCCGCCGCGCGACCGCCGCGTGGTGCCTGACTCAGACCAGGTCCGGCTCGGGTACAAGGCCAAGCTGAAGCCCGGCCAGTCGCGTCCGATCACCTTGGCGTGGAGGGTGCCGTCGGCCGACCGTGCGCCGGTGCGGGTGCAGCTTCCGGGCGGCGTGCTCGCCCTGCCCGACGCTCGCTGAGCCAACGGCTCGCCCGATCCTGCGGGCGCCGCCCGGACTGGGACAATCAGAGGGTGACCACGCTTGCCACACCGTCGTACCCGGCGCTTCGCGACCGGCCCGAGCCGGACTCGCCCCACCGCACGCCTTTCCAGCGCGACCGCGACCGCATCGTGCACTCCAAGGCGTTTCGCAGGCTCAGTCACAAGACCCAGGTGTTCATCGCGCCGGAGGGCGACCACTACCGCACCCGGCTCACGCACACGCTTGAGGCGTGCGGCATCGCGCGCAACGTGGCACGTGCGCTCGGCCTGAACGAGGACCTGACCGAGGCGATCGGCCTTGGCCACGACCTGGGTCATCCACCATTCGCCCACATCGGCGCGCACGTGCTCGACGAGAGCCTGCGCGCCCGCTACGCCATGGGGTTTCGCCACAACCACCACTCGCTGCGGATGGTGGAGCGCCTCGAGCGCGACGGCCAGGGCTTAAACCTCACCACCCAGGTCCGCGACGGCATCTTGAACCACACCGGCGAGACCGTGCCCCGCACGCTCGAGGGCAGGATCGTGCGCGTGGTCGACCGCATCGCCTACATCAACCACGACATCGACGACGCGCTGCGTGCAGGCGTGATCGCGCGCGACGACCTGCCCGAGCAGGAGATCGCCGTGCTGGGCTCGAGCGGCTCCGAGCGGATCGAGACGCTCGTGGCAGATCTGCTCGAGCGCTCGGGCGAGGCAGGCGACATCGTGCAGGGTGACGCCGCAGGCGGCGCAATGCTCGGCCTGCGCAAGTTCATGTTCCAGAGCGTGTACCTCGGTCCCCAGGCACAGAGCGAGCGCAGCCGGATCGAGACGATGCTGCGGGCACTCTTTCACCACTACGCGGAGAATCCACCACCTGCCCAGACCGCGGGCGCGTCAGAGAGCGACCGCGTGGTGGACTATCTCGCGGGCATGACCGACCGCTATGCCATCCGCGTGTTCCAGGGCCTGTCGGTCCCGCAGGGGTTCTGAGCCGTGGCCCGCTACACCCAGGACTCGATCGAGCGGCTGCGCGAGACGGCCGACATCGTCACTCTCGTCTCGCGAAAGACCGACCTGCGCCGAGTGGGCACGCGCTTCACCGGCCTGTGCCCGTTCCACGACGAGCGCACGCCGTCGTTCTCGGTCGACTCCGAGCGTGGCCTCTACCACTGCTTCGGCTGCGGGCAGGGCGGGGATGCCATTCGCTTCGTGATGGAGACCGAGAACCTGGACTTCCCGCAGGCGGTCGAGCAACTGGCCGAGGACAACAACGTGGAGCTCAAGCGCGACCGTGAGGATCCCCAGGAGGAGGAGCGCCGGCGGCGCCGTGAGCGGCTGCTTGCCCTGCTCGAGCGTACAGCCGGCTTCTACGCCGCCTTCCTCGGCACGGCCGGCGAGGCGCGCCGGGCGCGCGACTACCTCCGCGAACGGGGGCTGTCCGACGAGGTGCTTGCGGCCTTCCGGGTCGGGTACGCGCCCAAGGCGTGGGACCGCGTGCTCACGGCGGCACGCCGCGACGGCTACTCCGAGGAGGAGCTGTTGGGCGCGGGCCTGTCGGTACGGGGCCGCAACGGTGGGATCTACGACCGGTTTCGGGAGCGCATCACCTTCCCGCTGGCCGACGCGCGCGGGCGGGTGCTCGGGTTCGGCGCGCGCGCCATGCGCGACGATCAGGGTGCCAAGTACATAAACACCGCCGAGGGCGAGATCTACCACAAGGGCCGCCAGCTCTTCGGCATCGACCTGGCGCGCTCCGCGGTGGCCAAGGCGGGCCGGGTGATCGTGGTCGAGGGCTACACCGACGTGCTCGCTCTGCACCAGGCCGGCTTCGAGGAGACCGTCGGCATCATGGGCACGGCCTTTACCGCCGAGCAGCTCGGCGAGCTCGCGCGCGTCGTCGGCGGGGAGGGCACCGTCTACCTGGCCCTCGACGCCGACCGGTCGGGCCAGGAGGCGATGCTGCGCGCCGCCCGCATGGCCGAGGAGCGCTCCGTCGCTCTGCGGGTGGTGACGCTGCCCGAGGGCAAGGATCCGGCGGAGCTCGTGTCGGAGCTGGGCACGCAAGCGGTCACCGAGCGGATCGAGTCGGCGCTCTCTGTGCTCGAGTTCTCGGTCGGAAGGGTGCTCGCAGAGGGTGACCTCGGGAATCCGGAGGGCAGGGATCGTGCCTTGAACGCAGCCAGGGACCTGATCGGCACTGCTCCACGGCGCAGCGCGAGCCGTGACCATCTGGTGCGGCTCGTGGCCGACCGCCTCGACGTCCCGGCTCACTATGTCGAGGCCGATCTGCAGACTTCGCGGGCTCCGCGCCGGGAGAGTCCCGGCCTGCCTGCCGTCGAGGGGGATCCGGGGCCCGAGCAGTCCCAGACACCTCGCGCCACTCGACCGCCGGCAACAGTCGAGCCCGAGACCCGGCATCTCGCCGTCTGCCTGGCCGCCGGCGTCAGCGGACGGGAGGAGCTCGAGCGACTCGAGCCGGGCCATCTGACATCCGATCTCATGCGCCGTGTCCGTGAGCATCTGCTCGCTCACTTCGACGATCCTCTCGACGGGATCGCCCCGGACGACCACGAGCTGGCGGCGCTGATCTCCGGCATCGCGTTGAGGGCCGAGGAGGTGCGGCCCGTGGAGCCGCTGGCGCTCACCACCGGCCACCTCCAGCTCGAGCTGCGCAGCATCGAGCGCCAGATGCGTCGGGCGCGGCACGAGGAGGGCCTCGACCTCGGCGCACTCGCGGCGAAGGCCCAGCGGGTAAAGGATGCGATGCGCGACGCGATGGGAAGCGCCTCGTGAATCACAGCCGACCTGCCGATGAGATCGCAATGGACGATTCTGCGCTCGCCGAAGCAGAGGAGGTCGAAGGCGCTCCGGACCACGACGCCTTCGACGAGGGCGGGGTGGTCACCTCCGGCGTGAAGGCCGCCATTCCGCAGGGAGGCGCCGAGGATGCCGTGCGCCTCTACCTCCAGAACATCGGCCGGGTGCCGCTGCTCACACGCCAGGACGAGGTGCGCCTCGCAAAGCGCGTCGAGGCCAACGACATGGGGGCGAAGAACGACCTGATCGAGGCCAACCTGAGGCTCGTGGTGTCGGTGGCCAAGCGCTACCAGGGCCGCGGCCTGACGCTGCTTGACCTGATTCAGGAGGGCAACATGGGGCTGATCCGCGCCGTCGAGAAGTTCGACTGGCGCCGCGGCTTCAAGTTCTCCACCTACGCGACCTGGTGGATCAGGCAGTCGATGACCCGAGCGCTCGCGGACCAGTCACGGACGATCCGGATACCTGTGCACATGGTGGAGCGGATGCACCGGGTGGCGGGCGCGCGGCGCGAGCTTTCCCAGAAGCTCGAGCGCGACCCCACGCCAGAGGAGATATCGGTGCTCGTCGAGATGCCGCCCGCCAAGGTCGAGGAGCTCCTGAAGCTCGGCCAGGAGCCGATATCGCTCGAGGCGCCGGTTGGCCCGGGCGACGATCCGGCGCAGCTCGCCGACTTCATCGAGGACGACGTCGACGAGCGACCCGACGCGCAGGTGGCCAGGCACATGCGCGAGTCAGACGTCCAGGACGTGCTCACCGCCCTGCCCGACCGCGAGCGCCAGGTGATCGAGCTGCGCTACGGCCTGCATCCCGATGGCCCGATGACGCTCGAGAACATCGGCGAGGTGGTAGGCCTCACGCGCGAGCGCGTGCGCCAGATCGAGGTCAAGACCCTGCAGATGCTGAAGGCGTCAGGACGTGCGGCGCGGCTGGAGGGGATGGCCGACGGCCAGTAGGTCTGGCGTCCCCTGACCAGTCGCGTCCCAGCTCCGGGGGTGGGATTCGAACCCACAACCCTTCGAT
>JBBPXW010000057.1:0-8292 GCA_038200525.1 Solirubrobacterales bacterium | reverse complement strand
GCGCTTGCGGCGGGGGCTGATCCCCACGAACCCGCTCATGCCGCTGCTCCCGGGGCCGCGGCGCGCCCGCCGCCCTGACGCCGCTCGGCGCGAGCCACGAAAGCGCGCGCCAGCCCGTTGACGCCGAGCGTGAGGATGAACAGCACGAGTCCGGCGGCGATCAGCGCCGCGCGGTGGATCGGGTCGGACGCGGCCTCGCCGAACTCGTTGGCGACCACCGCCGCCAGCGTGTAGCCCTGGGAGAAGATCGTCGATCCGATGGCGGGCGAGTTGCCGATCACGAGCGTGACGGCGATCGTCTCCCCGATTGCCCGGCCGAGGCCCAGCATTGCAGCGCCGGTGATGCCGGCCCGGGAGTAGGGGAGGACCGCCATGCGGATCATCTCCCAGCGTGTGGCTCCCAGCGCAAGCGCGGCCTCCTTGTGCTCGACCGGCACCGTGGCCATCACCTCGCGGCTGATGGCGCTCACGATCGGCAGCACCATGATCGCGAGGATCAGCCCCGCGATGAAATAGCTCGGCCCGGCAACGTTGCCGCCCACGAAGGGGAGAAAGCCAAGGTGGTCTGAGAACCACTGCTCCGCCGGCTTGAGCCTGGGGATCAGGAAGAACACGCCCCAGAGCCCGTAGACGACCGAGGGCACGGCGGCCAGCAGCTCGACCAGGATCGTCAGTGGTCCGCGAGCACGGGCGGGGCACAGCTCGGTCAGGTAGAGGGCCGAGGCGACGGCGATCGGCACGCCGATCACCAGCGCGATGCCGGCGGTGACGAGCGTCCCGACCACGAGAGGAAGCGCGCCGTAGATGGACTTCGACACATCCCAGTTGTTGTCGAAGGTGAACCCGAAGTACCCGAACTTCGCGAACGCCGGGTGCGCCTCGCTGAAGAGGCGGATGAAGAAGTAGCCGATGATCACGAGGATCAGTCCAGCCAGACCGGTCAAGAGCCACTTCGTGGCGCGGTCGGGCAGCTTCGCCAACGGCGACCGCTCGAGAACCGAGCGGTCGCCGCCTGCGTTGATGCTGGATGCCTCCATCAGCGTTCGGCTAGCCCTTGATCGGCTTGCCGTTGCACTGGAGGCCGGCCACCTTGGCCTTGGCCTTGCTCAGCAGGGCGCTGGGCAGGGGGCCGTACTGGATCTTCGGAGCGACCTTCTGGCCGTCGCCCGTGGCGTAGCCGAGCCACGCCTTGACCAGCTTGGCCTTGGCCGGTGCCATGCCCGCCTTGCACATGTCCTGATAGGCAAGGAGGAACGTGGCCGAGGCGATCGGGTAGGCCTTCGCTCCGGGCGCGTTGATGGCGCTGAAGCGGAGGTCGGCGGGCACCGTGATGCCCTCGCCGGCCGCCGATGTGGAGGCCAGGCTCGGCGTGATGAACGCGCCGGTCTTGTTCTTGACTGCTGCGGTCGTGAACCCGTTCTGCAGGGCGAATGCCTGCTCGACGTAGCCCACGGCGCCCTTGTTCTGCTTGACGCAGCCGGCAACGCCGTCATTGCCCTTGGCACCGGTGCCCGTCGGCCACTTGACCGTCTTGTCCACACCCGGGCCCTTCTTCCAGGCCGGGCTGTAGTCGGCCAGGAACGTGGTGAACAGCTTTGTCGTGCCGGACTCGTCGGAGCGGTGACAGACGGTGATGTCCTCGTCGGGCAGCTTGGCGCCCGAGTTCTGCATGGCGATGGCCGGGTCGTTCCACTTCTTGATCTTGCCGAGGAACATGTCGGCCGCGGTCGCGCCATCGAGCTTCAGGCCGCTCTTCTGACCCTCGAGGTTGTACGAGATCGTCACCGCGCCGAAGACGCTCGGGATGTGGACCGGCTCGCCTTTCTTCTTCGTCGCGGCGGCGAGCTCCTCGTCGGTCATCGCGGCGTCGGTGGCACCGAAGTCGACCGTGCCGGCCGTGAACTGCGCGATGCCGCCACCGGAGCCGATGCCCTGGTAGTTGACCGTGGTGCCGGCCTTGTCCTTGAATCTTGCTCCCCATTCCTCGTAGACAGGCTGGGGAAAGGTTGCGCCTGCTCCGTTGATCGAGCCGCCGAGCTTAGTGCCTCCGCCGCCTCCACTGGATCCACCTGACGACTTGCTGTCGCTGCCGCACGCGGCCACACCTAGGGCCAGAACGCACGTCGCGAAGAGCGTGAGCCACTTCCTCATACGATTTCTCCTTGACTTGAACATGTGTCGGGGCAAGGTCGCATGGGGCCATGGACAGTCTGTTGCGCACTTGTGCCCACGATGTGAAAGAGATGTGAAGGGGCTAGGAAAGCCGCGAGAGGTGGCTTCTGGCCGGCTCCGGGCTGAAGCGGTAGCCAAAGCCGAAGTGGGTGTGGATGAAGCGGCGATGGGGCGCGACCTCGTCGAGCTTCTGGCGCAGCTTGGCCACATAGACATCCACCGAGCGGTCGGACTTGCGGTAGGGATCGCCCCATACGGTGCGGTGGAGCTCCTCGCGGCTCACGATGCGTCCCTGGCGCTCCACGAGCGCGGTGAGCAGCTCGAGCTCCCGAGAGGTCAGGCTCAGGGGGTGGCCCATCGCGATCGCGACGTATTCCGACGGGCGGACCTCGACCTCGGCGGGAGACGCGATGTCCGGTACGGACACAGGTCCGGTGTTCACATCGAGCTGCCCGGTGGCCGACGCTTCCATGGCCGAAAACCTGCCAGGCGCGGGGAACTTCCCGGTTATGCGCGCGTGACCGGGGTGTGAAAAAGCTGTAAACGCGTGTAACGCGCCTGGGAGGTGGCGTATGGTGGTGTGACGTGAACCCGAGCGATCATGGACCGATCAGGATCGCGGTGCTCGACTCCGACTCTGGATTCGTGCGCGTGCTCGAGAACCGCATGGACGGTCTGGGCTGGCCCCATCTCGGGCTGGAGTCGGCCCCACGGGTGGATGAGCTCGCCACGATGCGCGTCGACGCACTGGTGCTCGACCTGGCGCTGCTGGGCCGCGACGCCTGGGGGTTTGTCGAGCGTCTGTCCGTCGCCGCCCCCGGCCTCGGGGGGGTGGTCTGCACCGGACGCTCCACCGTCGCCCACCGTGTTCGTGGCCTCCGGCTCGGTGCCGACGACTGGGTGAGCAAGCCGTGCCACCCCGAGGAGGTGCTCGCTCGCGTAGAGGCCGTGGTCAGGCGCCGCAGACAGGCCACCGGCACCACGGCCACCGACGCGCCGGTCTCCGCGGGAGACCTCGAGATCCGTGCCGATCAGTTTCAGGCCTTCGCAACCGGACGCAGCGCGGAGCTCACCCGGCGCGAGTTCGAGGTGCTCCAGCTGCTGGCCAACGCCGAGGGCAAGGTGCTCCAGCGTGAGGAGATCTACCAGCGGGTGTGGGGCTACACGATGGCCCACGGCGACCGTTCGGTCGATGTCTTCATCCGCAAGGTGCGCCAAAAGCTCGAGGGAGTGTCGCCCGCGTGGCGCTACATCCACACGCACTTCGGCGTGGGCTACCGCTTCGACCCGGAGCGGCGTGACGGTGGCCTGGCATCAGACGGCGACCCGGGCGAGCCCGGGGGCGAGGACCTAGGCAACAAGCACGCTGGGCCGGCGTTCGCGGGGAACGGACACACCTCGCGCCAGCAGGCGCAGCGGACCGCCGACGGTGAGCGCACGGCCCGTGCCGGCGCCGATTCCGCCGCGCAGCAGTTCTTGGCGGGCCTGGTCGAGTAGCGGCGGCCGCGTCGGCCCATGGGCGTCGGAGCCCACGACCGCGACGAGCCCTCCGGCAATCAGTCTGAATGCCGCAGCGCGGGCGTCGGGACCGTGATCGCCGGTGATCGACTGGCCGTTTACCTGCGCGATCGCACCCTCGCCCAGCTCGCGCCGTAGTCCCGCCGAGTGCTGAAGGGTCGCGTCGGCGCTGCGCTCGGGGTGGGCGATCACGGTGGCGAAGCCGCGTTCGCGCAGCTCGGCGGTCGCGGAGTGAAAGGTCTCGTCGATGCCCTCGAACGGCGTCTCGACAAGCAGCCAGCGATCGGCCGGCGGTCCCTGCGCGAGCAGCTCGAGCTCTGACTGCGTGAGCCGCCCGACCATGTCGTGGCCGAGCTCGGCGCCCGGCTCGATCGTCATCGTCACGCCTGCCACGGCGACGGCCGCACGCAGCTCGGCGACGCGCTCGTGGAGATCCCCGACGTCCGTGACGAAGTCGGAGCGCACGTGCGGGGTGGCCACCACGGTCGTGGTCCCGTCGAGCGCCGCCGCGCGAATCAAGTGCACGCTCTCCTCCATCGTCGCCGGCCCGTCGTCGATGCCCGGCAGTGCGTGGAAGTGCACGTCTGCTTGTGCTGAGGGTGCCATGGTCCTTCGATGTTCGGCAGCCGTGGCGCGCAACTGGTCACGTTCTGGTTACTGCGGGGTTGCGGGGTTGTGAACGACCCTCACGCCATACGGGTCCGTGCATGCGGCGTAGAGACCGCGGAGCGGGAGCCGGCGCCCCCATGGCCATGGTCGCCGCCGGGGGATGGGTTGCCTATCCGCTGGCCGTGGCCATCGCTGCCCTCCTCGCGCTCCTGCTCACCGGTGTCCGGGCGGCCGCTGGCGCTCAACCTCGCTGGACGCGCTCCGCCGCTTCGCGGCTGACCGTGAACTGCGCTGCGCTGTGACGCGTGGCGAAAGCGAAGGAGGCAGCCCATGTCCAACAGAGCAAGAGCGGGCGTGATCGCGCTGGCGGTGGTCGTAGTGGTCATCGCGTTCGTGGCACTCAAGCCCGGAGACAGCAGCACGAAGCAGGACGCACCGAGCACCCCCGCGGCCGACACGACCGCGACCGCCACGGCGACGACGAGGAAGTCGGAGTCGACGCAGCCCGTGGCCACGGCGCCGTCGGCACCACCGCCTCCGCAGGAGGTCACGATCGAGGGTGGGGCGCCGGTCGGAGGCGTGAGGAGCATCAAGGTCCAGAGGGGCGACGAGGTGCGCCTCCAGGTGCGTACCGATGAAGCCACCGACTCGCTCCACCTGCACGGCTACGACATCGAGAAGGACGCCGGCAAGGGCAAGCCGGCCAACTTCCGGTTCAAGGCAACGATCGAGGGCGTCTTCGAGCTGGAGAGTCACACGGCCGAGGACGCCGGACGCGATCCGCTGCTGGCCAGGTTGGTCGTTGAGCCCTGATGCTCGTCCTCGCTCACGGAATCATCGGCCGCAGCGACCTCCCGATCCCGGAGTGGCTGTCGGCGACGTGTTCCGCGCCTTCAACCCGTGGCGGGCCGTCGGCCGGGTGGCCGGAATCGCCCAGACCGCCGGGCGCGAGCCCCTGCCGGCGCCGCTGGCCGATCCGGACCCGCCATACCCACATCTCGAGGCTTTCGCGCATTTGATCCCCCCGTACCGCTACAGCGTGGCCTCGACCTCGTCGCTCAGCTCCGCGAGCGTAGGGCGCGCCGCCGGCTCCGGCTCCAAGCAGCCGTCGATGGCCTGCGCCAGACGCCGCGGGAGCCGCCGGTGCGCCGCGACCGACGCGGCGCGTCGCTCGAGCTGCTCCGGCGGGCCCTCGGTGCGCGGGAACGGCCTAAGGCGCGTGGCCGCGGCCCACAGGACCGCCCCCACGCCCCATACGTCGGTCGCCGCCTCCGCGCGGTCGCCGCGCGCCTGTTCGGGAGAGAGGTACTGCCGCGTCCCCAGCCCGGCGGGCACCTTGCCGGGCCGCCGGGCCAGCGACATGTCGATCACCTTGGCGCGTCCGTACTCCGAGATCACGTTGGAAGGCTTGAGGTCGAGGTGGAGGTGGCCGTGTGCGTGCAGGTAGTGCATGGCCGAGCACAGGTGCAGACCCAGGTGGGCGATCTCCGCCGCGGGCAGCACGCGGCCCTGATCGCGGATCAGATGAGAGAGCGTGGCCCCTTCCAGGGTCTCGAGCACCACCACGGGGCCCTGCTCGAGCTCGACGATCTCGTAGGCACGGACCAGGTGGGGATGGGCAAGTCGGCGCAACAGCCGCCCCTCGCGCCGCAGGCGCCGCTGAGCGGGCTGGTCGAAGCGCACGTCCGGACGCAGCACCTTCGCGACGCAGCGGCAGGCGCGGTCCTCGCTCCAGACGTCATAGACGTCGAGCTCGCGGCCACGGCTGAGGTGTTCGAGCACCTCGTATCCGGGCGCGATTGCCGTCCCTTCCACCAGCGGCCCCGAAGCAGAGCTCACAGCGCGGCCGGGGCGGGCTGATCCACCTCCGCCGCCTCGGGCGGCACGTAGCCCTGGGACTCGTGCGTCCGGTACACGCGCGCATACGCGCCGTCGCGCTCGATCAGCTCGGAGTGGGTGCCGTGCTCGATCACCCGCCCGCCGTCCAGCACCAGGATCGCGTTTGCCTCCCGGATCGTCGTGAGGTTGTGCGAGATCACGATCGTGGTGCGACCGGCCATCAGCCTGCGCAACGGCTCGAGTATCCGCTTCGAGGACTCGGCGTCGAGGCCCGTGGTAGGCTCGTCGAGCACTAGCACAGGGGCGTCTCGCACCATCGCGCGGGCGATCGCGATTCGCTGGCGCTGGCCGCCCGACAGCCGCCGACCGCGCTGCCCGACGATCGTGTCGTACCCCTCGGGCAGTGCGCTGATGAACTCGTGAGCGTCGGCCGCGCGCGCCGCGGCGATGATCTGCTCGTCTGCCACGCCCTCAAAGCCATAGGCGATGTTGTCGCGAACCGAGGCGTGGAACACGAGCGTCTCCTGCAACACCACAGCGACGTTGTGACGAAGCGACTCGAGCGAGAGGTCGCGGATGTCGTGGCCGTCGAGCTCGATGTGGCCCGACGCCGGGTCGTAGAAGCGGAGCAGCAGCTTGGCCGCCGTCGACTTGCCCGCGCCGCTCGCCCCGACGAGCGCCACCACCTCGCCGGGTGAGGCCCTGAACGAGACGGACTGCAGCACGTCGGTCTGGGTGTCCGGGTAGCGGAAGCTCACCTCGTTGACGACGACCTCTCCCTTCGCGCGCGCCAGCTCCACCGGCTCCGGCGGGTCAACCACCGACGGTCGCTCGTCCAGCAGCTGGATCACCCGCTCGGCGCCGGCCGCCGCCGAGAAGAGGCTGTTCGACAGTCGCGAGAGCCCCCGTATCGGCGAGTAGAGCTGCGTCAGGTAAGCCATGAAGGCGAGCAGGCCGCCAAGCGTGATGTGCCCCCGCGAGAGCTCCCACGTGCCCAGCCCGATCACGACCAGCGCCCCCACCAGCTCGATCAGGCCGGTGAGGGGCGTGAAGAGCGCGCGTATCCGGGTCGAGGCCATCTGCGCGGCGTAGGCGCCGCGTGCCTCGCAGTGGAAGCGCTCGACTTCGGCCTCCTGGCGGTTGTAGGCCTGCACCAAGGAGGCATTGGAGAGGCTCTCCTCGGCAACGGTCGAGAGCGAGCCGCTGCGCCGCCGTTTCTCGCGCGATGCCTGCTTGATCCGGCGCGAGAAGTGCCTGGCGGTGAGCCAGAAGAGCGGCGTCACCACGAGCGAGACGAGCGCCAGGTCCCACTGCAGGTAGAAGAGCGCCGCGGTGAAAAAGACGATGCGGGCGCCGTAGGAGAGGGCGTCCGCTAGAGCGGAGAGCACGAAGTCCTCGATCGCTTGGACGTCGCTGGTCAGCCGCGAGATCAGATCGCCCAGGCGGCTGCGATCGAAGAAGTCCATCGATAGGCCGTGGACATGGCGGAAGACGTCGGTTCGCATCGCGAGCAGGAAGCGCTCGCCGACCCACGTCGAGAGGTAGTCGTCGGCGAACGAGACGAGCCCGTCGAGCAGGTTGAGGCCGATGTAGGCGAGCGCGATCCACCAGAACGGGCCAAAGTCGCGCGGCACGAGCACATGGTCGACCACGAGCTTGAACATCCAGATGGTGGCCGCCTCGATCGCGGGGCTGAGCACGATGAACACCAGCGTCAGCCACAGGTAGCGCCTGTACAGGCGCGCGTAGGGCCAGAAGCGGCGGAAGATCGCGCGCATCGGAACCTGGGGCGCGGCCGCCACCAGCCCGCGGCCCTGTGCCACGGGCAGCAGGGCAACTCGAAGTCTTTCGGTCAACCCGCGCATCGGTGAGGGAAGTCTGTCATCTGGTCAACCTGGCTCGACAACGAAGCAGCCCCGCGCGAGGGCGGGGCTGCAGTCCATCTCCGGCCGATAGGCCGATCTGGGAGGCGCGCCCCGCGCGCCCGCGTCAGCCCGCGGAAGGCGCCGAAGCGGTAGCCGAGTTGGACTGGCTTGCGCCCGACTCGCTCTTCGCGCTCTTGGCGCTCTTCTGAGCCGGCCGAATTCCGTGGAATCCGGAGGCCTTTCCGTGGGGCTTGCCCTTACGGCTGCGTGTGCGCTTACCTGCCATGTC
>JBBPXW010000056.1:0-2658 GCA_038200525.1 Solirubrobacterales bacterium | reverse complement strand
CTCGACCGAGGTCGCGTGGGCCACGATCGCCACGCCCGCGGACATGCGTACGGCGCCCGGCACCGCCGGCAAGCCGCCCCGCGGCACGATCCTGAAGCTGTTCGACGAGCGCGGCATGGAGGTGCCGACGGGCGAGACGGGCCGCATCTTCGTGGCCAACTCGATGATGTTCGACGGCTACACCGGCGGCGGCTCCAAGGACGAGATCGACGGCCTGATGTCCACCGGCGACGTCGGCCGCTTCGACGACGCCGGCCGCCTGTTCGTGGAGGGCCGCGACGACGAGATGATCGTCTCGGGCGGGGAGAACCTCTTCCCGAAGGAGGTCGAGGACACGATCGCGCGCCACGCGAGCGTGTCCGAGGTTGCGTGCATCGGCGTGGAGGACGAGAAGTTCGGCCAGCGCCTGCGCGCCTTCGTGGTGCTCGACAACAACAAGAAGGGCTCAGAGGACACGCTTAAGAGCCACGTCAAGTCGAACCTCGCCAACTACAAGGTGCCGCGCGAGATCTGGTTCCTCGACGAGCTGCCACGCAACGCGACCGGCAAGGTCTTAAAGCGGGAGCTGAAGGAGATCGAGAAGGAGCCGAAGTAGGAGGTCGTCTGGTCACGCCCGACCTGGCGTTGCTGGATGCGGCACTCGAGGGCGACGGTGGCCGAGGGATGGAGCGGCTTCCCGATCGCGTTGAAACGGACGCGAGACGAGGCGGCCGCCCACCCCGGCGCCGCGCGCCCCGGGGCACGCGCTTCTTCGTGGAGCGCGACTCCGGCACGATGGTGGGGTAGGGCTTCGAGGGGTCGCCGCGCGCCGGCGTGGTGGAGAACGGCTACGAGATCGCCCCGGCGTTCCGGGGCCGCGGGCTGGCCAGCGACGCCGCTCGCGCGCTCCTGGAGGAGGCTTGGGCGACCCAGAGGTGACGGCGGCCATCGCCCACACGCTCGCCGAGCCAGGCCCGTCCACCCGGGTGCTGGAGAAGCTGGGGTTTCGACTCGATGGTGCGGTGGTCGAGGAGCGGGTGGGCAACGCCTGGCGGTTCTAGCTGGGTCGGTGAGGTCACGGGGACCGGGGAGAGAAGCGTGCTGGCGCACGGCCGTCACTCGCGTCACCATTCCGCAACGCAATCAGGAAGTGACCGGCTGCGCTCGACGCGTTGACTCCCGCAGAGGGAGAGAATCCGTCGGGCGTCGCGAAGACATGCCCGCTGGCCGCGCTTTGTTACCCGGCAGCGACGGAGAGCGATCAGCCACCTGGTGGCCGCGCCGATCGGTCGCCCGCCGCGCCCCGGCTCCGCGGGTACAGCCCCCTCGGCCGGCCCTACTACGCCGGCAGCTGGCGGAGATCCCGCTCGGGTTCAATGCCCCAGCGCTCGCCGACGGCGATCAGGGCGTCGTCGAGCGGCCACCGGTCCGCGCGCGCGTCGCCCTCGTAGTCGGGCGCGCCCCCCTTGAGCGCCATCGACCCGCGGTTGTCGCCGATCCGCCGCATCTCCTCGACCTCGGCCTCGGAGAGCACCACGCGGGCCGGGGTGGCGGCAAGCTCTGAGCGCTTGTCCTCGACGGGCCGCGCGTGCTCGCCGGACTCCTGGATCAAGGTAGGAGCGCAGCAGCCCACCGCGGGGTGCGCCAGGTTCCACTGGCAGGCGAGCTGCAGCAGCGAGAGGTCGTGACGCTCAGCGATCGGGCGCATCTGCTCGATCCGGTCGAGCCCGCGGTCGACCCAACCGGCGGGCCGAAAGCCGCGATGGTCGTTGCGGGGAAACTCGTGGCCCGCCTCGAGGTCGCCCCAGAACAGCCCGCCGTAGTCCACCACACGGGTGATGGCACGGATGCCGGCGCGCTCGGCGGCCGGCAGCACCAGCTCGCCCGGCCACGGCTCGAGCGGGTTGAGGATCAGCATGGCCCAGTCGATCCGGTCCCCGAAGCGCTCGAAGCAGTCGATCAGGTCGAGGGTGAAGCCGTTGGCGGGGCCGGGCGCCACCCCGATGGCCCCGGTGAGCCCGTCGGCACGCAGCTGCGCCATCGCGTCCCAGACGATCTCTGAGGTGTAGCCGGTGCGGTCCGGGTTGTGCAGCAGGAGCAGGTCGAATGCGTCGATGCCGCACCGCTGCAGCGACGCCTCGGTGGCCGCTCGCAGATACGAGGCGTAGTCGTCGGGGCCGCGCAGCCGGGGATCGGTGAAGCGCGGAAAGCCCTTCGCGCCTTCGCGCTCGCCGTTTACGAAGTCGTGGCCAACGGCGCCCACCACGCACACCTCGTCGCGCTCCACGGTGGCCAGCGCGCGCCCGAGCATGCGATCTGCGTCGCCCTGACCGTAGGTGTCGGCGGTGAGCACGGTGTCGATGCCGTGCCCCGGGGTGATCAGGGCGCCAAGCCGCTCCTCGTCGAGCTGTTCGCCGAAGTGCATGAAGCGGCCCCCGCTCCAGGTTCCGAGTGCTACGTGTCCGGGGTCGCGCATCGCGCCCATGCTAGGTCCTGATGCTCGCTCCTGTTAGTCCTGCCCTGTTTGGCGGCGGCTGCTCGCCAAAGCAGGCCAGTACCTCCAGGAGCGAGCACTAGGCCGACAGCTGCTCGCGCGCCTTGCGGATCCGGGCTGCCTCGGCGGGATAGCGGGTGCGCAGGTCGCCCTCGATCTCGCGCAGGTAGGAGCCGACGGTCTCG
>JBBPXW010000055.1:0-15460 GCA_038200525.1 Solirubrobacterales bacterium | reverse complement strand
TCTCGCGCGCGATCTTCGGAACGTCCACGTAGGCCTTGGTGGTGAGCTCGCCCGAGACGACCACGAGACCGGTGTTCACGAGGGTCTCGCACGCCACGCGGCTCAGCGGATCCTCGGCCAGCACGGCGTCGAGGACGCCGTCGGAGATCTGGTCGGCGATCTTGTCCGGGTGGCCCTCGGTGACCGACTCGGAGGTGAACAGGTACTCGTTGTCTTGGAGCTCGTCTGTAGGCATGAACAGCGCAGCGTAGAGGATTCGCGTATTTACCAGAATCCGTGGCGCATTTCCTACTTTTCGCCGCTGGTCTTGAAGTCGATCACCAGCGGCACGCCCTCGAGGCCGAACCGCTCACGCAGCTGATTCTCCAGGAAGAAGCCGTAGCTGCGGGTGATCAGGCCGCGATCGTTGACCTGTACGGCGAAGCGTGGCGGCGACACCTGGAACTGGGCCATGTAGTACATCCGCAGCCGCTTTCCCCGCGTGGCCGGCGGCTGGCGCGCACCCTGGAGGTCGGAGAGGAAGCGGTTGAGCGCCGGCGTGGACAGCCGCTCGGCGGACTTGTCGGCGATCGCCAGCGCCTCGGCGATCAGCCGCTGCAGGCCGCGGCCGCTCTTTGCCGAGACCGCCATCAGCCGTGGCCGCTGGCGCAGCTTCTGGGCCAGCCGGGCGCGGGCGTCCTCGAGGTCTGTGTCCGAGACGTCCCACTTGTTCAGGGCGATGACCGTCGCGCAGTTCTTCTTCATCGCCATCTCGGCGATTCGGAAGTCCTCGGTTGTCACACCCTCGGAGGCATCGCAGAGCACGATGGCGACGGCGGCGCGCTCAGCAGCCCGTTCCGAGCGCAGCTGGGCGTAGTAGTCGACGGTGCCCATCACCTTGGTGCGGCGGCGCAGGCCGGCGGTGTCGACGAGCGTGACGGGCCTGCCATCCACCACGATCTGGGTGTCGATCGGGTCGCGGGTGGTGCCCGCCAGGTCGGCCACGATCACCCGCTCCTCCCCCAGCAGCTTGTTCACGAGCGACGACTTGCCGGCGTTTGGCCGCCCGATCACCGCCAACCGCACCGGCTCGTCCTCCTCGGGCTCGACCGGCGACTCCTCGAGCGCCTCGACCACGCGGTCGAGCAGGTCGCCGGTCCCCAGCCCGTGCACCGCGCTCACCGGAACCGGATCGCCGAGACCGAGCGAGTAGAAGTCGGCGGCATTCGGCGACAGCCGAGAGTCGTCCACCTTGTTGGCGGCCACCACGACAGGCACCTTCGCCGCGCGCAGCTCGACCGCCAGCTCGCTGTCGCCCGGGCGCAGGCCCGCGGTCGAGTCGACCACGAACACGGCAACGGAGGCCTCGGCCAGCGCGGCACGCGCCTGTTGCTGGATCGACTTGGCCAGCGAGTCCTCGTCGTGCATGTCCACGCCGCCGGTGTCGATGAGCATGAAGTCGCGTCCGTTCCAGTCGGCGGGCATCTCCTTGCGGTCACGCGTGACGCCCGCCTGCTCGTGTACGACCGCCTCGCGGGTGCCGGTGATGCGGTTGATCAACGTCGACTTGCCGACGTTGGGGTAGCCGATCACGGCCACCTTGGGCAACGCCACGTCAGTCCCGCACCTCGGCGACCATCGCGACGATCCGGGACACCACCTCGTCGATGGCGAGCCCACTGGTGTCCAGCTCGCGCGAGTCGGGGGCGGGCTGCAGCGGCGACACCTCGCGCTCTGTGTCCTGCGCGTCGCGCAGGGCCTGGTCGCGCAGCACCGTCTCGACATCCGTGCCGAGCTCAGCGGCGCGGCGGCGAGCACGCTCGGCGGGATCGGCGGTCAGGAAGACCTTCACAGCGGCATCGGGCGCCACCACAGAGCCGATGTCACGCCCTTCGGCTACCCAGTCGCCCGCGGCCATGATCTCGCGCTGCTTGCCAACCAGCGCGTCGCGCACCTTCGGGTTGGTAGCCACCCGTGAGGCGGCCTCGGAGACCTCCGGGGTGCGGATGGCCTCGGTCACGTCGCGGCCGTCGGCCATCACCCGGTCACCGAGCTGCAGCTCGATCGCGGCGGCACGGTCCGAGGCGGCGCCGCCCTGCTCGATCAGGGTCAGGCCCACGGCGCGATACATCGCTCCCGTATCCAGGTAGGTGAAGCCAAGCGCCTGCGCGGTGGCGCGCGCCACGGTGCTCTTGCCCGCACCCGCGGGACCGTCGATTGCCACGACCATCGGAGGCAGGCTACTCGCGCTTCGCGCTACCGCACGCCCCAGGACACGTTGGAAGCGTCGAAGCTCTCGCCGCCTCTCGCCATATCCCGGACCGGCCTGGTGATCGTTCGACCGTTGGAGAGCCGCGCGATCGTCGGCCCCCTGTAGTCGTAGGCAAACGACCTGCTGTCCGGAGAGAACACCGGGCCCGAGCACGGCGAGCAGCGCACCACGCGTCTCGCCTTCCCGCCCTTCGCCGAGACGGTGTAGATCCCACCCCGGCGGGCATAGATCAGCGTCTTGGCGGTGGCCGACCAGCCGGGATCGCTGCCGCGTGCGATCCGCTTGGCGCCCCTGCCCTTCGAGTCGGCGACGTAGATCGATCCCGATCGCTCGAACGCGATCTTGTTCGTGGAGGACCAGTCCGGGTCGGCGGCCCTCCGCAGGATCTTCGTCGCGTTGCCGGTCCGGAGGTCGAGCACGAAGACGTCGGCGCGGCCGTCGGTGCTCCCCTCGAAGGCAACGGCCCTCCCGGATGGGGCGAAGACGGGCCGGCTGTCGTCGGCTGTCTGCTGTGCGAGCTTCACGAACCCGGACCCGTCAGCGCCGATCAGCGCCAGCGAGGGGCCGCTGTCGAACACCAACCGCTTGGCGTCGCGGCTCCAGGAGGGCGTCAGGTAGTCGATCGTGCAGTCGCCGTCGACGATCGTTGGCCCCTGGGTCTGGCATTCACGCAGGAAGCGGTCCGCGCGCCCGTCGGGCCGCACCGTCGACAGGGTGCGGTAGGCGCTCGGCGAACCGTCGTCATCGATGCCCTTCTGATGGATGTCGTAGGCCAGCCGGCCGTTGTGACCCTTGAAGGTGGCCTCTGCGACAGGCGCTGTCACGGCCAGAGCCGCGAGTGCCGCCAGGATGGGTATCGAACGCCTCACGCCGGTAGAGAACCCGACGGGACGGAAGACGTTGCGGTCATGCCAGCAATGCGAGATCGCGCTCGAAGCCCGGATAGGAGATGGCAGCGGCCTCCATGCCCACCACCTCTACGCCTTCGCGCGACGCCAGGCCCGCGACAGCCCCCAGCATCGCGAGGCGGTGATCACCGAGCGAGTCGATCGTGCCACCCCGCAGCGGCTCGCCCGTGCCGTGCACGACGAAGCCGTCGGGCAGGGCCTCGATATCGGCGCCGATCGCCCGCAGCCCGGTGACCACGCCTTCGATGCGATCTGACTCCTTATGGCGCATCTCCGCGGCCCCGCAGACCACCGTGTCGCCCTCGGCGAAGGCGCCGAGCAGGGCCACCAGCGTCAGCTCGTCGATGGCCAGCGGCACCTCCTCGGCCGTGACCTCGGTCGCCTCGAGCGACCCGTGGGCCACGTCCAGATCGCCGACCGGCTCCTCCTCGGAGAAGGTGCCAACCGGCTCGAGATCCCCGACGATCACCGCGCCCATCCGCTGTGCGATGCGGAAGAAGCCGGTGCGCGTCCAGTTGAGCCCGACGCTCTCGATCAACAGCCGCGAGCCGGGCACCAGGCACGCGGCAGCCGTCAAGAAGGCCGCCGAGGACGGGTCGCCGGGCACGGAGATCTCGTCGATCTCCAGCTCGTCGACCTCCGAGACGGTCATGCGCAGCCCGTCGCGGTGAAACGGCACGCGCGCCTTGCGCAGGATCCGCTCTGTGTGGTCGCGGCTGTGCGAGGCCTCGGACACCGTGGTGCTGCCCTTGGCGACCATCCCGGCGATCAGGACGCACGACTTGACCTGGGCGCTCGGCACGGGCAGGTGGTAGTCGATGCCCTTCAGCTGGGCGCCGGATACCACGAGCGGGGTGTAGCGGTCGTCGCGGCCGAGCATGTCAGCGCCCATGCGCCGCAGCGGCTCGACGACGCGATCCACCGGGCGACGGCGGATCGACTCGTCGCCGTCCAGGCTCCACTGGCCACCCGGCTGCCCCGCAAGCCACCCCGGGAGCAGGCGCAGCAGCGTGCCGGAGTTCCCGACGTCGATGTGGCCACCGGTGGCCTCCAGCGCGGCGCGCAGCCCGACGCCGCGAATCGAGAGCTGCTGGCCCGACTCGTCGATGCCCGCGCCCAGGCTCAGCAGCGCGTCGAGGGTCGAGCGGGTGTCGGCGGAGTCCAGGTAGTTGTGGATGTAGACCGGCTGGTCGGTCATGGCCCCGAACAGCGCGGCGCGGTGGGAGATCGACTTGTCCGCCGGCGGCGAGAACGTCCCGCGGAGCGGGCCGGATGGCTCGAACCGGACGGCCGTCACGACCGGTCCACCGCGAACCCGAGCGCGTCGATGAGCTCTCCTGCGCGTGTTGCATCGCTGTCGCCTGCCACGGACAGGGTCATCGCGCCGGAGCGCATGTCGGGTGCGGGCGCGAGCGCAAGATCCACGATGTTCACGCCGGCCCTGCCAAGCTCGAGCGCCACCTCGGCGACGATACCGGGGCGGTTTGGCACCGTGAGCGCGAGCTCGTGGATGCGCCCCTGGGCCGTGTCGGCTCCCAGGAGAGCCGACCGTTGCGCGCGCGCGGCGTCGTTCCAGCCCTCGATCGCGTCGGCATCACCCGCCAGCAGGTCGCTCGCCACCTGCTGGAGGCGTCGGACCGCGCCATCGATCTCGTCAGCGATGGCTTCCCGGTTGGCCATGTAGATGTCCGTCCAGACGGCGGAGTTTGCGCCGGCCACCCGGGTCGCGTCGCGGAAGCTCGGGCCGATCCGGGGCGCCTCGGTGTGTGCAGCCGCCTGGGCCACCAACACGTTGGCCAACACGTGGGGAAGATGGCTCACGCCGGCGAGCAGCCGGTCGTGGGACTCGGGGTCGACGGCGACCGGTCGCGCCCCGAGGGCGGACACCAGCCGGTGCAGCCGCTCGTAGAGCAGCCCCGCGGAGGCTGCCGTCGGCGTCAGGTACCAGACCGCGCCCTGGAAGAGGTCGGCACGCGCATGCTCGACTCCGGCAGTCTCTGCCCCGGCGATCGGATGGCCGCCGACGAACCGCTCGTCGTCGATCGCAGCCACGAGGCTGCGCTTGACCGAGCCGACATCGGAGATCACGCAGTCGGGCGGCGCCGCTGCCAGCGCAGCCCCCACCTGTTCGGTCAGCGCTCCGACCGGCGCACAGCAAAAGCACGAATCGGCTCCCTCGAGCGCGTCGCCGAGCGATCCGGCGGCGCGGTCGATCGCGCCAAGCGCGCGGGCGCGCTCCAGCCGCTCCGGCGAGCGGCCGAAGCCGACCACCTCGACGTCGTCGAGCTGCCGATGCGCGGCCAGACCGATCGACCCGCCGATCAGCCCGACTCCAAGGACGGCGATCTTCATGCTCAGCCCGCGAAGTCGCGCCGAGCGCGAACTGCCGACGCCAGTGCGCCGAGCACCTCGACGGTGGTGTCCCAGTCGATGCACGCATCGGTGATCGACTGGCCGTAGGTCAGCTCGCGACCGCGCTCGAGGTCTTGGCGACCGGCCACCAGGAAGGACTCGAGCATCACGCCGACGATGGCCGTGCACCCGCCGGCCAGCTGCTGGCCGACAGCGTCGGCCACGACGGGCTGGCGGTCGGGATCCTTGCCGCTGTTGTCGTGGGAGACGTCGACCACGACGCGCTCGGGCAGACCGGCGGCGCGCAGCTTGGTCAGGGCCGCTTGCACCTGCTCGGGCCCGTAGTTGGGCGCACCGCGCCCACCCCTCAGGATGACGTGGCCGTCGGGGTTGCCGCGGGTATAGAGGATGGCCGGCATGCCGCTGTCATCGACGCCCGGGAAGGAGTGGGCGGCGGCTGCGGCGCGCACGGCATCGACGGCCACCTGCACGTCGCCGTCCGTGCGGTTCTTGAAGCCGATCGGCATCGACAGCCCGGACCCGAGCTGGCGGTGGATCTGGCTCTCGGTGGTGCGGGCTCCGATCGCGCCCCATGCGACGGTGTCGGAGATGTACTGAGGGGTGATCGGGTCGAGGAACTCGCAGCCGACGGGCAGACCGAGCTCGAGCACCTCGAGCAACAGCCTGCGCGCCCGGCGAAGGCCGGTGTTCACGTCCCCGCTGTCGTCGAGGTGGGGGTCGTTGATCATGCCCTTCCACCCGGTGGTGGTCCGCGGCTTCTCGAAGTAGACGCGCATGGCCACGAGCAGATCGCCGGAAAGCTCTGACGACATCCGCGCGAGCCGCTGTGCGTACTCCTGCGCCGCCTCGGAGTCGTGCACGCTGCACGGGCCGACCACCACGAGCAGTCGGTCGTCCGCGCCGTCGAGCACGGCCGAGACCTGGTCGCGACCGGTGAGCAGGACCTCGGTCTGACGAGGGCTCATCGGCAGCTCCTCGAGCAGGTGGGCCGGCGTGGCCAGCTCCTCGATGCGCGCGATCCGCTGATCGCGGACGCGGTCGCTGTTGCGGGACTGCCTGAGGTGCACGGAGTGAGCCTGTCAGACGGCCGTGGCAGGCACCTTGCCCGCCACCTCGGCCACTCGCTCGACCTGGCGCAGGTAGGCGGCGAACTCGTCGGCGCGGAGCTGTTGGGGGCCGTCGCAGATGGCGCGGTCCGGGTCTGGGTGCACTTCCACGATCAGCCCGTCGGCACCGGCGGCGGCCGCGGCCATCGACATCGACGCCACAAGGTCGCGGCGGCCGGCCGCGTGGCTCGGATCGACGAGCACGGGCAGGTGGGTGAGCTCCTTGAGCACGGGCACGGCCATCAGGTCGAGCGTGAACCGGTATGCCGTCTCGAATGTGCGGATGCCGCGCTCGCACAGCATGACGTCGCCATTGCCCTCCTTGAGCACGTACTCGGCAGCCATCAGCAGCTCCTCGATCGTGGCGCTCAGGCCGCGCTTCAACAGCACCGGGGTGCCGGAGCGGCCGATCTCTGTGAGCAGCGTGTAGTTCTGCATGTTTCGCGCGCCGAGCTGGATCACGTCGGCCACCTCGCACACGGCATCGAGGTCACGGACGTCCATCACCTCGGTCACGATCGGCATGCCGGTGATCCTCTTTGCCTCGGCAAGCAGCTTCAGTCCCTCCTGACCGAGGCCTTGGAACGAGTAGGGGGAGGTGCGCGGCTTGTAGGCGCCGCCCCGCAGCAGCTGGGCGCCCGCCTGCTTGACGGCCTCGGCGGAGTCCAGCAGCACGTCGCGCGACTCGACGGTGCAAGGTCCGGCAATCGTCGTGAAGTGGTGGCCGCCGGTCTTTACGCCGGCGATGTCGATCACCGTGCGCCGGCCGTGGGTGAGCTGGCTCGAAGCCAGCTTGTACGGGCGGCTGATCGGGGTCGTGTGATCGACGCCCGGCGCCATCTCGAGGCCGAGGTCGCGCACGAGCTCCACGTCGCCGACCGCCCCGATCACCGTCTGGCTCTCCCCCTCGATGACGTGTGCCCGGGCGCCCGTCGACTCGACCCTGCCGATCACGGCGGTGACGTCCTCGGACGTCGCGTCTTCTCTCATCACGATCATCATGTCTTCCTGGAAGCCTCTCGCAAGTGGTACGTGTCAGATGCGGCGGCGGCCCAGCTGCTGGCCGCGGGAGTATCGGCGTCCGGTCGGGACCTGTCTTGACTCGGGCAGTCGTGCTGCCGTGGCCGGACGCCTAGATAAATCGCCAATAGGCCGCAAAGGCACGCCAGGAGCCGGTGGGCATGGAGCAGGCGTGTGGGGTGATGCGGCGCATCTGCGTTCTGTTCTAGCAGGGGCGGTGCCGTTGGGCAAGCGTGCAACCGGGTATGCGCGGCTGATGATCGCAATCCTCGGAACCGGAGTGATGGGCGCGCCAATGGCGCGCAACGCAGCGGGAGCGGGTCTTGACCTGACGGTCTGGAACCGCACCAGAGAGAAGGCCGACGCGGCCGCCGGGAAGGGGATCGCGGTGGCCGACACGCCTGAGCAGGCCGCCCGCGGCGCCGACATCGTGGTCACGGTGCTCGCCGACAGCGATGCGGTGGCATCGGCCATGGAGGACGGCGGCGCTCTCGCCGCGATGCCCGATGGCGCCCTGTGGATCCAGATGTCCACCGTCGGGATCGCCGGCACCGAGGCGCTGGCGGCACTTGCCGAGGAGCGCGGCGTGGCGTTCGTCGACGCGCCCGTGCTCGGCACCAAGAAGCCGGCCGAGGACGGCACGCTCCAGGTCTTGGCCTCCGGGCCCGACGATCAACGAGACCGCTGTACGCCACTGTTCGACGCCGTGGGCGCCTCCACCGAGTGGCTTGGGCAAGCCGGTGCCGGCAGCCGCCTCAAGCTGGTGCTCAACACCTGGCTGCTGTCGCTGACCGAGGCAGTCGCCGAGACCGTGGCCTACGCGGAGTCGCTGGATGTCGACCCAAGGGCGTTCCTCTCCACGATCGAGGGCGGCCCGCTCGACTCTGCCTACGCACAGATGAAGGGCGCCGCGATGATCGAGCGCTCCTTCGACCCGAGCTTCGCGCTGTCGATGGCGCTCAAGGACGCCGGCCTCGTCCTGGAGGCCGCCGAGCGCCACGACCAGGCGATGCCGCTCACCGAGGTCGTGCAGCGCCAGATGGCCGCCGCCGTGGACGCCGGGCACGGTGATGAGGACATGGCGGCGACGTACTGGGCGAGCGCGGGGGGCTCGTGAGCGGACTCCCGCCCTACAACGACTCGGCTGGGTCGCGCCGCGTCACGAGTTGTTCCCGCCCCGCGGGCGAAACTGCGGACTGTGCCTCAGAGGAGGGCGTCCAGCTCCGCCAGGAAGCGGTCGTTCTCCGTTCGCGTGCCAAAGGTCACCCGCATGCGCCCCTCCTCCCCCAGTGCGCTGCCGGCGCGGACGATCACGCCGCGGTCGGCGAGGCCCTTGACGATCGCCTCCTCGTCGCGATCGCCGACCGAGACCCAAGTGAAGTTGGCCTGGCTCTCGGCGTGGTCGAGCCCCCGCTCGGCGAGCTCTGACTCCATGTGCACCCGCTCGATCACGGTCGCCTCGACACGCCGCGCGATCTCGTCCTGGTGGCGCACGGCCTCGGCGGCGGCGGCCTGGGCCAGCGCGTTCACCGAGAAGGGCTGTCGCACCTGGTCGATGGCGCGGCGGAACCGGTCGGGGCCCAGCGCGTACCCGGCGCGCAGCCCGCACAGCCCATAGATCTTCGAGAACGTGCGCAGCAGGATCAAGTTCGAGTGCTTGGCCAGCAGGTCGAGCGAGTCGTCGGGGTCCTGCAGCAGGTTGAACTCGACGTAGGCCTCGTCGAGCATCACCGCGACGTGATCGGGCACCGAGGCTACAAAGGCGTCGATCTGCTCGATTGGCAGCGCGGTGCCCGTCGGGTTGTTCGGGTTGCAGATCACGATCAGTCGCGTTGCCGCGGTGATCTCCGTGGCCATGGCGTCGAGATCGTGGCGGGCCTCGGCGTCGAGCGGGACGCGGATCTCAGTGGCGCCGGACTGTGCGGCGAGCATCGGGTACACGGAGAACGAGGGCCACGCGTAGATGAGCTCCGCGCCGGGCTCCAGCAGTGCGTCGCCTGCTGCCAGCAGGATCTCGCACGAGCCGTTTCCCACCGTCACCCGCTCGGGCCCGAGCCCGGCGCGCGCCGCTATCGCCTTGCGCAGGGCGGACTTCTCGGGGTCCGGATAGCGGTTGAGGGTCTCCAGCTGACCCTGGATCGCGCCGACCACCGCGGCCGGCGGTCCGAACGGGCTTTCGTTTGAGGCCAGCTTGACCAGGTCGCCGCCGAAGGCGTAGTTGCCCGCCGATGGGTAGTCGGGGATGTCGCCGAGCCGGCTGTTGAACTCGATTCCGGGTGTCATTGCGCGCCCTCCAGATCCCGCCGCAGCGCCACCGCGTCGCGCAGGTAGACGTGGCTCGCGGGAATCTCCGGGTCGGCATAGCAGTGAAGCAGCAGCCGGATCACGCGTGGAAGCGATCCGGGCACCGGGATCTCACGGGTGCACAGCAAGGGCACGTTGCTCATGCCGAGCCGCCGCGCGGCGACCGCCGGGAACTCGGCATCGAGGTCTTCGGTGCAGGTGAAGATGCAGCTGACCATGTCGTCGGTGGCCAAGCCGTTGCGCTCGATCACGGCGTGGACCAGCTCGTCCGTGGCGGAGAGGATCGCGTCGGCGTCGTTTGTCTCCACCGTGGTGGCGCCCCTGAGTGCCCGAAGCCTCACGCGGCGGAATTCTCCCATGGAGATGCGACGGCGCCGGCCGCCCTGCGCAGCTGCCCGACCTCCGCATCGGTGAGCGGCCGGGTCTCACCCTCCGGAAGCGAGCCGAGCGCAAGTGGGCCGAACGCCACCCGCCGCAGCGAGCTGACCTGGTAGCCGACGGCCTCGCACATCCGGCGCACCTGGCGCTTGCGGCCCTCGGCGATCGTGATCTCCACCAGCCCGGGGCCGAGCACCGACACCTTCGCCGGGTAGGTCATGCCGTCATCGAGCTCGACGCCGCCGCGCAGGCGGCTCACCGCCTCCGCGGACACCTCGGCGGGACGGATGCTGCACCGATAGACCTTCTCGACCCCGTACCGGGGGTGGGTCAGCCGCTCCGCCAGCTCGCCGTCGTTGGTGAGCAGGATCAGGCCGGTGGTGTCGGCGTCGAGGCGCCCGACCGGGTAGAGCCGCCGCGACGACGCCACGAGCTCGACCACCGTGCGCCGCCCGTGGGTGTCGGCCGCGGTGGACACCACCCCCGCCGGCTTGTGCAGCGCGTGCACCTCGCGCGGCTCGGGAGCCACCGGCTCGCCGTCCACCTCGACCCCGCTTGCCTCCTCGACGTCGCGAGCGGGGTCTGAGACCGTCTCGCCGCCCACCCGCACCCGCCCGTCTGCGATCAACCGCTCCGACGCCCGCCGAGAGGCCACGCCGGCGTGGGCAAGGTATTTGGCAAGGCGCATCGGCTCGGGCCGGATCCTAGATGGTTGATTCCGCGGGGCCGTACGTGCGGGGACGGTCCAGCCCAAGCTGGCCGCCGCGCGGCGCCGAAGCCGAGGCTGGTTGCATCGGCGCGGCGGCGGGTGGCCAACTAGCGCCGGTCTGGGCCGTCATCCGCGCGTGCGTGCCCGTGAAATCAGCCATCTAGATGGCTGCCACACTTCGCCGGTGGACCTGGACCTCCTCGACGCCACGCTCGCCGACCTCGGCCAGCCGGCTTTTCGCGCCAAGCAGGTGTGGGAGTGGACCGCCCGCGGCGCCAAGGGCTACGCGGAGATGACCAACCTGCCGGAGGCGCTGCGCGCGCAGCTCGCCGAGCGGGTGCCGCTGTCCTCGCTGACGGTGAAGCGCGAGGCGCTGGCCTCCGACGGCACGGAGAAGGCGCTGTTTCATACCCACGACGCGCGCCCGATCGAGGCCGTCCTGATGCGCTATAGGGGTGCGAAGGGTTCGGCATCCCTGCCAAATCCTTCCCGGGATGGGCGTCGCTCGCTCTGCCTCTCCTCCCAGTCGGGCTGTCCGCTCACCTGCACCTTCTGCGCGACGGGGACGATGAAGTTCGGCCGCAACCTGACGGCGTCGGAGATCCTCGACCAGGCGCTGCACTTCCGTCGCACAGAGGACGTGACGCACTGCGTCTTCATGGGGATGGGCGAGCCGCTGCTCAACCTCGACAACGTGCTGGCCACCTGCGAGCGGCTGCCCGACCTCGGAATCCACCCCTCGTCGACCACGATCTCCACCGTCGGCTGGATTCCCGGCATCGAGCGGCTGACCGAGCGCGACGGTCCGACAATCCGCCTTGCGCTGTCGCTGCACGCGCCCGACGACGAGCTGCGCAGCGAGCTGATGCCCATAAACGACCGGTTCCCACTGGCCGACGTGCTCGTAGCCTGCATCGGCTGGCACGAGCAGCGCAAGCGGCGCGTCTACATCGAGTACCTGATGCTCGAGGGCGTGAACGACAGCTCCGAGCAGGCCGTGCAGCTGGCCAAGGTGCTCACGCCGCACGAGGCGTTCAAGGTCAACCTGATTCCGCACAACCCGACCGACTCGGGGCTCACCGGGTCGGGCCGCGAGGCCATCGACACCTTCTTGGCGACGCTGCACGACCACGGCGTGCCCGCCACCGTCCGGCTCACCCGCGGGCGGGACATCGATGCGGCGTGCGGCCAGCTCGCGGTGTCGGCGGCCTAGCGGCTCCGCGGGAGGAGCGCAGCCCGATCGTCGATCGGGCGAGCACCGCACCGACGTTTCTCACGCCTCCTGCAGCACCGACAGGATGTTGCCGGCCGGGTCCTTGAACCAGGCGATGTCGGGCCCGCGATCGTTGGCGATCCCCCGCATGATCTGCTTCTCGTCACCCCATTCGGACGCCTCGAAGGCGATGCCCCTGCCCGCGAGCTCGTCCACCGCGCGGTCGATGTCCTCCACCGGGAAGTTGAGGATCGTGTAGGTGGCCGGCACGTGGCCGGGCTTCGGATAGATCAGCGTCGGCCGGTCGCCTGCGAGGTGGAGCGTGAGCATGCCGTGCTCCTCGGTCACCTCGAGGCCGAGCGTCTCGGCGTAGAACTGCCTGGCAGCCTCGATGTCATCGGCTGCGAAGCCGCTGAACGCCGCTGTGTCCTTGAACATCACTGGGTCCTCTCTGTCGAGATTGACGGTGTTGAGCAGCCGGCCGCCCGGATCCTGGGTCGCGACTGTCCCGGCCACCGCTCGTTGGCCGCGAGGTAGGACCCAAGCAGGATCAGCACGAGTCCGCCGAGCGTCGCGATGGTGACGTCCTCTCCGAGCAGCACAACCCCGTATATGACCGCGAAAGCCGGGGCGACGTAGGCGACGAGCGACGCTCGTGGCGGTCCGATGTCGGCGATCAGCGCGTAGAAGAAGACGAATGCGACGCCCGTGCCGAGCACGCCGAGGGCCGCAAGGGACGCCACCGCATCGAGGCCCGGCGCGGCGTCGGGCGGGTCGAGGGCGGCCACGGGCAGCGAGAGGACAGCGCTCGCCGCCATCGTGGCGGTGACCATCACGATCGGGGATTGTCCCGACAGTCGCCGCCTGAGGAAGAAGGCGCCCGCGGCATAGCCCAGCCCCGCAAGCGCCACCATCGCGCCGCCGACCAGCGCACCGGTGCCTCCGCCGGCGTCGATGCCGAGGAGCAGCACCACTCCCGCGATGCCCATCGCCACGCCGCCGACGGCGATCGGCCCCGCCCGCTCCTGTGGTGCGAGCACCACAGCGAGCAGGAACGCGTATATGGGCGCCGTGGCCACGAGGATCCCCGCCAGCGACGACGAGATGTGGTTCTCGCCGAACGAGATGAGCATGAAGGGCGCCACCACCTGGATCGCGGCGAGCACGATCACGGACCCGAGCTTGCCCTTCAACTCTCTCACCCGCCCAGTCCGCCAGGCGAGCGGTGCGAGCACGAGCGCCGCGAGCGCGGTGCGCACGCATACGATCACCGGTGGCGAGAACACGTCCTCGAGCGCGACTTTGATGAACAGGTAGGACGCCCCCCAGAACGCGGCAACGAACGCGAACTGGGTAGCGGATCGGCGGCTCACCCCTCGAGCTTGGCAACCCTGGGCGGTCCCGCACTGGCCGCGGTGTCCTAATAGGACTGCTGCGCCGGCTCGGCCCGCGCCTCGCCGGCCTTGAGCAGCCGCTCGCGCAGGTCGCGCTCGTCCTCAGGGTTCGGATCGAAGCGCGACACGTCCGGAAGCGCATCGAGCGCCTCGAGGCCGAACAGCTTCTGGAAGAGGTCTGTGGTGCGATAGAGCACGGCGCCGAAGCGCGACCGGCCCGACTCCTCGACGAGCCCGCGCTCGAGCAGCGTGCCCGTTGCCGACTCCGATGCAACGCCACGAATCCGCGCGATCTCGGGTCGCGAGACCGGCTGCAGGTAGGCGACGATGGCCAGACACTCGGCCTGGGCCTGGGTGAGCGGCGGCGTGCGCGGCTTGGCGAGCAGCCGCCGTGCCGCCTTCTCGGCAACGGGGTCGGTGGCCAGCGTGAAGCCACCGGCCACCTCGCGCAGGACGACACCCCGATAGCCGTCCGCATAGTGCTCGCGAAGGCGTGCCAGCGCTTCGAGGATCTCGCCCTCGGAGGACTCGCAGGCGTCGGCCAGCGCCTCGATCGACACGGGGCCCGACGAGAGGAACAGGAGCGCCTCCACCACCCGGGCGAGCTCGTTCACGACTGGCCCGCCCTCACCGTGATCGGACCGAACGGCTCGCTCTGATCCCAGCCGGCCTCGCCCGACTTGAACAGCTCGAGCAGGGCGAACAGCGTGACGGCCTCGGTCATGCGATCGGCGCCGCGGACGGCCTCGTCGAAGGAGAAGGTGCCGTGTTTGCGCAGCAGCCCGCGCACGTGGGCGAGGCGCTGCTCGAGCGAGACGCGCGGTCGCGCGACGTGATGCAGGTCGATGCGTGAGGGCATTCGCAGGAGGCCGCCGAGCGCCTCGGCCAGCCGATCCGGCTCGTACACCGCCTCTGCCACCTCGAGTGATGCCCGCCGCAGGTGAGCCGGCAGCGGCGCCGAGCGGTAGCGGTGGCCGGCTTCGGCCTCGAGGCGCTCGCGCAGGAAGCCCGCGGCGTCGTGGTAGCGGCGGTATTCGAGCATCCGCCCCAGCAGCTCGTCGGCGGCCTCGCTCGGCTCGAGCTCGATCCCGTCGCTCTGCTCGACCGGGAGCATCAGCCGCGACTTCAGCTCCAGCAGCGCGGCAATCAGCACGAGGAACTCGGTGGCCGCCTCGAGATCGATCTCGCCCTTCTGCTGCAGGAAGTCGATGTAGGTGACCACCACGTCGGCCAGCTCCACCTCGAGCAGGTCGACCTCCTCGCGCAGCACGAGCGTGAGCAACAGGTCGAAGGGACCTTGGAAGACCTCGAGATCGAGGTCGAGAGCGGCGACGGTCATCGCGGCACAGCGTACGGGTAGGGGCGGCGGCCTCGGTTCGGGGGGCTCGTTTCGCGGCCTCGCTTCGGGCCGCTCGTTTCGGGGAGCTCGTTTCGGGGGCTCGGTTCGGCCTCGTACCGGGGAGCTCGTTTCGGGGGGCGAGACGGGGCGTCTCGGGCCTCCACCGGTCATGGAACATCGAGGAACACCTGCCGACCGGCGCCCGCAGATCGCCACACCGGGCACCAAAAGTGGCCCAGCACGCACGTCTCCGGTCCGTGAACGCCACTTGGCACTCGCCGGGCAGATGGTGCGCCTGGCCGGCACCGGCGATGCGGCGGCCAACCGCGTTGCGGCACGCCAGCACGGCTTGATCTCCGGCCACCAGGCGCGCGTCTGTGGCTTGGGCCGAAAGGCGATCGCGGCGCGGCGGGCATCGGGCTCGTGGCAGCGACTGCATGCACGGGTTGACCTGATCGGCTCCAC
>JBBPXW010000054.1:0-18818 GCA_038200525.1 Solirubrobacterales bacterium | reverse complement strand
TGCGACTCGACGACGGGCTCCCTGCTGGTAAACCGGGCGCGCACGCTGATCTACTCGACCGCGCTGCCGCCGCCCTCGGTCGGGGCCGCTCGTGAGGCGCTGCGCATCCTGCGCGAGGAGCCATCCGTGGTCGAGCGCCTGTGGGCCAACGCGCGGGTCCTGCGGGAGGAACTGGCCGCCCAGGCCTTCTCGGTGGAAGCCGGGGAGATGCCGATCGTGCCGCTCGTGGTGGGCGAGCCGCGCGAGGCGATGGCGATGTGCGAGGCGGCCTTGGCCGAGGGCGTCTTTGCCCAGGCCATCCGGCCACCGACGGTGCCCGACGGCACGTCAAGGCTGCGTCTGGTGGCCATGGCCAGCCACGATCCCGCCGAGCTGCGCGACGCCGCGCGGCTGCTGGGCCGTCTGGCCGCCCCGGCGCCGGAGCCTACGCTGCGCGACGGCCCGTGACCACCACCCGCCCACCCTGGGCGGGGATCATGGTCACGCGTGGCGGCGGCCGCCGAACACGAACTCGATCTGGCTCACGCTGAAGCGCATCACCTGGAGGGCCCGGGGCAGTCCCACCTCCGGAGGGAGCGGCAGCGTCGCGGCCTCGTCCTCTCCGATCGGTCCCGCCGGCGACGGTGGCACCTCACCGATCAGTTCGCCGCCGCGTGACGAGACCGTCGCTTCACGAGGAGGAACGGCGACGGTCGGCATCGATCAGAGATCGATCTCCGCACCCATGACCACGGTGCTTCCGCGCGGCAGCCCAAAGAACTCCACGGGATCCGAGGTCAGGCGGGTGGTGGCCAGGAACAGATGCTTGCGCCACTTCGCCATGCCCGGGTTGTCGGTGAGACGCAGCTCGGGTGCCGACACGAAGTAGCTGGCGTTGTCGACGTCCACCACGCCACCCTCGAGACCCTCCTCCTGGGCCCTGCGCAACACGTCGGGCAGGCTCGTGCTCTCCATGTAGCCGAAGCGGGCGGTCACCTGGGTGATTCCGTCGTCGCTGAAACCGAGGTCGCCGATCGTGATGCGCTCGCTCGGATCCACCCGCGGAGACGTGGTGGTCTGGAGCGTGAGCACCACCGTGTGCTTGTGCAGCGTGTGGTTGTGCTCGACGTTCGCGCGCATGGCGAGCGGGGTGCTGCCCTCGCCGCGGCTCAGGAAGACCGCGCAGCCGGGAACGCGCCGCACGGGGATCGCGTGGTTGTGCACATCGTTGACGAACTCCTGGAGGGTTCCCTCGGCCTTGGCGCGCGAAGCGCTGGCAAGTTCGCGGCCACGCCGCCACGTGCTGAGCACCGTGAAGATCACGAGGCCGATGCCCACAGGCAGCCAGCCGCCTTCCTCGATCTTGATCAGGTTCGCAGCGAGGAAGAGCAGCACGAAGGCCAGCAGCACTGCGGCGAGCGTGGCGACCTGCCAGTGCGGGCGGCGTTCGCGCAGCCACTGGAGCGTGAAGAAGAGCGAGGTGGTCACCGTGATCGTGCCGATCACCGCGACGCCGTAGGCTGCCGCCAGCCGCTCGCTGCTCTGGAAGCCAAACACGAGCGCGAGCACCGCGACCATCAGCATCCAGTTGATGAACGGCACATAGATCTGCCCTGCCTCCGCCGCGGAGGTGTGCACGGTGCGCAGCCGCGGCAGGTATCCAAGTCGCGACGCCTGGCGCGAGACCGAGAAGGCACCGGAGATCACAGCCTGGGAGGCGATCACAGTGGCCACCGTGGCCAGCGCCACCATCGGGATCTGGGCCCAGTCGGGCACCAGCAGGAAGAACGGGCTGGCGGTGCCCTTGGGGTCGCGGATCAGCAGGGCGCCCTGGCCGAGGTAGTTGAGCGTGAGCGCGGGAAACACGATGGCAAGCCAGGCGCGCGAGATGGGCTTGCGCCCGAAGTGGCCCATGTCGGCGTACAGCGCCTCGGCGCCGGTGATCACGAGCACCACGCCACCGAGCGCGAGGAAGGCGGTCAGCGGCTCATCGAGGAAGAAGCGGACGGCCCAGTGCGGCGAGAGGGCCTGGAGCACGTCGGGATGACGAATCACCTCGGCCAGACCGGCCGCGGCGATGGTGACGAACCACACCGCCATGATCGGCCCGAAGTAGCGGCCGACCCGCGCGGTGCCCCAGTGCTGCACGGCGAACAGGGTCAGCAGGATGGCCACCGCGCCGGGCACGACGATCTCCTTCAGCCCCGGGTCGATGATCTCGAGCCCCTCCATCGAGGACAGCACCGAGATCGCCGGGGTGATCATGCTGTCGCCGAAGAACAGGGCCGCGCCGAAGATCCCGAGCGACCCCAGCGTGAGGATCACCTTGGCCGGCAGCTTGCGCTGAGAGAGCAGCGCGAGGAGGGCGAGCAGGCCGCCCTCGCCATCGTTGTCGGTGCGCATGAACATCAGCACGTACATCGCCGTCACGATCACCGTGATCGACCAGAACACCAGCGAGATCACGCCGTAGATCGACGTCTGCCCGACCGCGACCGGGCGCAGCGCGTTTTGCGAGAACACCGTCTGCATCGCATACAGCGGGCTCGTGCCGATGTCGCCGTACACGACTCCGAGGGCGCCGAGCAGCGCCACGGCCTTCACCGGTTGCGACGCCTTCTTGGAAGCCCCGGCGGCTGACACGCAGAGGCAAGACTACGTGGTCAGCACCATCCGAAAGCGCGCGTCTCCCGCCATCATCTTCTCGTAGGCCTTCGCGGCATCCTCCAGCGGCATCGTCTCGATGCGTGGGCGCACGCCGCTGAGCGCGCTGAAGCCCAGCGTGTCCTCGGAGTCCTGCGAGCTGCCCGATGCGTGCCCGGCGATCTGCGTGTTGCCGCCGATAAGGGCGGCCGGTGGGATCTCCATCGGATCCATCGAAGCGCCGACGATCACGAGCTTCCCGCGTGGCGCGAGGCCCCCGACCACCGAGGCCATCGCCTGCGCGTTGGTAACGGTGGCGAGCACCACGGTCGCGCCGCCGAGCCTCTGGAGCTCCTCAGCCACGTACGACTCCTCTGCTCGATTCCCGATCAGTGTGCGACCTTAGACACCCAATTCCCCAGCCATTCAAGGAGCGTCATGTCCGAGATCGTCGTCGTAGCCACCCTCAAAGCACGGCAGGGCCAGGAGGATGCCGCTCGCGACGCGCTGCTCCAGCTCGTCGAGGCCACTCACTCCGACGCGGGGTGCATCCTCTACTCCCTGCATCAGGGAAAGCAGGACGCCACGCGGCTCACGTTCGTGGAGCGGTGGGCCTCACAGGAGGACCTCGATGCCCACATGGCAAGCGACCACATCGCGGCCGTGCTGGCCCGCGCGGACGAGCTGCTGGCCGAGGCGCCCGACATCGTGGTGTTCGATGCGCTGGTGGCGGGCGACCCGCAGAAGGGGGCGTTGGCCGAGGCGGTCTGACCCCTACCCGTCGAGCCAACCCTCGATCAGCCGCCGCGCGATCGCCAACCGCGGCGGCAGCAGCAGGCCGCCACCCTCGCCCGGCTCGGCCCAGGAGTTCTCGCGCGCGGCCTCGGCCACCTCGTCCCGTCCGAACCAGCATGCGTCCTCGAGCTCCTGGTCGGTGCCGCCGAGAGCGCCGCCCTCGTAGGGCACGGTGAAGCCGAGCATCAACGACGCTGGGAACGGCCACGGCTGGGAGCTGCGGTATGCCGGCAGGCCCACGGTCACGCCGACCTCCTCGAACACCTCGCGGGCCACCGCCTCCTCGAGGCTCTCGCCCGGAGCCACGAAGCCCGCGAGCGTGGAGTAGCGGCGCGCAGGCCACGTGCGCTGTCGCCCGAGCAGCACGCGGTCGCCGTCCTGCACGAGCATGATCACCACCGGATCGGTACGCGGATGGTGCTGCAGCCCGCAGCGTGGGCAGCGGCGCACCACACCTGCCTCCTGGACCTCGGTCTCTGTCGCGCAGTTGGAGCAGAATCGGTGGGAGCGATGCCAGTTGAGGACGGCCGCGGCGTAGGCCGCGAGACCTCCGTCGCGCTGACCCAGCCTCTGCGCCGCGTCGCGGAGCGAGAGCACCCCCGGCTCGTCAGGCGCCGGCTCGCCGCGCCGGCCGCCCGCACCCAGAAAGAAGGGCCTGTGCCCATCCTCGGGCGGTGGGCCGCCATCGAACGCGAAGACCGGGCCCTCGTCATCGAGGCCGAGCAGCACCGAGACGCGGGCGGCCCCGAGGTCGCCCACCGGCATGCGCACGAGCCTGTCGCCTTGCATGCGCACTCCGCCGTCGGTGAGCACCACGGCGCGGGCCCGCCGGTGTGCAGCCTGTTCGGCCACCCATGCCGTGTCGCGACGGCGGCCGTCCTCGGCGCGGTCGAGACCCGCGCAACTGAACGTGTTCGGCTCGACCACGACCGTGACCCTAGGCTGCTCGACCCACAGCCATCCGAGCAGCTCGCGCCCGACTAGCGCACCAGCTGGACAAAGGCCGTGAGGCCGACCACCACCACGAGTGCCCGCAGGGCAATCGGTGGCAGCCGGCGCGCGATCTTTGCGCCCAGCGTCCCGCCCGCCGCCGAGCCGATTGCGATCAGCACCACCGGCCCCCACGCGACGTCAGCGCTGACCACGAACACGAGCGCGGCGACGGCATTGACAACGCCGGCGAGCACGTTCTTGATCGCGTTGATCTCCTGGAGGTCGCTGGAGAGCGCGAGGCCCATCACGCCGAGCAGGATCACGCCTTGCGCGGCGCCGAAGTAGCCGCCGTAGACACCCGTCGCGAAGATGGCCCCGAACAGCACGGGGCCGGCGGTGCGCCGGGTCGACCCCCGGTCGACCGAGCGAACGCGCGCGGACAGCAGCGGCTGCAGCGCGACGAGCAACACGGCCAGCGCCACGAGCACGGGCACGATCACCTCGAACGCGCCGGCGGGCAGCGTGAGCAGCAGCACGGCTCCGAGCACGCCGCCGGTGGCCGAGGCCGAAGCGAACTGCACGAGCTGGCTGCGCCTGTTCCGCAGCTCGTCGCGGTAGCCGATGGCGCCGGCTGCCGAGGCGGGCACCAGGCCGAGGGTGTTGGACACGTTGGCCACGAGCGGCGAGTAGCCGATCGCCAGGAGCACGGGGAAGGTGACAAGCGTGCCCGAGCCGACCGCCACGTTGATCGCGCCGGCCGCGAACCCCGCGAGCAGCACGAAGACGATGTCGGGAGCGCTCACGGCTTCCCATGTTCGCGGTTGGCAGCGACCGGGAGGGCGTAGGCTGGCCGAATGGGCCTGAGCGGCGGCATCGACCTTGGCGGAACGAAGATCCAGACCGCAGTGGTCGACGAAAAGGGCGCGGTGCTCGGCAAGGCGCGCCACCCCACGCCGACCGAGGGCCACCCTGCCGGCGTCGCAAAGGCGATGGCCGCTGCGATGGGCGAGGCCGCGGACCAGGCCGGCGTGAAGACGACCGACCTCGAAGGTGTCGGCGTCGGCTCGCCGGGCGCCGTCGACAACGTCAAGGGCACCGTGTCAGACGCCCGCAACCTTCCCGATTGGGACGGCCCGTTCGCACTGCGCGACACGCTTGCCGATGCCCTGGGCACGCCGATCGCGATCGGCAACGACGTCCAGGTGGCCACCGACGCCGAGATGGCGCACGGGGCCGGCCGCCCCTTCGCCTCCGTGCTCGGCGTGTTCTGGGGCACGGGCGTCGGCGGCGGGATCGTGATCGACGGCAAGCCGTGGCTCGGCCGCTCGGCCGCCGGTGAGATCGGTCACATGGTGGTCAAGAACCACGGCCGGCGCTGTCCCTGCGGGCGGCGGGGCTGCATGGAGGCCTATGCCGGGCGGGCGGCCATGGAGCGGCGTGCGCGCAAGCGCCACGACAAGGGCGAGAAGACCGACCTGTTCAAGATCATGGACAAGCGCGGACGCGACCGGCTGTCGAGCGGGGTCTGGTCGCGCGCGCTCAACCAGGGCGACCCGCTGGCCGCCGATTTGATCGACGAGGCCCTCGATGCCCTCGGCGCCGGAATCGCGTCGGCGGTCAACCTGCTCGACGTGGAGGCCGTCTTGATCGGCGGCGGCATGGGGATCCGTCTGGGAGAGCCCTACGCGCGGCGGATCCGCGCCGAGATGAGCCCCCACCTCTTCGTGGACGCCGATCCGCCCTCGGTGCTGCTTGCCGAGCTCGGTGATCTCGGCGGCGCCATCGGGGCGTCGCTGCTCACGTCGACTGCTTGAGCTTCGACCGCACGAAGGCGGTCGCGGTGCCAGGTCCGCCGTGACTATGCGGTCAAGAGGCAGGACATGGTCGAGGATGGTGACGTGGCCACCATCGACCCAGCCGCTCCCGGCCCCGCATCCGGGCAGCGCGGCACGCTGTTTAACCCCCACACCTACGACGCCGCGGAGTTCGACCCGGCCACGCGCCGCATCCTGCTGGCCACGATCGAGTTCTTCGAGGAGCGTGGCAAGGTCGCGCTGAAGGAGGCCGACCACGAGCGCGCCTGGTACGCCGACTTCCTCGAGTTCTGCAGGCGCGAGCGCGTGTTCGCCACGCTGCTCACCCCGGAGGCCGAGGCCGCCGGCGATCCCGACAAGCGCTGGGACACCGCCCGCATCTGCGCGTTCAACGAGATCGCCGGCTTCTACGGGCTCGTCTACTGGTACACGTGGCAGGTCTCGATCCTCGGGCTCGGCCCGCTTCTCACCACAGCGCCGCCCGACGAGTCACAGCAGGGCGATCTCGGGTTCCTGCTGACCATCGGCGAGCTGTTCACGCTGGTGGTCTACGGGCAGCTGATCCTGGAGCAGGCCGAGTTGACCGGCCTCGACCGCGACATCGTCGACCAGCTCTTCGACGTGTTCGTGCGCGACTTCTCAAGCCAGGCGGTCACGCTGCACGGCCAGGCGTCGGCCGAGTCGCCGGGCCGCGACGGCCCCTGCATCGAATAGGCTCGCGCGCTTCTTGAAGCCCACGAAGGAGCGCCGCGTGAAGCTCGTGATCGGCATCGTCCGCCCCGAGAAGGAGAACGACGTGCTGGAGTGCCTGTACCGCGCCAACGTGGGCGGGTACTCGATCACGCGCGTGCAGGGCCACGGCGGCGAGCTCGACCGTGTCGAGACCTACCGCGGCACGACCGTGCAGATCGGGCTCTCCGAGAAGGTCCGCTTCGAGATCGCGGTGTCCGAGGCGTTCGTGCAGCCGACGATCGACGCCCTGTGCGCAGGGGCTCAGACCGGGGAGGTGGGCGACGGCAAGATCTTCGTCGTGCCGCTCGAGCGGGTGGTTCGCATCCGCACAGGTGAGACCGACGACGGCGCCATCACGCCAGTGGGCGGCGCATGAGCGGTGTCCTCCCCCTGGCCGCCGGCCGGGTAAATGCCGGTGACACGGCCTGGATGCTCATGGCGACCGCGCTCGTCCTGATGATGACCCCCGCGCTCGGGCTCTTCTACGCGGGTCTCGTGCGCTCGAAGAACACCCTGAACACCTTCATGATGTGCGTCGCCGCGCTCGCGGTCGCCACGGTCATGTGGGCACTCGTCGGCTACTCGCTCGCATTCGACGGAGACAACGGCTTGATCGGGGGTCTCGGCCACGCCTTCCTGAGAGGTGTCACGTTCGAGCCGCGGGTGGGCACGTCCATCCCACAGCTGCTCTTCATGGCGTTCCAGGCGACCTTCTGCATCGTCACCGTGGCGCTCGTGTCGGGCGCCGTCGTGGAGCGGATGCGATTCGCGCCGTTCCTGGTGTTTGCGGCGCTCTGGTCGGTGCTCGTCTACTCCGTGCTTGCCCACTGGTCCTTCGGGGGTGGATGGCTGCAGGAGAGGGGAACGCTCGACTTCGCCGGAGGGGTCCCCGTGGAGATGGGCTCCGGGTTCTCGGCGCTCGCAGCCGCAATCGTGGTGGGGCCCCGCAAGGACTACGGGCGCCAGGCGCTCCTGCCGCACAACGCCGTCTACGTCCTGCTCGGCGCGGGCCTGCTCTGGTTCGGGTGGTTCGGCTTCAACGGCGGCAGCGGCTTCTCCACCGGCAACCCCAGCGTGCTCGCGTTCACGAACACATTGCTGTCCCCGGCATGCACGCTGGTGGTCTGGTTTGCGCTCGATCTGCTGCGCGGCCGTCAGGTGACGGCGATCGGGGCGGCAACCGCGATCGTGGTGGGCTGCGTCGGGATCACCCCGGCTGCCGGCTTCATCAGCCCGGGCTGGGCGATGGCGCTCGGCGCGCTCGCGGCCTTGCCGAGCTACGGGATCATCCTCGGGCGCCCGCGGACGCGGGTCGACGAGACCCTCGACGTGCTCGCCGCCCATGGCGTGGCGGGCTTCACCGGGATCCTGTTCATCGGCTTCTTCGCCCAGGCGTCGTGGAACGGCGTGGCCGACGGCCTTGCCTATGGCGATGCGGCCCAGCTCGGCCACCAGGCTCTGGCCGCGGCCGCGACCCCGGTGTACGCGTTCGTGATGACGTTCGCGCTCCTGAAGGTCATCGGCCTCGTTATGCCACTGCGTGCCACCGAGCGCGAGGAAGGGGTCGGCATGGACATCGTCCAACACGGCGAGGAGGCCTATGCGACCGGCGAGGGCGCCATCCTCGTGACCACGGAGCCCCGTGTCGAGGCGGGCACGCGATAGCTCCTTCAGACGTTCGCGTGCACTCCCGCGAACGCTTCGATCTCCCGCGCCAGCCGCTCGGGGTGGTCGTGGGGCACGAAGGTGCGGCCACCCTCGATCTCCACCAGGCGGGCGCCGGGGAACACGTCGCGCAGACGCTGGGCGAGCTCGAGCTTGAAGAAGCGGTCGGCCGCACCCCACACGAGCAGCACCGGCCGCGCGAAGGTGCCGAGCCTCGTCGCCACGTCGAGCAGCTCTCCCGGGTCCACGGCCTTGGCGAACCGCGCGACGTCGCCCCGGACCGCTGCGTCGGTCATGCAGGGCTTCACCCAGTCGGCGGTCTGATCTGCGTCGAGCGGCGTGTCCACGAGCAGCCCGAACCCGGCGGGCGAATGGCGCACGGCCGTCGACCGCGTCGGTGCCAGCAGACCGCGGATGGCCCTGGCGCTGCGAAACGCCCTGAACAGCAGGTCGAAGGGCGCGGGCGGAAACTGGTCGAAGGCGTCGCAATTGGTGAGCACGAGACGCCCTATCCGCGACGCGTCCGTGTCCAGCACGAACTGGCAGATGGCACCGCCCGTGTCGTTGCCCACGAGCGTCACGTCCTCGAGGCCGAGGGCCTCGAGGAAGGAGACGATGTGCCTCGCCACGCCCCGGGGAGACTGATCCGCGCCTGCGGCGAGCGCGATGTGGTGGGCGCCGAGCGGCCAGTCCGGCGCGTATGAGCGCGCGCCGGCCGCAGCGAGGACATCGGCCGTTGCGGTCCACAGCGAGCCGTTGACCAGGAAGCCGTGGACGAACACGACGGGCCCGGTGGTGGAGTCCTCGGGTCCCGCGACGCGGTACTCGACGGTGCCGTTCTGAAGGTCGATCGTGGGCATGCGCCTGCTCCTGGGTCTAGGTTTTGACGTACAGTCTGTACGCAACATACGTACTGTTTGTATGAAAGTCAATCGCCGCTCCCAATCCAATCGCTCGGCCGCCACCCGCGGGGCGCTCGTGGCGGCCGCGCGTCCCCTCTTCGCGACGCAGGGATTCGGTGGCGTGGCCACCGAGGCGATCGTGCGCGCCGCCGGCGTCACGCGCGGTGCGCTCTACCACCAGTTCGGCGACAAGACAGAGCTGTTCGCCGCCGTGTTCGAGGAGGTTGAGAGTGACGTGAACGCCGCCATCGCCGAGGCGGTCGCAGCAGCGGGGATCACCGACCCGATCGCCGTGATGACGGTGGGCAGCAATGCCTGGCTGGACGCGTGCGTGCAGCCCGAGGTGCAGCGGATCGTGCTGCTCGATGCCCCGGCCGTGCTCGGATGGGAGCGCTGGCGCGAGATCGGTATGCGGTACGGCATGGGCCTCGTGGAGGCGCTGCTCGGACATGCGATGGACACCGGGCGGGTGACAAGACAGCCGCTCGGCGCCCTCGCGCACGTGATGGTCGGCGCCCTCGACGAGGCCGCCCTCTACATCGCACGCGCCGAGGACCAGCGCGCCGCCCGCGACGAGATGCAGCAGGTGGTCGCGCTGCTCATCGGTGGGCTCGCGGCGCCGAGCGCCGAGCCATGACCCTGCAGAACAGGGTCACGCCACTTGGCCTGATCGCCGATCCGCCCGCGGCTCGTCTACCCGACGGACGCACGCAGCGTCAGCACGGCGTAGCCGCGGTCCATGGCATCCCTGGCACGGAGCAGGCGACGGTTGGAGTCCTCTTTCGGCCGACTCATGCTCCTCATCCCAGCGGAGTCTCGCCGAGCCCCGTGCGCAGCTCGCCTAATGAGTCGAACACAGCGAGGGCGCCCGCGTCCTCCAGCTCGCCGCGCGAGAAGCCGCCGGTGGTCAGCGCGATCGTCTGAACCTTGACCTTCTTGGCCGCCTCGATGTCCCACGTCGTGTCGCCGACCATCACGGCGTCGCCGTCCCCGCCCTTGGCGACTGCGGCTTTGACGAGGTCCGGCTCGGGCTTTGTCTCCTCGACGTCGTCCGAAGTGGTCCAGTCATCAGCCAGGTCGCGCACGCCGAGGAGGTCGAGATAGTGGTCGACCTCGTCCGCCTTCGCGGAGCTGGCAAGCACGACCGCGTGCCCTCTCCGCTTGAGGTCGGCGATCAGCTCGCGCGCGTCGTGCATCGGCTCCACGTCGCGGATGGATGCCATGTAGAGGATGTCGTGGGCCGTGCGCACGTCGTCACCCCGGTCGGAGTCGAACTGCTCGCTCGTGAGTGCGAGCACGAGCTGGTCGCCCCCCATCCCGATCGAGCGGTGGATCCGCCACAGCGGGAGCACGATGCCGTGCTGGCGAAAGGCCCGGAACCAGGCGATCGCGTGGTGGTAGTTGGTGTCGACGAGCGTGCCGTCTATGTCGAGGATCGCGGTGGAGGCCATAGCCCCAGCTTGTACCGGGCTGAGGCGGCCACCGCGTGATGACACGGTCTAGGGTGACGAGAATGGCCACGATCGATGACCTGCTCGCCAACAACCGTGCCTTCGCGGAAGGCATCTCGACCGCCCACCTGGATGTCCGTCCAAGCCGCCACCTGGCCATCGTCACGTGCATGGACTCGCGCCTCGACGTGTTCGCCGCGCTCGGCCTGCGCGGCGGCGAGGCACACGTGCTGCGAAATGCCGGGGGCGTGATCACCGACGACGTGATCCGCTCGCTCGCCGTGTCCCAGCGACGGCTCGGCACGCGCGAGATCATGCTCATCCACCACACCGACTGCGGGCTTCAGCAGCTCTCCGATGACGCCTTCCGGGCCGAGCTGCAGGAGGCGACGGGGGTCGCGCCGGCGTTTGCCATCGAGTCGTTCACCGACGTCGATGCCGACGTGCGCCAGTCGATCCTGCGGGTGCGCCGCTCGGACTTCCTTCAGCACCGGGAGCTGGTGCGCGGCTTCGTGTACGACGTGGACACCCACCGCCTCGATGAAGTGCTGGTCTAGCGACAGACGTCTGCGCCTCAGGCGTCACGGCGCACGAGCCTGACGGCCGCGAGGCGACGGCTCGATGGAGCAGTCCACGCCGGGCACCGTCGCGAGCGCAGATGAGCTGCGGATGAGCAGCCCTTTCGAGATTCATCTACCTCATGCGCTTCTCATCGACGCTCTGCACGCTGCGAGCCATGAACTTCCAGGAGAGCACCCAATGAGCGCGGCGGCGATCGACCGGTCGGCGGCCAGGACGATGTTGAACAAGGTCCCGGAGATCACCGTCTACTTCTGGGTCATCAAGATCCTCTGTACGACGGTCGGCGAGACGTTCGCCGACTACCTCAACGACACGCTCGGGTTCGGGCTGACCAACACGACCTATCTGATGGGCGCGCTGCTGGTGGTGGCGCTCGGCTTTCAGTTCAAGCTGAACAGGTACGTGCCAGGCGTCTACTGGCTTGTGGTTGTGCTGATCAGCGTCGTTGGCACGTTGATCACCGACAACCTTGTCGAGAACTACGGCGTGACCCTGCCCACGAGCACGACGATCTTTGCCGTGATCCTCGCCATCGCTTTCGGCGCCTGGTACGCCAGCGAGAGGACGCTGTCGATCCACAGCATCTTCACCCGCCGGCGTGAGGCCTTCTACTGGGTGGTCGTGCTGTTCACCTTCGCGCTCGGCACGGCTGCCGGTGACCTGGTCGCCGAGAAGCTTGCCGTCGGCTACTGGAAGTCCGCGCTGCTGTTCGCCGCGGTCATCGCGGTCGTGTACGTCGCCCATGTGTACGTCTCCCACGTGCGCTTCAAGCTCAACGCGGTCCTCGCCTTCTGGATCGCCTACATCCTCACGCGGCCACTGGGGGCCTCGATCGGCGACTACCTCTCCCAGCCCCGCAAGGCCGGCGGGCTCGCGCTCGGCACCACCGAGACCAGCGTGATCTTCCTCGCGGCCATCCTCGCGGTGGTGGTCTTCCTGAGCATCACGAAGAAGGACAGGATCGAGGGCGATCTGCAGCCCGGGCGCGCCGGTGCAGCCGGCTCGGACCGACATGTCGTGGTAGAGGCCGAGGCGTGACTCGAGGGTCGGCACCTTGAGGCTCCGCTGCTTCACTGACACTCGTGATCCCGAACGACTCGACAAGAGCCGCGAGCGCCCTCGCCGCCACGGCGCTGCTCCTACTCGCCGGGCTTGCGGGCGTCGGCTGCGGAACGCCCTCCGCGGCCGTGCCCGCGACCCCGGGTCCCGCAGGAACGTTTCCCGCGCCACCTCGGTCCACCACGGCCACGATCTGGGCGGTCGGGGACGGCGCCGACGGCTCACGAGCCGCGCGAGCCGTCGCCAGGCTCATCGCGCGCAGCCGGCCGACGCGCCTCCTGTATCTGGGCGATGTCTACCCGTCGGGCAGTGCCGCTGACTTCCGCGATCACTACGACCCGGTGTATGGGGCGCTGCGCGGCCGTACGTTGCCCACCCCCGGCAACCACGAGTGGCCCAGCCACGCAACGGGCTACGACCGCTACTGGGGATCGGTGACCGGCGGCCGGCCCCCGAGCTTCTACGCCGTCCGCGTCGCGGGATGGACGGTCCTCAGTCTGAACTCCGAGGAGCCACTCGGCAGGGGCTCGCGCCAGGGACGGTGGCTGGCGCGCCAGCTCGCCACACCCGGAACGTGTCGTGTGGCGTTCTGGCACCGGCCCCGTTACAGCGCCGGGCTGCATGGCGACCAGGCCGACGTCGCGCCCCTATGGAACGCGGTGCGCGGCCGTGCCGCACTGGTGCTCAACGGCCACGACCACGACATGCAGCAGCTGCGTGCGAGCGCGGGCACCACGACCCTGATCGCCGGCGCGGGCGGTCACGGCCGCTACCCCACTGCCCGTCGCAATCCCCGGGTCGTGTGGTCGAACGCCAGCTCCTACGGCGCGCTGCGGCTTCGCCTTGCGCCGAGGCGTGCGAGCTTTGCGTTCGTGTCCACCGGCGGCACCGTGCTTCATCGCGGATCGTCGTCGTGCGCGAGGCGGTGACCGCGCCGCCGGGCCCTGGTCAGTCGTTCATCCTGTAGCCGACGCCGCGCACCGTCTGGATCGACTCGAGCCCAAACGGGCGGTCGACCTTGTCGCGCAGGTAGCGCACGTAGACGTCCACGATGTTCGAGCGATTCTCGTAGTCGTAGGCCCAGACGTGCTCGAGCAGCGCGTACCGCGACAACACCTCACCGGGAGAGCGCATGAACGTCTCCAGCAGCGCGAACTCCTTCTGGGACAGCTCGATCTCGGTCTCGCCACGCCACACCTGGCGTCGCGCCGGGTCGAGGCGGAGGTCGCCAACTCGCAGCACCACCGGCCGCTCGGAGGTCGCTCGGCGCGCGAGGGCGCGCAGGCGTGCGAGCAGCTCGGCGAAGCTGAAGGGCTTCTGCATGTAGTCGTCGGCACCGCCGTCGAGGCCCGCCACGCGGTCGGCGATCCCATCTCTCGCGGTGAGGATCAACACCGGCGACCACACGCCGTCGCTGCGCATGCGCCTGCAGGTCTCGAAGCCGTCGATGTCCGGCAGCCCCACGTCGAGCACGATCGAGTCGTATTCCGTCGCGCCGGCCATACACACGGCATCCTCGCCACGACCGACCACGTCGACGGCCATTCCTGCGGCCTTCAGCCCGCGCTGGATGACGCTCGCCATCTTGACCTCGTCCTCCACGAGCAGCACGCGCATGGGTTCAGTCTGCCCGGAGAGCATGAACGCCGGATGAGAGCCCGGCCGGCTGCCACCAGTTCCCGGCTGCTCGCGATCTAGTGTGCGCCCATGATCGAGCGGCTGCCGATACGCACACGCGTGACGCTCGCCTTCGTGGCGGTGATGGCCATCGTGATGGCGGCGCTCGGCGTGTTCATCTACCTGCGCCAGGAGAACGAGCTCGGGCGCTCCACCGATCAGGGGCTGCGATCGCGCGCCGCGGACATCTCGACCCTCGTGCGCGCGGCCGACTCGGGCCTGGCCGCGTCGGGACGCAGCCCGCTCACCGATCGCGGCGAGAGCGTGGCCCAGATCCTCGACACGTCCGGCGCGGTGGTGGACGCCGCCCCGGCGCTGCGCCGTCGCGCCGTGCTCTCATCCGCCGACGTCCGGCGTGCCGGCAGGAAGACCATCCTGCTCGATCGAACGGGCGTGCCAACCAGTCAGGGCACCACCCGCCTGCTTGCGACCCCGGTCCGCGTCCGTGGCCGGCGGCTCGTGGTGGTGGTCGGGGCCTCGCTCGATGACACCGAGGAGGCACAGCACAGCCTTGCCGCCATCCTGCTGATCGGGCTGCCGATCGCCCTGCTCCTGGCTGCCGGAGCCGCCTTCGCGGTCGTGACCGCCGCCCTCGCTCCCATCGAGGCGATGCGCCGCCGCGCCGCCGACGTCCAGGCCGCGGACCCCGTGGACCGACTGCCCGTGCCCGCCGCCGACGACGAGGTGCACCGGCTCGGCGTGACCCTGAACTCCATGCTCGACCGGCTGGACGCGGCACTCGCCCACGAGCGCCGCTTCGTCGCCGACGCCAGCCACGAGCTGCGGACGCCCTTGGCGATCCTCAAGGCAGAGCTCGAGGTGGCGCTGATGTCGGAGCAGGAGGCGCCTGCACTTCGCCAGGCGATCGCCTCCGCCGCAGAGGAGAGCGATCGGCTCACACAGCTCGCGGAGGACCTCCTCGTGGTCGCGCGCTCCGATCAGGGCAAGCTCACCGTCCGGCGCACCCCCCTCTCGCTGCTCGACGTGCTCGAGAGCACGCGGACCCGGTTCGCCGCTCGCGCGGCCACGCACGGCGTATCGGTGACCGTGGATGCCCCCGACGACCTTGAGGTGTCCGCCGACCGCGCTCGGCTCGAGCAGGCCCTGGCCAACATGGTCGAGAACGCACTCCGCCACGGTGGCGGAGAGATCGAGCTGACCGCGGAGGCCATGGGAGACAAGGAGATCGCGATCAGCGTGAGCGATCACGGAACGGGATTCGCCGACGAGTTCGTCGCGCGCGCGTTCGAGCGCTTCTCACGCGGCGAGACGGCACGTGGGAGCGGCGGCGCCGGCCTTGGCCTGGCCATCGTCGATTCGATCGCGCGGGCCCACGGCGGTCATGCCCGCGCCGAGAATCGTCCGGATGGGGCGCGGGTCACGCTGGTGCTCGCCACCCGGTAGCGCCTTCGGCTGTGCCGGTGTCGGGCACCTGGAGACGCTCGAGTGTCGCCTGGTCTTCGGCGCCCCCGAAGTACTGACCGAGCACCTCTCCGAACACCGGGTCACCCGGCACGGCCCGCGCGAAGAGCGTCATCGAGGACCGCAGCTTCAAAGCGTCGACCTCGCCGAAGATCGCGGGCGCGCTTCGGGCATTGAGCTCGGTGAGCACGCGGGCGCACTCGAGCAGCCGCGGACCGAGCACCGCATGGCGCAGGTAGTCCTCCGCCTCGGCGAGCGAGGCGATGGCGTAGCGCCGCGCCGTCGGGCTCCGCCCGAGCCCCGCGATCTGGGGGAACACGAACCACATCCAGTGGCTCGCCTTGTGGCCGGCGCGCAACTCTCCGAGCGCCTGCTCGTAGGTGCCGCCTTCATCCTGCGCGTCGACGAAGCGATGGAGCGGGTCGGTGGAGGCCATCGTCACGGAGACTTCAGCACAGCTGGCCGCGATACTCCCCGCATGCGACCGCGACCGTCGGGAGGGACTACGTGAGGGCTGTGGCGTGCAGCGCCGGCGAGCTCGCGGTGGTCGAGCGGTCCGCCACCGCGCCCGGGCGCGGCCAGCTCCTTCTAGACGTCACGCGCTGCGGGATCTGCGGCTCGGACCTCCACGCACGGGTACACGCGGACGAGCTCGCCGCGCTGATGGGGGAGCTCGACTACCACGCCTTCATGCGCTCCGACCAAGAGGTCGTATTCGGCCACGAGTTCTGCGGGGAGGTGGTCAGCCACGGGCCGGGCTGTCGCAAGACCACGCCGGAGGGCGCTTGCGTCGTCGCGGTGCCGATGCTCCGCGGACCTGACGGTGTCCACCCCACCGGGCTCTCCGCACAGGCGCCGGGCGCCTACGCCGAGCAGGTGCTCGTGGAGGAATCGCTCGCCTTCCCCGTGCCCAACGGCCTGCCGCCCGAGATGGCGGTGCTCACCGAGCCGATGGCGGTCGGATGGCACGCCGTGCGCCGCGGCGAGGTGGGCAGGGGCGACGTGGCGATCGTGATCGGGTGCGGGCCGATCGGCCTCGCGGTCATCTGCATGCTCAAGGGCCAGGGCGTCGAGCGCGTGATCGCCAGCGACCCGTCTTCCGGACGCCGCGCGCTCGCCACCGCCTGCGGCGCCGACGTGGTGGTCGACCCGGCGGTCGAGTCGCCCTATGCCTCGGCCGCCGGGCACGGGCACCTGACCACCGCGCCCGAGGCCCTCGAGCTGGCGGTCAGCTCCGTCGAGAAGCTGCAGAAGATCCCGGTGGTCGACTGGCGCCACGTCTGGCGAGCGGCCGAGATGCTCGGCAAGGCGACACCGAAGGCGCCCGTGATCTTCGAGTGCGTGGGCGTGCCCGGGATGATCGACGGGGTGATCGCCGGAGCACCGCTCTTCTCCCGCGTGGTGGTGGTCGGCGTGTGCATGGACAACGACACCATCCGCCCGGCCATGGCGATCAACAAGGAGATCGACCTGCGCTTCGTGCTGGCCTACACGCCGCTCGAGTACCGCGACACCCTGCACATGCTGGCCGAGGGCAAGATCGACCCCTCGCCGCTTGTGACCGGCACGGTCGGCCTCGACGGGGTCGACCGTGCCTTCGATCTGCTCGGCGAGGCCGGCGATCACGCGAAGATCCTGATCGACCCGCGCAGCCAGGCTGTCGAGCCGGCGCGGCGCTAGGCGAGGCCTACCCGAGATGGAGCGCAAGCTCGATTCCCTGGCCACTGACCTGGGGGCGCTGAACGACCTGAAGGAGCAGATGGCGGTCGTGGCCGACGCGACGGCGGCACTGCCCGCGATGGACGGGCGAATGGCCACCATCGAGGGGGCCATGCCGGCCCTGCTGGAGGTACAGCAGCACCTGGCGAGGCGCCCGGAGACCCTCGAGGGGATGCGAACTGGCCTCGACCGGCTAAGCGAATTGATGGAGAGGCTCCTGACCTCGATGGACCGCCTGGACGGTGACGTGGACCAGCTGCAGCAGTCCATCCAGCCCCTGGGGCGCAGGACGAGGACTTCGACCCTCTTGAGGGGGTCGCGGGGCTCGACGTCATCCGGGTGTGACCGCAATCGTCTTCTGCGACCTGCGCGGTGAGACGGTCGGCGAATCGTCCGCGTGCCGGGTGGGTCGAACCCGCCATGGCGAGATCACGCACGCGCCACGAGGGCGAGCATCCCGATCTGCGCGCGGAGTGGCGCCACGTGCGCCGTGCGGCGCTGTTCTTCTGCGCCTGCGTACTCCTCGTCTTCGTGCTTGCCGCCGTCGGCATCTATCACTGAGATGGCGCGCCTCTCGCGAATGGCATGATCGCGTGGTCCATTGCATCAGTGCTCGTCATCAGTTGTCCCTACCGTCGGCGCTCGCCCAGACCGCGCAGCTCGGCCGCTGAGCAGGCCGATGTTCGACACGACGAAGGGGATCAGGAAGTTCGCCGCGCTGCGCACCCACGTCAGCGTCGATGCGTCCCCGCCGAATATCACGGCGCCCTGGTTGACCGCAGTCAGCAGCAGGCCGACGACGAACGCGATCCGTACCGTCCGGCGCAGGTGTTCGCGACGGACGCAGTACGCGAGCGCCTCACGCATGCCACCCTCGTATGGCGAACCAGCGATCACCGCAGGGGATTGTGGCGGTTTGGCGAGAGGCGCATCCGACGGGTGAGACCAGCCGGAGTGCGATCCGATTCATGTTGCGTACTCGGCTCCAAGAATCCGATCCCCGCCGACGCCACCGACGAGACAGGCTGAGCCGCGAATCCGTGGTCAGGAGGTCCGGCTGGGCTCATCGTGGCTCATTGCGCGCGTCAGCGCGTCCCGCGCGGACGTCTCGTCGCGACCCGCGGCGCGTCCTACGCGACGGCCGGTGGCGTCGAATGCCTCGGCCATCCAGCACGACGCCGCGCGCCGCAGCCGCCGTTTGCGGACACGGATTGCCGGCAACGGGTCGCCGACGGCCAAAGCGGCGAGCACTCCGCGCCGGTCGAGGCGCGCCAGACGGTCGGCGCCACCGATTGGACGACCGTCGACGACGACCTGCGGGACGGTAGATCCACCGGTCAGCTCCTGCAGCCGGCGCCGGAACCCGGGGATCCCGTCGCCCGACACGGTCTCGTGCTTCATGCCGCGACGCTCGAGCAGTGACGTCGCCCGCGTGCAGTGTGGAC
>JBBPXW010000053.1:0-3672 GCA_038200525.1 Solirubrobacterales bacterium | reverse complement strand
TGGCCACGCGATCGCCGCACGCGCTCGCGGTGGCCTGGAAGGCCTCGCACATCGTCGTGGCCTCGTCTGCGTGGCTCATGCGGACTTCCCCTTCTTGGCAGATGCCTTCTTCTTCGCGGCCGGCTTCTTCTTCTTGGCGGACGCCTTCTTCTTCGCCGCCGGCTTCTGCTTCTTCGCGGTCGGCTTCTTTCGTGCCGAGACCAGCTTCACGTCCGCAGCCGTTGCAAGCTCCTCAAATGCGGCGTGCAGCGCCGGCGCCATGCGGTCGACGTCAGCCACGATCGACGGATCGGCGCAGAAGCCGAACCCGATCTTGTCCACGTAGCTGACCACCGCAGTGTTCATCGCGAGGTTGGCTGCGAGCGGCACGAACCCGAACACGTCCTCGAGCTCGCGGCCGAGCAGGTACAGCTTGTTGCTCGGCCCCGGCACGTTGGTTATCACCGTGTTCACGTAGCGCTGGATGTCGCCGACGGCGGCCACCGCCTCGAACAGCGCGGCCGGAACGAGGCCCGTCGAGTCCACGGCCGCGCTTGCGCCGATCGCCTGCGGGCTCGACTTCAGCTCGTCCATGGCGGCGTGCACGCGCGCGAACCGCTCGAGCGGATCGCCCTCCCCGACCGGCAGCGCAACCTTGAGGCCGGAGACCTTGTTGCCAAGCTCGCCCTTGCCGTCGTCGGAGCGCATGCTCACGGGGATGAACGCGTAGATCTCGAGGTCGTCGGTGTCCACGCCGCGCCAACGCAGGTCGGCGCCGAGCGCCGCCGCCATCGTGGTGAGCACGACGTCGTTCACGGATCCGCCCAGCGCGTCTTTGAGCGCCTTGACATCGGTCATCGACTCGCGCTGCCAGGAGAACGAGCGGGCGGGGCCGACGGAGCTGTTGTACGGCGTGGACGGAGCCTGCTTGATCGCCGCGCGACCGAGGCCCACGAGCCCGGCCGCGGTGCGCACGGCGGACTCCGCGGTGCCCTTGGGATCGGTGACCGCGTCCTTTGCGAGCCCGAGCGCCTCGGGCACCAGCGTCCGCTCGACCAGCGACTCGACCGCCATGCGCAGCTTCGACGGCACCGGCCGCGGGCGCATCTCGCGCGCCTCGATGGGGTCGCCATCAGGACTTGCCGAGAACAGCTTCTCGAGCACCTGCACGCTTGCGATGCCGTCGACGAGCGCGTGATGCATCTTGTGCAACAGCGCGAACCGACCGCCCTCGAGCCCCTCGACCAGCCACAGCTCCCACGGCGAGTGCTCGTGGTTGATCGGGTTGCTCATGATCCGCCCGAAGAGCGCCTGCAGCTGCGGCGCCTTGCCGGGAGCGGGAAGCGCGGTGTGGCGCAGATGGTCTTCCACGCGGAAGTCCTCGGCGTCGGCCCAGCGCGAGCGCCCGAGGCCGAGCGGGACGTCCACGCGGAGCAACCGGAAGTTGGGCACGGCGTCGATCCGGCGGTCGATCTCCTCGGCAAGCTCGGCGTAGCTCGGCGCGGGCCCGGCGAACACGTCGGCGCCGCCAACGCACATGTTCGAGTCGTCGTTCTCGAGCTGCAGGAACGTCGCGTCCAGCGGGCTCAGTCTGTTCTCCAGCATCTCTCTCCTCCGTGGTCTTACACGGTGCTACCCGCGGTGGGGCGAACCTATAGGTCGAGAGTCAAAGCGGGCGCCGGGCCTGCCAGACTTGCCCGCATGTCCGAGAACCCCAAGCTGACCGCCGACGCCGCCGAGCGCCTCGAGGCGGAGGCCGTCCGGCTCGAGGGAGAGGGCAGGCGTGAGATCGCCGAGCGGATCGGCATCGCCCGCGAATGGGGCGACCTCAAGGAGAACGCCGAGTACCACGCCGCCAAGGAGGAGGCCGCGATGCTCGAGGGCAAGATCGCCCGCATGCGCGAGCAGCTGCGCACCGCCGACATCGTCGAGGAGGTGCACGGCGGCGACGCCGCCGGCATGGGCTCGACCGTCACCTTCTCCGACAACGCCTCGGGAAAGGAGCAGACCTTCCGCCTGGTGCCCGCGATGGAGGCAAAGCCCGGCGACGGCCTGCTCTCGATCGACTCGCCCGTCGGTCAGGCGCTGCACGGCGCCAAGGCCGGGGACACGCGCACGCTCAGCACGCCGTCGGGCGGCCGCGAGATCGCCGTCGTCACGGTGGAGCAGCACTGATGGCAACCTCGCCTGCCATCACCGAGACGACCGCTCCGCAGGAGCAGTTCGCAGACGTCGGGCGCGGCATCACGCTCTGCTACGAGACCATCGGCGACCCCGCCGATCCGCCGCTGCTGCTGGTGATGGGCCTCGGCATGCAGATGATCGCCTGGCGCGACGGCTTCTGCCAGATGCTCGCCGAGCGCGGCTACCACGTGATCCGCTTTGACAACCGCGATGCCGGCAGGTCGACGTCGATCGACGCGCCACCCCCCGGCATCAAGGAGCTGACCACCCGTCGCTTCGATCCCCGCCAGTACACGCTTGCCGACATGGGCGACGACACTGCCGGCCTGCTTCGGGAGCTCGACTTGGGCCCGGCCCACGTCGTCGGCGCCTCGCTCGGCGGGATGATCGCCCAGACGGTGACCGCCCAGCACCCGAACAGCGTGCGCACGCTCACCTCGATCATGTCCACCACCGGCAGCCGCTTCAAGGGCCAGCCACGGCTCGGCATCTACCGCTACCTGCTGCGCGCCGCGCCGCAGGAACGTGACGCCGCGATCGAGCACGTGGCACGGATCTTCGAGGCCATCGGCTCGCCCGGCTTCGACACCGATCTCGAAGCCGTCCGGGCCCAGGCCGGACGCGCCTATGACCGCGGGCGCGATCCCGCCGGCACCGGCCGCCAGCTCGGGGCCGTCCTGAAGTCCGGCGACCGCACCCGGGAGCTCGGTGCCATCACCGCCCCCACGCTTGCCATCCACGGCTCGGCAGACCCGCTGATCGCCCCCTCCGGTGGCCTGGCCACGGCGGCGGCCATCCCCGACGCCGAGCTGATGACCGTCGAGGGCATGGGCCACGACCTGCCCGAGGGCGTATGGCCACGCGTGGTCGAGGCGATCGACGCCCGCGCCAAGCGCTTCGACGCCGAGCGGGAGTAGCCCCAGCGCCGCTCGATTTCGTCAGCGAGCTTGGACAGCAGCTCGTGGAACTGCGCGCGCTCGTGCGCGAGGGCCTGATCAGGAGCTGGGACCAACGATACGCAGCTCGGGAACGCGGTCGAAGTGGCGCCGATTGCGGGTCATCAGGGGGATCCGATGCGTGAGGGCGGTGGCGGCAATGAGCGCGTCGGGCACGGCGATGCCGGTGTCCCGTCGCGTCATTCCGGCAAGCTCGGCCACCGCCGTGTCGATCGCCATCTCGATCATCGGCCACAAGAAGCGGCGCAATCGCTCCGAGTCATCCCGGCCGGCGAACAGCTCACAGCGGGAGACCACCGAGACCCCCAGGGGCCGGATGTCGGCCGACAGCCGGCGCTCACCGCGGAGGTGATCGATGAGCACGTCGGTGTCGACGAGGACCTCAGCCGTAGCCACGATCCCACTCGCCGCGAGCAGGCACCCCGAGGTCGGGCCTCGAGGCGACCGAGACGTGCTCATCGCTCACCTCCGCGGTGAGCGCCGGCGGTCGGCCGACATCCGGCCCCTGGGGGTCTCGGTGGTCTCCCGCTGTGAGCTGTTCGCCGGCCGGGAT
>JBBPXW010000052.1:0-10809 GCA_038200525.1 Solirubrobacterales bacterium | reverse complement strand
CCGAGCACGATGTCGCGACCTGGGAGGGCGAGGGCCAACCACCGCGCCGGGAGCTCCTGCAAGCCGTCGCCGAGGTCGAAGGGCTGCTGAGCATGCTCGTCGACACCGTCGACGGGGAGCTGATGGACGCCGCGGCGCAGCTCCGTGTGATCGCCAACTACGCCGTCGGCACCGACAACGTCGACCTGGACGCGGCCGCCGCCCACGGGATCGCCGTGGGCAACACGCCCGACGTGCTGACCGACTCCACCGCCGACCTGACCGTGGCGCTGATGCTCGCGGTCATGCGTCGCCTGCCCGAGGGCGAGGCGACTGTGCGCGAGGGCGGCTGGACCACCTGGCGGCCTGACGCGCTCCTCGGCCGCGACCTCTCCCGCTCCACGGTGCTCGTCGTGGGCGCCGGACGAATCGGTCGTGCAGTCGCGCGCCGGCTGGAGGGCTTCGGCGCCGAGGTGCTCACGGCTGGTCGCGACGACGAGTTGATCCCGCTCCTCGAGCGGGCCGACGTGGTCACTCTGCACTGCCCACTCACAGAGTCAACCCGTGGCCTGATCGGCCACCGCGAGCTGCGCGCGATGGGAGAGGAGGCCTATCTCGTGAATACCGGCAGGGGCCCGCTCGTGGACGCCGCGGCGCTCGAAGCCGCTTTGGCCGAGCATCGGATCGCGGGCGCCGCGCTCGACGTGACCGATCCCGAGCCGTTGCCGGCCGACCACCCGCTGCTGCAGGTCCCGGACCTGATCGTGGTCCCGCATGTGGGATCGGCCACCCACGCCACCCGCGCGGCGATGGCTGACCTGGCCGTGGACAACCTGCTCGCGGGCTTGGCCGGGCAGCCCCTTCCGCACCCCGTCTCGCCCTAGCTTGCAGGCGTTTTCGGCGTGGCGGCGAATAGCCGCGCAGATGGGTTCCCGCACCGCTTCGATCTGCCTACTGTGCGCGCTGGCAGCGCCTCCCGCTGCCCTCGCAGCCGACGCCGCCACCGGTGGCGCGGTGGCGCCGACCGCTGCACCCGCGCGGCTTCGTCCCGTGGCCCCGGTGCCGGCCACGCCGGCGACACCCCCAGCGGCGCCCACGACACCCCCAACGCCCGCAGCGGCGCCTACGACACCCCCGCCGACGGTCGCGCCCGCGCCCGTGGCCACCGCGCCATCGCCGTTGGCAGTGAGCTCTGAGGCGGCGGTGCGGGATGCCACGGCTGCGCGCGGGCCGGTGCCCGCGAGCACGCCCGGGCCGCAGGCCCCGATCGAGCTGGCTTCGATCGTGCGCGACTCCCCGCCGCTGCGATCGCCGAGCCTGATGGCTGCCGAGGGCCGCGCCTCTCGCAAACCGGACGTGGTCGAGGTGCCGGTGCCGCGACGTGCGCCGGCCGCACCAGCACGCGTGGCGCCCGCACCCGCCCCGGTCGTGGTCGCCCAGCTGCCGCGCACCGGCTTCGACGTCGGCCTGATGGTCTCTGCCGGGTTGGCGCTGATAGCCGCGGGCCTGATGATCGCCGCCGCCACCGTGGCACCGGCGCCCGCGCCGCGCGGCCCGGGCGGCTAGCGCGTCAGCGGCCCTGGAGACGGATCGAGTGGTGCCTGACCGTGCGGTTGCCCGCGCGGTCCCGGGCCCGAATGGACAGGCTGACGGACGCATCCCGGCCGGAGATCAGCTCGCTGCGAACGGCCGCGTATGCCGCGGGCGTGAAGGTGAGGCGAAGCGATTGGCGGTGGCCGTTCTTTGAGCGGGCGACCACCGGCACCTTCCACCGTCTCGTTCCCGCCGACACGACGCCGTCGACGCTCTGGCGGCACCACTCGTCGCAGCTCACGCTGAAGTCGAGCGCCCTGTCCTCGAGCAGTGGTTGGCGCTTGGGCACGCTCACGCGCACGCTCGGCGGGCGCGAGTCCCGGCGAGGACGAGCGGCGGCTGGCGGCCGCGCGGCCAGGGTGGCCGGGGCGCGCGCCGGTGAGCCCTCGATCGCACGCCAGGCGAAGGTCAGCGCGGTGGAGGAGCCCCGGTATGGGTTCGTCCCGGGCGCGCTCGGAGGCCCCTGACTGTTGGGAAGCGAAGCGGTGAAGCTGTAGGTACGGGTGGCGCCGGGGGCCAGGAAGCCGAGCGGCCGCGCGCCGATGCCGGTCGCGGGCCCGCGGTAGACCGCGGCCGGCGAGCTCAGCGTGCTCACGTCGAGCACCGAGAGCTGCAGGGAGTCGGACAGGCGCCCGCCGGCAGGGCCGATGCGGTCGGAGACGTCCGCTTCGGAGAGCCAGAAGAGCCGCGTCCGGCCCGTTGGGTTGCGAACAGTGACCGTGCCCGAGGTGCCACGTCCGGCCGAGAGCCCGTGGACCGCCATCACCGGCATCTCGCTGCCGGCGGGGCTGCTTGTGAACGCTGCGCCTGAGACGGTGGCCGTCAGGCCACGGGGGGGCGGGGTCGCGGCTCCGGAGGTGGAGCCGACGCCCGCGGCCAGGACCGCGAAGCCTCCGGCGGCGCAAGCGGCTTTGGCTATGGACGAAGCGTTGGCGAAGACATCAACCATCGGGTGCAACCTCCTAGTCTCCTCTCGTCAACGCGGACGGGTTGCTTTAGTCGTGGGCATGGATCTGGGATTGGCGGGCAAGGCGTGTGTGGTCACTGGAGCCGGGCGCGGCATCGGTGCCGCCACCGCCCGCATGCTCGAGGGGGAGGGTGCGCAGGTGCTCGGGGTGGCCCGAGCTTCGGGCTTCAAGGCCGACGTGACAGATCCTGCTGCTGCCGAGGCGATCGTGGCCGAGTGCGTTTCCCGGTTCGACCGGATCGATGTGCTCGTCAACAACGCCGGCACGTCCGGGATCGCCGCGCTCGACGAGCTCGACGACTCCGACTGGCAGGCGCAGTGGGAGCTCAACGTGATGGCGCCCAAGCGGCTGATGGCCGCCGCGGCACCGAGGATGGCCGCCGGGGGCGGCGGACGGATCGTGAACGTGTGCTCGTCATCGGGCAAGCGGCCCTCGAGCACCAATGCGGCCTACTCGGTCACGAAGGCGGCCGAGCTCTCGCTCTCGCGCGTGTTCGCCGACGCCTGGGCCGGCAGTCAGGTGCTCGTCAACGCGGTGACGCCGGGGATGGTGGCCACCGACCTGTGGATGGCCGAGGGTGGCATGGCCGATCAGCTCGCCCGCCGGCGCGGCAGCTCGAGAGACGACGTGTTGGAGGCCCAGGCGGCCAAGATCCCACGGGGCCGGCTCGCCAGCGCCGAGGAGATCGCCGGGATCGTCGTGGTGCTCTGCTCGGCGCTTGCGGCCAACGTCGCCGGCGCGGCGTGGTCGGTCGACGGCGGCAGCGTGCCAGTGATCATCTGAGCCACGCCCGGGCCGCCGATGACGGGCCTACCCTCCCCGGGGTGCCATCCGAGCTCGACTACCGCGTCCGGCGCTCTGACCGCGCCCGACGCGCCCGCATCCACGTGTCCGCCGACGGGGTGGAGGTGGTTGTGCCAAGGCGACTCTCGATGGACAAGGTGCATCCGTTCCTCGAGGAGAAGCGCCCGTGGATCGAGCGCACGCTGCGCCGGATGCGCGAGGCCGAGTCCGAGCATCCGCCGGCGGTATTCGAGGACGGAGGCAGCGTCCCCTACCTGGGACAGCGGCTGGGGCTGCGAGTGAAGGTGGAGCCGGCGCGCACGCGCTCGCACGTCTCCCAGCGCGGCGATGTGCTCACGGTGAAGGTGCGTGACGGGGGCTCAGACACCCTGCGCGCCGCGCTGGAGACGTGGTACCGCAAGCGCGCGCGCGCCGAGGTGCAGCCGCGCCTCGATGACGCCGCGGCACGTGCCGGGGTCGCCTACGCCGGCCTCCAGATCCGCGCCCAGCGCACGCGTTGGGCGAGCTGCTCATCGACCGGCGCCATGAGCTTCAACTGGCGCCTGCTGCTCGCGCCACCGGAGATTCTCGACTACGTGGTCGAGCACGAGGTGGCCCACCTCACGGTGCACGACCACTCCGACCGCTTCTGGCTCCTACTCGCCGGCCGGATGCCGGGCTATCGCGAGCACGAGCGCTGGCTCAAGCGTCACGGAGCCGCGCTGAGGCTGGCCTAGCCTCTACTCCCACCGAAACGACCTGAAGGCCAGAACGATCCCCGCCACGCCCCACAGCGCCACGACGGCCAGCGCCCCGGCGTTGTCGGCCAGGCCCTGACCGGTCACGATCGCACCCGTGAAGCCGTCGATCACGTGCTTGAGCGGCAGTGCCCGCGCGATGAAGTCGAGCACCGACGGCAGCGAGTCGGTGGAGTAGAACACACCCGAGATGAGGATGGCCGGCAAAAAGATCAGGTTCACGTAGGCGGCTGTCGAGTCGAAGTTGGGGATGGCCTGGGCGAGCGCGATCCCGAGCGCGCCGAAGCTCGCCACGCCGACCGCGGTGAACACGACGAGCTCGCCCCAGTCCTTGGGCCAGTCGACCCCGAAGGCGAGGTGGCCGATCACCACCACGAGCCCCACCTGCACGAACGCATTGGCCACCGCGTTGCCGAGGAACCCGGCGAAGTAGGAGCCAAGCGGCACCGGCGTGGTCAGCGCTCGCTTGAGCAGTCCCTGGTCGCGTCTGAACGTCACGTTGTAGGCCATCGCGTTGAACGTCGTTGCCATCACGCTCATGCCGGCCACGCCGGGGATCAGCACGTCCAGCTCGTCGGGCTTCGATGCGAACACCGATGCCACCAGCACGAGCAGCAGCAGCGGCAGCCCGAAGTTGAAGAAGGCGGCGCTCGGGTTGCGCCAGAAGAGCTTGCGCTCGAGGCGGAACTGCGCCCATGCGAGACCGGCGGGGCTCACGAGCCCTCGCCCGTGGTGGCCACGTGCTCCTCGGCGGTCAGCTGCATGTACACGTCCTCGAGCGACGGCCGTGCCACCTCGATGCCCTCGAGCCGTTCGCCGCGGGCGATCGCATCGCCCGTGAGGCGGTGCAGCAGATCCGTCGGATCCTCGGTCTGGTGCTCGATGCGCGAGCCACCCGAGAGGTAGGACACGCGGTAGCCGGCCGAGCCTGGCCCGAGGTCGGACGGGGGGCCCGAGGCCACGATCGCGCCCTCCTTGATGATCGCAACGCGGTCGGCGAGCGTCTGGGCCTCGTCCAGGTAGTGCGTCGTGAGCACGACCGTCTTGCCCATGTCCTTGAGCGCGCGGATGGCGTTCCACGCCAGGCGCCGGGCAGCCGGATCGAACCCGGTGGTCGGCTCGTCGAGGAACACCAGCTCGGGGTCGCCGACCAACGCGAGCGCCAGGTCGAGGCGCCGCTGCTGGCCGCCGGAGAGCTGCTTGGTGCGCACGTCGCTGCTGGCCTCGAGCCCCACGAGGGCCACCGTCTCGCGCGTCTGACGTGGATGCGGGTAGGCCTTCGCGGCGTGGGCGACGGCCTCGTTCACCGTCAGCTGCGGATAGAATCCGCAGCTCTGCAGCACGATGCCCACCCGCTGCTGCAGCTCGCGACTGCGCTTCTGGGGGTCGTGGCCGAGCACCGCGACGTGACCGCCCGACCGCTCGCGGTAGCCCTCGAGGATCTCCACGGTCGTCGTCTTGCCCGCCCCGTTGGGCCCGAGCAGGCCGAAGACCTCGCCGCGCTCCACGGCGAAGGAGACGCCGCGTACCGCCTCGACGGGGCCGTAGCTCTTGCGCAGGTCGGAGACCTCGATGGCCGTCTCGGTCACGGCAGTGACTATGGCAATTCCGCTTTACGCGCCGGTTCCGGCGGCACCGCGGCCCTCGCCGCCGGCGAACCGGGCGGCACCCTTCTGGGCGACGGCGAACGTGAGCGGGCCCGACTCGGCCTCGCGCTTCATGCCCTCCTCGAAGGTCATGCCGATGCCCGCGATGGCGGCCGCGCGGTCGGCAAGCATCGTCTCCTGGGGAAAGGCGGCGAGCGCCTCGGCCATCGCGAGCGCCCGCTCGACGCAGCTGCCCCCCTCGACGATCTCTGTGAGCAGACCCATCGCGTGGCCCTCCTCGGCCTCGATCACGCGGCCCGTGAGGATCAGATCGAGCGCGCGACCGAGTCCCACGATGCGCGGCAGCCGCTGGGTGCCGCCGTCGATCAGCGGCACTCCGAAGCGGCGCTCGGTGAAGCCGAATCGCGATCCCGCGTCGGCCACCCGCAGGTCGCACCACAGCGCCAGCTCGAGCCCACCGGCCAGGCACCAGCCGCCGATGGCGGCGATCGTCGGCTTGGTGGGTGTGAGGCGGGTGAACCCGAGCGGTCCGTCCGGATTATCGAGGCGCGGGACGAACGTCTCGATCGCCTTGAGGTCGGCACCGGCGCAGAACGCCTCCCCGCCTGCGCCGGTGAGCACGAGCACACGCGCGTCACCGTCGGCCTCGAAGCGCTCATAGGCCTTCGTCAGCTGATCGGCGGTCGCGCCGTCGATCGCGTTGCGCCGCTCCTGACGATCGATCGTGACCAACGCCGCCGTGCCCCGTCGCTCGTACAGCACCTGATCTGAGTCGAGTCCCATGGCGGCGCATGGTCCCAGAAAAGCGTGCGGCCCCGGGCGGGAAGCGCCGGGGCCGCGGTGCTAGGAGGGATCTGCACCAGCGATGGTGGCGGTGGAGGCGGGAAAGGATGTGACGTTTCTGAGAAGCGAGACCGACTTACCAGCCGACGCGAGATCGCAAGTCGGCGGCTTTGCGCGCGTCCTTGCGTTTCTCGAGCCGGCCGGTGATGTAAGACCCGAGGCTCACGACCAGGAAGAAGAAGACGACCACTCCGAGGGAGAAGAAGGTGATGATCTTGTCGTCAGTCTCGCCGACGAGACCTTCGCCAGTGCCACCCGCGAAGGCCGGCGCGGCCAGCAGCAGCGTGAACAGGGCGGTGAGGGGGAGGAGGGCGCGTGACTTCATCGGCGGAAACTCTACCTGCTCGTCCATAGCGGCTACCCTGCTCGGACCGTGAGCGACGACCACTTCTCCTGCATCATCGAGATCCCCAAGGGCAGCCGGAACAAGTACGAGTGGGATCATGAGCGCGAGCGGCTCGTCCTCGATCGCTTCCTGTTCTCGTCGGTCGTGTATCCGACCGACTACGGGTTTATCCCCGACACCCTCAGTCAGGACGGCGATCCGCTCGACGTCATGTGCTGTGTCTCCGAGGCCACCTTCCCGGGCTGCATGATCGATGTGAAGCCGATCGCACTTTTCCGGATGGAGGACGACCAGGGCGTCGACGCCAAGGTGCTCTGTGTGCCCCTGAACGACCCGGGTTGGAATGGGATGGACAGGCTCGAGGATCTGCCGGGCCTGCTCACCAACGAGATCACTCACTTCTTCTCGATCTACAAGGACCTCGAGCAGAAGAAGGTCAAGGTCGACGGCTGGTACTCACGGGAGCAAGCGATCTCAGAGATCGAGGAGTCCCGCAGGCGGTTCGTCGAGCGCGACTAGCTCTTCAGCCGGTCTCTGCGGTCGCCCTGACCCAAGCCGCTGCCCTCGGCCACCGACAGGAGCCCGACGGACACGATCACGGCGGCGATGAAGCCGATGAAGTTGAGCTCGAAGATGCTCCCGCTGCCGATCAGGTTGGCGACGGTGCCGCCGATGACCGACCCGACCACACCGAGCACCAGCGTCCACAGCAGACCGATCTTCTGGCGGCCGGGGAGGAGGAGGCGGGCGAGCAGGCCGATGATGAGTCCGGCTATCAGGAATCCGATCATGCCCCTAGCGTAGTCCGACGCGTGGTCGGACGGTACCCTGAACCGCGTGAAGCGCTTCGGCCAGATCGCCGTCATCCTGCTGATCGCCCTCGCGCTCACGGTGCTGCCGGGCGGAGGCGGTGCGCTCAGCGTCACGCTCACGGTGATCTCGCTCGCGTTCTTCACCGCGATCGCGTTCCTCGGTTATCGCCTCTACCACCAGTTCCGGTTCGAGCTCGAGAGCCTCGAAGACCGCCAGCGCGGCGTGCTCTATGGATCGATCGGCCTGGCGTTCCTCACGTTCTGCGCCACGAGCCGGATGTTCGGCACCGGCGGCTTCGGGGCGCTCGCGTGGATCGCGCTGCTCGGCATCTGCGGCTACGGCCTCTACTGGGTGTGGACGCAGTACCGCAGCTACGCCTGATCGTCACGTCGCTCTGATGCATCTGTAACGCGCCGGCGTTGTGCCGTCACTGTGGTGGCGCGAGCCTCGCTGCATGGTCGTCTCGCTATCCAGATTCCGCGCCCAGCGTGGTCAGGCGAGTGTCGAGATGCTCGCGGCGGTGCCGTTCGTGCTGCTCGCGGGCGCGATCGCCTGGCAGCTCGCGCTCGCGGGGTGGACGGTGTGGATGTCGGCACACGCCGCGCGGGTGGCGGCGCGTGCGGATGCCGTCGGGCGGGAGGTGCGTCCCGCTGCCCTGAGCGCGCTTCCCGATTCGCTTCGCCACGGGCTCGAGGTTCGACGGCTCGAGCGTGGTGGCGTGCGGGTGCGCGTGCAGGTGCCGCTGCTGCTCGACGTCGGCGCGGGCTCCGTGCACATCGCAGCGAGCTCCTCGCTTGGACGGGCGGAGCGGTGAGGCGTCTCGGGAGGGCCGGGGGCCAGGCGACGGTGGAGCTGCTCGGTGCGCTGCCGGTCCTCCTGATCCTCGGCCTGGTGCTGCTGCAGGCACTCGCGGTCGGCTACGCCGCCGTGCTCGCGGGCACGGCGGCAGAGGCGGGCGCCCTGGCCCACGCCGCCGGCGGCGATGCGGCGAGGGGCGCCAGGGAATCGCTGCCGGGCTGGTCGAGGACGAGAGCGCGCGTGTCGGAGCGGGGTGGCACGGTCACCGTGCGGTTGCAGCCTCCGGCGCTGCTCCGCGTCGTTGCCCGCAAGCTGACAGTCGATGCCGATGCGTCCGTGGGAGGTCGGTGACCGCGCAGAACGCCACGACGGGTCGGGGCGCCCTCGCCTCGGCGCTCACCGCAGTGGCGGAGTGGCTCGTCGAGCCGGTTGGCGAAACCGCCCCGGGGTCCGACGTGTCCGACTGCATCGATCGACCCGTCGTGGCCGTCGTGGGACTGCACGAGCGTGCCGGGGCGACCGTGGTCGCACGTGGGCTCGCGGCCGCCTTCGCCGCGCGGGACCGCAGCGGGGCCGCTGCGGTCACGTCGGTCACGGGCGGCACGCGGCTCGCGTTCGGCGTCCCCGATGCCGGGCGCCTCGCGCGTGCGCTCGGCGCAATCGCGCCGGGAGGCACGCAGGTATCCGGGCGCCTCTGCCTCGTCCACGGCGCCGACCAGGTCACTCTCTGCTCCCATCTACGCCGTATCGCTCCGCTGCTCATCGACGTGGCCGAGCACCGTGAGGCGGCAGCTGCGGCGTCGCTCGCAGACGGGGTCGTGCTCGTTGCCGCGGAGAGTGCCGAGCCGGCGCTCGCAGCTGTGGTGGCCGATCGGCTCGCGGCGGTCGGGCCGTTTCCCGTCGTCGTCGTCAATCGCGCATCCCCGGAGGCCGAGGGCTGGGCGAACAGGGCCGCGCTGTCGCTGCCGGAGTCGCGGCTGGGTGCCCGCGCGGCGCTCTCGGGCCGCGAGCCGCACGGCGATCTCGGCGATGTCCTGCGCGACCTTGCAGACCGGTGGATGGCGCGGCCATGACGCGGGGCGGGGTTCGGCGCGGGGAGTCGGGTCAGGCACTGTTGCTCACGCTGGGCGTCGTGGCGGTGCTGCTGGTCGGCTCGCTGGTGCTCACCGCGTTTGGCCAGGCGCTCGGCGGCAAGGGCCACCAGCAGCGGGCTGCGGATCTCGCGGCGATGTCGGCGGCCGCATCGATGCGTCGCGACTATCCGCGCCTGTTCGAGCCGGCGGTGCTCCCGGGCGGGGTGCCCAATCCTCACCATCTGACAACGGTGGCCTACATGGCCCGAGCCCGCGTGGCGGCGGTCCGGGGAGGGCGGCGCAATCGCGGCACCGTATCGCTCCGGGGTGTGACCTTCCCCGGCGCCTCCTTCGCGCCGACGCGGGTAGCCGTGCACCTGCGCGGCACGGCGGCCGTGCCTGTCGGCGAGGGCGATCGCCGCGAGGTGGCGGTCACGGGACGGGCCGAGGCCGAGTTGAGCCCTGGAGCCGGCGCCAGCCTGAGCCAGCCGGCCTTCGGCAGCGGCGGCGGGTACGACGGCCCACTGGCCTATCGGATGGGAAAGCCGATGAGGCCCGACGTCGCCGAGGCGTTCGACCGGATGGCGGCTGCGGCGCGGCGCGCCGGACTGGCCCTGTCGGTCAACAGCGGCTTTCGCTCCGACGCCGAGCAGGCGCGACTGTTCGCCAAGAACCCGAATCCCAAGTGGGTGGCGCCTCCCGGGACGAGCCTGCACCGTTACGGCACAGAGCTCGACCTCGGCTCGCTCGACGCGTATGGCTGGTTGGCGGCAAACGCGAGGCGGTTCGGCTTCATCCACCGCTACGCCTGGGAACCCTGGCACTACGGCTTTGGCGCGAACCCGCGCGACCGGGAGCATCTGGCGCAGTACGAGAAGGGTGCGTGGGAGCCGCCGGGCGGCGATCCGGGTCGGATCGACCATGGCCTGCCGAGCTTCACACCGCCGCGCTTTCACGATCCGATCGCCAAGGCGGCACTGAAGTGGAACGTGCCGATGAACCTGCTGGCCGCCCAGCTCTACGCCGAGTCGGGGTTCAACCCGTTTGCTCGGAGTCCCGTGGGAGCGCAGGGGATCGCGCAGTTCATGCCGGGCACGGCGCAGAGCTACGGGCTGAAGGATCCGTTTGACGCTGAGAAGGCGATCGATGCGCAGGCCCACCTGATGAGCGACCTGCTCAAGCAGTTCGACAACAAGCCGGCGCTGGCGCTGGCGGCCTACAACGCGGGCCCAGGGGCGGTGCAGCGTT
>JBBPXW010000051.1:0-7274 GCA_038200525.1 Solirubrobacterales bacterium | reverse complement strand
TCCGGGATCACCGGGTTGACCTTGCCGGGCATGATCGACGAGCCCTTCTGCAGCTCGGGCAGTGACAGCTCCACGAGGCCGGTGCGTGGCCCAGAGCCCATGATCACCAGGTCGTTGGCGATCTTGGTCAGGGACACGGCCACCACCTTGAGGGCCCCGGAAAGCTCGATCAGCCCGTCGCGGTTGCCCTGGGCCTCGAACGGATCCTCGGGGGCGGCCACTGCGAGGCCGGTGCTCTCCGAGAGCAGCGCCCGCGCCTTCTCCGCGAACTCCGCGTGCGTGTTCAGGCCTGTGCCGGTCGCGGTGCCCCCCAATGGGATCTGCAGTGCGCGGGGCAGCGCGTCGGACACGCGTGCGTGGCCCAGCCTGGCCTGCGCGGCGTAGCCGGCGAACTCCTGTCCGAGCGTGACCGGAACCGCATCCATCATGTGGGTGCGTCCGGCCTTGACCACGTCCCTCCACATGTCCGCCTTGGTGGCGAAGGACTGCTCGAGCTTCTGCAGTGCCGGCAAGAGCTTCTCGGTGGCTTCCGAGGCTGCAGCCAGATGCACGGCCGACGGAAAGACGTCGTTGGAGGACTGGCCCATGTTGACGTGGTCATTGGGGTGGGCGCCGTCGCCCGCGAGGCTGGCCATCACCTCGTTCGTGTTCATGTTGGTCGAGGTGCCTGACCCGGTCTGGAACACGTCGATCGGGAACTGGTCGTCGTGCTCGCCGGCTGCCACCGCGTCGCCGGCGGCTGCGATGCGCTCGGCCACGTCCCGGTCGAGCAGGCCGAGCTCGGCATTGGTGCGCGCGGCGGCTGCCTTGATCCGCCCAAGCATGCGCACGACGGGCGTAGGCACGCGCTCGCCCGACACGGGAAAGTTGTCGACTGCCTTGCTCGTCTCCGAGCCCCACAACTGCTGCTCAACGGCCATCGTTCTCCTTCGGATTGCTCTGCGCGGCAGGCTACTGGGGTCAGCCGGCCTGCCGGCCGGCCCGTAGACCGCGACGGAACGCCGCCGTGTGCTCGTCCACCCGCACCACCTCGTTCTCGATGCGGCGCACGAGCTCGGTCGAGGTTCCCTGGGTGGTGGCCGACACGCTGCGGATCGCTCCCATCAGGTACCCGAGCTGGCCGGCCTCCCGGCCCCCGGGGCGTCGCTCGGCCTCCCGCGCGAGTCGCGATGCTGCCTCGACGTAGCCCGTGCCGAGCTCGGTGAGCTCCGCGCTGTTGCCGTTGCGACCGGCCTGACGCAGGCAGCTCGAGAGCGAGGTCCCGTCGAGGGTCACGCGCTTGGGGGCGGCGCCCAGAGCCTTGACCACGGCATCCGGGCCCTCGCGGCACGCCTGCGCCAGCGGTGGGTCCCCGTCACGCGCGCAGCCCGACGCGGCGAGTGCGACCAGGACCGAGCAGCACATCAACGACAGAGACAACCGCACGGCGCGATCGTATCCCGCGCGTCCGGTTGGCATGCGCATCGAGCGGCTTCGGCTTGCGCTGACCTCTCTGCAAAAACCGGTGCAGTGCTGGTCAAATCCAGTCCGTATCGTCATAAACCTCTCAAGTCCCGCGCAGCTTTGGTCGAGAACCCGTGCATCGGCGGGGTCCCAGGGGCCACCACGGCCAACCGGTGTACACCGTCCTCATGAGAGGGCCGGAGGGAGACCAGATGAGCGGGATCAGGACGAATGCTGCAGCAGAGCTGCTCGGGGTGAGCCCCAACACGCTGCGCAGCTGGGAGCGCCGCTTCGGCTATCCGAAGCCCCGCCGCACCGCTGGTGGCCACCGCCAGTACGAGCTCGTGGACCTCGAGGCCCTGCGCCGCGCCCTGCTGGAGACGCACAACATCTCCTCGGCGATCGAGGTCGCGCGCCAGCGTGGCGAAGGGCCGAGCTCACCCAGCCGCCTGCTGGACGCCTTCGACCACTTCGACGAGAATGCTGCCGACCGCGTGATGGAGGAGAGCCTCGCCGTCCGCTCGGTCGATCGCACAGTCGAGGAGGTTCTGCTTCCCGCCATCGAGATGGCGGAGGGCCGCGACTCGCGTGAAGCCGAGTGGGAGCTTGCCTGCCGCTGGGCCACGGGATGGCTGTACGCCGCACGCCGCGTCGTGCCGCCGGCCTCGCGCGCCCAGGGCGTCATCCTCTTCGACTCCTCCGCCCGGCTCGACCACGAGTCGCTGCACGTGCAGGCCCTCGCGCTGGCCATCCGCCGTGCGGGCTTTCGCTCGCTGCTGCTCACCTTCGACCTCCCGCCGGAGCGCGTGGCCCGGGCCATGCGCGCGGTGGATCCCACCGCGTTCATCTTCTGCGGCGGCGGGGCGACCCTCGAGGTGCTCGGCCGCCTGGTCTACACCGCTCGCCAGGTCGGCTCCGCGGCGCCGGTGTTCGAGTACCGCGAGTCGATGCCGGTCACCGGCGACCATGTGATTCCGTCGCTCGGCTCGCTGCCCATCGACGCTGCCGACCACTTGAAGCAGTACGTGGACACCGGCCGGCTCGAGCAGCAGGTGGTCGTGCGCGCCGAGGGCGATGCAATCCCGCAAACAGCGGGAATCGTCCGCATGCGCGCCTAGCATCCGCGCGGAGATGTGTCCGCTCGAGGTCGCCGACCCACTTGCTCATCGCGCCCTCCAAGCGCTCTTTCGGGCCGAGACCTCCATGCGCCGGGTGCTTGCCGCCGACCTCGAGCGCGAGGGCGTGTCGGCGGCCGGCTTCTCGGCGCTCGTCGTGCTCACCACGGCGGGCGGGTCGGTCGAGCTGCGAACGCTCCGCCGCCGGCTCGACTGGTCGAAGGCCAACGCCACCGAGGTCACCATCACGCTGGAGTCGCGCGGGCTCGTCGTTCGCCGGCGGCTCGAGCACGATCGCCGCAGCTCGGCGCTGGACCTCACTCCCGCCGGGCGGGCGCTCGTCGATCGCCTGTTCCCAGGCCACGCCGACCGCGTGACCACTGCGTTTGCCTCCCTTGACGAGGAGGAGAAACGCTCCCTTGCCTACATCTGCCGCAAGCTCACCGCGTAGTCCCTCAGCGCCACCCGCGCTGGACGTCGCCGAGCGCCAGAGCCACCCAGTCCTCCTCGACGCCCAGTCGCGCGAGCAGCGAGACGGTCTGACCGATTGCGCGGCCCACCCAGAGATCCTCGGGCTTCAGCATCGTGCGGGCCGCAAGGCGCAGGAGCTCGTCGCCCCGCTCGGCGGCTCGGTCGCCGATCGCTTCGAGGGCGCGGTCGTCGAGCACGGCGCGCCCGGTGAGCAGGTCGCCGAGCACGTACCGAACCAGCTCGTGCGCGCCCGCTGCGTCCGCGGCGCTCAAGAGACCCATCGCCTTCATCGCGAGGCCGAACGTCTCCGGCTCGTCCATCCGCAACGCCTGCACCGCGCCAACTGCGGCTTCGAGCCGGACGCGGTTCACCGGCCTCGAGGCGCCGGTGTGCAGCAGCGTGATCGCCTTGCCGTCTGGGTGCACCGCGACGTCGGAGGCGCGGGCATTGGCCAGCACCGCGCCAAACTCGCCGAGCGCGCCGGCGTACACCCGCATCAGGGTCCGGGCGATGGCTTCGAGGTCGGCGTGGTCGAGCACCCCCGGGTCGGTGAGCAGGGGGTGCTCGACGAAGTCGGCCACGAGCACGCCAGGGGTGGTGTGCTCGAGCTGGACCTTCGCGACGTCGACGCCCTCGACACCGGCAAGCGCACGGGCGACGCGTCGTTGCGCCTCGCCCTCGTGCTCGAGGTCGAACTCGTCGAGCGCGCGTTCGCGCATCTCGCGTATGAGCGCACCCGTGTCGAGCGCGGGAAATGCCATCCGCGCCGGCATCCCGAGCAGGTCGAGCAATGACAGCTCGGAGCGTGCGGCCGCGGCGAGCCCCGGCCGCAGCAACTTGACGGCCACGGGACGGCCATCGATCTCGGCGCGGTGCACCTGGGCGTGGGGGCCAACCGCGATCGGCTCGGGATCGAGCGAATCGAGCACGCGGTCGGGCTGCTCGCCCCACTCGCTGCGCAACGCGCCCTCGACCTCTGAGCGTGAGAGCGGCGTGCACGTCTCGGCGCGGGCGCGCTTGATGGCCGCTGCCACCGGCGTCCTGGAGAGCGCCGGCCGGTGCTCGGCCACCACGACGCCATCGAGGCGGGCAATGCCAACCTGAGCAACCCGCGAGCGCCCGACCAGGTTGCGCCCCGTCTCGATCAGCGTTCGCAGTGCGGGGGGGAGAGAGGGGGTGTCGTCCACGGCCGAGGAACGCTAGTGGTTGCCTCCAGACTGGCGGGAGGAGTGCAGCCGGATCGTCGATCTGGCGAGCACCGCACCGATACCCTCTGCCGCCGTGCCGCGCTACGCCCCCGTCGATCCCCAGCAGTCGTTCCCGGACCTCGAGCAGGAGATCCTCGTGCGCTGGCGCGAGCGCGACATCTTCGCCGAGTCGGTTCGTCGCCGCGAGGGCGCCGAGCCCGATGTCTTCTACGAGGGGCCGCCGACTGCGAACGGCCGGCCGGGCTCCCACCACGTGCTCAGCCGGGTGTTCAAGGACGTGTTCCCGCGCTACCGGACCATGCGCGGCAACCTCGTGCACCGCAAGGGCGGCTGGGACTGTCACGGCCTGCCCGTCGAGCTCGAGATCGAGAAGGAGCTCGGCTTCAAGACCAAGGACGACATCGAGGCCTACGGCGTGGCGGAGTTCAACGCCAAGTGCCGCGAGTCGGTGCTCAAGTACATCGACGAGTGGCACGCGCTCACCGAGCGGATCGGCTTCTGGATCGACACCGATGATGCCTACTACACGCTTGACGACGACTACATCGAATCGGTGTGGTGGGCCCTCAAGCAGGTATGGGACAAGGGGCTGCTCTACGAGGGTCACAAGGTGGTGCCCTACTGCCCCCGCTGCGGCACCGCGCTCTCCTCGCACGAGGTCTCCCAGGGCTACAAGGACGTCATCGACACGAGCGCCTACGTGCGCTTTCCGGTCAAGGGCGAGGACGGTGTTGCGCTCGTCGGCTGGACCACGACCCCGTGGACGTTGCTCTCGAACGCGGCGCTGGCGGTCAACCCCGACGTCACCTACGTGCGCGCCCACGTCGGCGGCGAGCAGCTGATCCTGGCCGAGGCACTGGTCGAGAAGGTGCTCGGCGACGGCGTCGAGACCTCCGATCCGGTGACGGGCGCAGACCTCGTCGGGATGGCCTACGAGCCGCCCTTTGACTACGTGACCGACTTCGGCCCCAAGAGCCAGACCGTGCTGCCCGCCGCGTTCGTGACCATCGAGGACGGCACCGGCGTGGTGCACACCGCTCTCGCGTTCGGCGAGGACGACTTCCGCCTCGGCGAGGCCGAGGGCCTGACGCTGCAGAACCCGGTGCTGCGCGACGGCAGCTTCGACGAGCGCATGGGCCCTTACGCGGGGCGCAACGTCAAGCAGTCGGATGCCGACATCGTCGAGGCCCTGCGCGAGTCGGGGCGACTGCTTCGCGAGGAGGCTTACGAGCACAGCTATCCGCACTGCTGGCGGTGTGAGACCCCGCTGCTCTACTACGCGAAGTCCTCCTGGTACGTGCGCACGACCGCGATCAAGGACCAGCTGCTCGCCTCGAACGAGGATGTCACCTGGTACCCCGAGCACATCAAGCACGGCCGCTTCGGCAACTGGCTGGAGAACAACGTGGACTGGGCGCTGTCGCGAGAGCGCTACTGGGGCACGCCGCTGCCGATCTGGCGCGCCGACGACGGCGAGACGGTGTGCGTCGGCTCGCGCGCGGAGCTTGCCGAGCTCGGCGCGACCGTTCCCGACGACCTGCACCGGCCCTACGTGGATGATGCGACCTTCGAGCGCGACGGCAAGACCTTCACGCGCGTGCCGGACCTGATCGACGTGTGGTGGGACTCCGGCTCGATGCCGTTCGCGCAGTGGCATGCGCCGTTTCAGAACGACGACAAGTTCAAGGAGCGCTTTCCGGCCGACTACATCTGCGAGGCGCTGGACCAGACTCGGGGCTGGTTCTACTCGCTGCTCGCCGTGAGCACTCTGCTCTATGGCCGGGCGTCGTTTCAGACCGTGCTCTGCCTCGGCCTGATCCTCGACCCCGAGGGCCAGAAGATGTCCAAGTCCAAGGGCAACACGGTGAGTCCCTGGGAGGTGCTCGACACCCACGGAGCCGATGCCTTCCGCTGGTACTACTTCACCTCCAAGCAGCCGTGGGACGGATACCGCTTCTCGGTGGAGACCATCGGCGAGTCGGTGCGCCAGTTCATGAAGACGCTGTGGAACGTGTACGGCTTCTTCGCCCTCTACGCCAACGTGAACGAGGTCGAGCCGGCCGAGGTTTCAGACGTCGACCTCACCGACCTCGATCGCTGGGCCCTCTCACGGCTCCAGTCGCTGTCAGAGACCTGCATCGACCGCTTCGACGACTACGACACCACCACGGCCGGCCGAGCGATCGCCGCCTACATCGAGGATCTCTCCAACTGGTACGTGCGCCGCTCACGCCGCCGCTTCTGGGATGGCGACCCCGCCGCCTTCGCCACCTTGCGCACCTGCCTGCTCGGCGTGTCGAAGCTGCTGGCTCCCCTCACGCCGTTCATCGCCGACGCTATCTATGAGAACTTGGACGGCAGCGAGCCGTCGGTGCACCTGTGCAACTTCCCCGAGCCCGATGCGTCGCTGCGCGACACGCAGCTCGAGTGGCAGATGCAGGTGGCTCGCGAGACCGTTGGGCTCGGCCGGGAGGCGCGTGCCCACGGACGGCTGAAGGTGCGCCAGCCACTGCGTGAGGCGGTGGTGGTGGCCGCCGGCGACGAGCGCGAGGCGATCGGCCGGTTCGAGGCGACGGTCCGCGAGGAGCTGAACGTGCGCGCGGTGCGCTACGCCGACGATGCCGACGAGCTCGGCCGCTTCGAGCTGAAGCCCAACTACCGCAACCTCGGCCCGCGTTTTGGCAGGCAGATGCCGCAGGTGGCGGACGCCGTGGCCGCACTCGATGCCGCGCGCGCGTCCGCCGCGCTGCGTGCGGGAGCCGAGGTGCACATCGCGATCGACGGCCGCGATCATCCAATCAGCTCCGACGACGTCCAGATGGCGTTGCAGCCGCTCGACGGCTACCAGGTCGAGCGCTCCGGGTCACATGCGGTGGCCCTCGACACCGTGCTCGACGACGCGCTGCGCCACGAAGGCTTCGCCCGGGAGGTGGTGCACGCCGTGCAGAACGCCCGCAAGGACGCCGGCTTCGACGTGGCCGACCGGATCGCGCTCGTGCTCGGCGGCGATCACGAGCTGCTCGATGCGGTGCGCGCC
>JBBPXW010000050.1:0-27175 GCA_038200525.1 Solirubrobacterales bacterium | reverse complement strand
TTGAGCGTTCTGGCCGGGGCTGGTTTTAGTGTCGCGGCCGGTTTGGGTACGACCGGAAAGTCGTGGAGTAGGGCGGTAGCGGCTTGTCCGCGGTCTGAGCACGCGGGGTCGCGGGTGCGTTTGGATGGCCAGTACGGGAAGCGGGGGCATCGGCGTCAGCTCTATTGCTGCTTGCCCGCGAACGGGGATCGGGCGCATCGCTTCACCGAGGTCCTGCCGCGCGAGGAGGCATGGCACGACGCTTGCGAGATTTGCGAGCGGGAGGTGCATCTGCGGGAGGGCCCTCACGCCGCCCGCTACTACCAGTTCGTCGCGCGAGGGATCGCCGAAGCTCTGGCGGCTGTTGGGGCTGGGGCGACCTATCGCCAGGCGGGCCTGGTCGCGCGAGAGCGTGCCCGTCGGTTGCGGGAGGACCCCGCTACCGGGGAGCTGCGCCCGACCCGCCACGGGCAGCTGGTGATGGACTGGGTCGAGACCTTCGCCCCGGTCGTTTTCGAGGCCCATCGGCCCGCGGCCTGGCCGGCGAGCGGCTCGCTGCTTCTCGATGACTTGCCGTTCTCGGTCCGCGACCCGGCGACCGGACGTTTCCGGATCGCGTTTAAGGTCTTCTGCGCTGTTGGCTTTGAGCGCAATCAGCCCAAGATCTGGGGTCTGGAAGCCTTTCCGGAGGCGACACAGGCCAACTGGTCTGCCTTCCTAGGTCGGCTGGAGGGAGCGCCCCAGCGGATCGTTTGCGACAACCACAGCGCTCTGAACGCCGCCGCCCGGATCGCTTTTCCCGATGCCGAGCTTTACCTTTGCGAGTGGCATCTGCGCCACGCGCTGGAGCGGCTGATGGACAAGGTCCAGTGCAGCGAGCCCCACCACCGCCCCGCGATCGATCAGCTGCGCTCGCGCCTCGACACCGCATTCACTGGCCTCTCGTTCTGGCGACCGTTCGCGTGCGAGGCCCAAGCCGCAGACATCGGCCGCCTCTCGAGCTGGCTGGAGAGCACCGGCAAGATCATCGAAGACCAGTTCGCCCGCCGCGGACTACGCGCCGACCGCGGACCGGGCATGCCGCTATCGACCTCGCCGATGGACGGCCTCATCCACCCGATCCGCGACGCGCTACACGCCCGCCGCTACGGACTCAAGAACCGCGAGCGGACCAACCGGCTGCTCATGCTGATGCAGCTACACGCCAACCGCCAAGACAACGAACTCGCCTACACGACCGACATCCGCGCATGGCTTAAATCCAACCAAGGCCGTCCCCACCACCCCCGCCGAGCGATCACCGACCCCCGCGGCCGCCCCTCGCTGCGCTAATCACCCGCGAACAGAACCCTCTACGAGAAGCGACGGGGGGCGGCGTCCTAGTAGAGTCTGCTGCGCCACGGGCTGTGGCGCAGCTTGGTAGCGCGCTCCGTTCGGGTCGGAGAGGTCCCCAGTTCAAATCTGGGCAGCCCGATAGTGAGGGAGGGCCGGGCTCAGGCCGCGACGGCGTTGTAGTAGCGCACCGCCAGCCCAGTGAGCAGGGTCTCGAAGCAGGCCTGGGCCGGTAGCCCGTGCTCGTCGGCGTAGCCGCGGATGCCGGCCTGCTCGATCGCCTCGCTCTGCACGATCACGTCGTCGACGAGGTCGGGATGCTCGTCGCTGAAGAACGCGCCCATGGAGTAGAGACTCGTGTCGGTGAGCGACTCGAGGAAGTCCGTCTCGGCTACCGCATCGGGTTCTTGCGCCATGCGCCGCCCAGATTACCTCCGGGTCGACCGCTGCGGCGCCCTCAGCGGCGAGTGTCGGCTACAGGAGCTTCTCGATCCGGGAGGTGACCTGCTGCTACGCGCCCGCGGGGCCTGTGACGGCATCGGTCACCGGCCGGGTGGCGGGCGCGACTCCGTTGGCGACGTCGACGGCCGCGCGGACCGGTGCGGCAGGCACCGAGACGGCGGCACCGCGCGTGACCGCGTCGCCGGCCGGCACGGACGAGGCTTGTTGAACCACCGCCGCCTCCCGGGGGGCAGGCGCGCTCGGGAGCGACGCCCGCGGGCCGCTCGGGGCTCCGGGCGCAGCCAGCGGCCCGGTCCGGGCCGGAGTGGCCGCTCGCGGCCTGCTCCGCGGCGGGGCGGTGAAGCGGGGCCGGCGAGCTCGCCTCGGGCGCTCCGGAGCCATCCGCGCACGAGCCTCGGATGCAGGAGCCACACGCGGGGTCGGCGTGGAGGCGGCCGGACCAGACCGTTGGGTCACATGTGCACCGCGCGTGACGACCGGCCCCGGCGGCTTGGCGTCGCGCCGTGCGTCGTCGGCCGCGGGCGAGTGCCCGATCACGGTGGCCGCGGCGATGACCGCGAGCGTCTTGCCGATCAGCGGCGCGCTCTGCTCCCATGCCGAACCCGCGGCAGGGGCCAGCGCCTGGCTCTGTCGGGAGCCGGTCTCGAGCACGCTGCGGATCGGCTCGCCCATGCCGGTGCGGCGGTGACTGAAGAAAATCGGGAATGGCAGCAGCGCCGCGACCTTCGTGCCGATGCCTGAGCCGGGAAGCAGAGGCTCGATGCCACACACGCGCGCGTGCCTGCGACACATCGAGCAGCGGCTCGCGTGGCGGTGCAGCTTGCGCCGGTCGCGCCACGACCCGCTGCCCTCGCACAGCCGTCCGATCGCGGCTTCGGTTGCCACGCAACGCACACCGGAGTCGATCTGCTCGTACTCCTGCTCCAGCCGGCGCCGGGCGCGGAAGAGCGTGCTCTCGACCCCCGAAGGCGTCAGGTCCATCAGCTGACCGATCTCACGGTAGGAGTGACCCTCGAGCTCGCGCAGCACGATCACCCGCTGGTGGGCGACCGAGAGCTCGTCGAGGGCACCGCGGAAGTGGCCGAACCGCTCGCGTCCGATCGCCGACATCTCCGGGGAGGGGCCGCCGGCCAGCCGCAGCGCGTCCACGGGCGCGAGCCCCTGGTCGGCATCGATCGAGACCTCCTTCGCGCGTCCGGCGCGCCGGAACTGGTCGATCGTCGCGTTGCGTGCGATCTCCGAGATCCACGCACGGAATCGCATCTCTGTGTCGGTATCGCGCAGCCGCCGCAGCGCTGACAGAAAGGTCTCCTGGACGACGTCCTCGGTGCGCGCAGGATCGCGCAGCATCCGTGCGACGACGCCGGTCACGTGGGCGTGGTGGCGGCGGTAGAGCTCCTCGAAGGCGCCGTCGTCGCCGTCCCTGACCAGAGCGACGAGGTCGCCATCGCTGATCGAAGCGTGGGTGCGAGTCGGTGCAGCTACGGCTGGTGCCGTCATGGCCTCACTGGTTGCTGATTCTCTACGGAACTTCTTTATACCTCCGTCAGCAGTTATCAAACTTTGGGGTACCGTCATCTCGATGGCATCGCGCGACGCGATCGTTGCCCACCTCGACGAGCTCCTGGACGCCGCCGGCTTTGACGACTACACCCCAAACGGGCTCCAGGTGCCCGGCGCAGCCGAGGTGGACATGGTGGTCACCGGCGTCTCCCCCGGCGTCGAGCTGTTCGAGCGAGCGGCAGAGCTCGGGGCACAGATGGTGATCTGTCACCACGGCCTGCTCGGTGACTTCCACCCCGACACGATCACGCCGCTGCTCAAGCGCCGGATCGCGGCGCTCCTCGACGCGGACCTGTCGCTGGCGGCCTACCACCTGCCGCTCGATGCCCATGCCGAGGTGGGCAACAACGCGCTGATCTGCGAGCAGCTCGGCCTCGCGAAGGCCGAGCGGTTCGGCTCCCACCGCGGCCGGCCACTGGGGTTCGTGGCGCGCTCGGAGCGCGGGATCCAGCTATCGGAGCTGCGCGAGCGGTGCGCCACCGCGTTCGGAACAGAGCCGTTCGTGTGGCCCTACGGGCCCGATCCCGTGCATTCCATCGGGGTGGTGTCCGGCGCCGCGGCATCGTCGCTCGGTGAGGCCGTGGCCGCCGGGCTCGACGCGTTTCTCACCGGGGAGCCGGCCGAGCACACGATGCTCGAGGCGCGCGAGTCTGGCATCCACTTCCTCGCCGGCGGTCACTACGCAACAGAGACGTTCGGCGTGCGCCGGCTCGGCGAGCTGCTGGCTCACGAGCACGGGGTCGAGCATCGGTTCGTGGACGTGCCCAATCCAATCTAAGATCCGCTCTGCAAGCCGATCGGAGGAGAGGGACTGATGGAAGCAGGCACCGCAGCCAGCATGGGCACCGGCTCGAAGACGATGGCCGACATCATCGGCCTGGCGGCCGAGCAGCACGGCTCGAAGCCGGCCCTGCGTCACAAGGTCGGTGAAGCCTGGGAGGACGTGAGCTACGACGACCTCGCCACCGTCGTGTCAGAGGTCGGTCGCGGTCTGATCGGCATCGGGGTCGAGGCGGCAGACAAGGTCGCGATCGTGGCCCACACCCGAGTGGAGTGGACCTACGCCCACTTCGCGATCCTCACGGCGGGCGCCGTGTCGGTCTCGGTCTACCAGACCAACTCGGCCGAGGAGTGCCACTACGTGCTCGATCACTCGGAGTCCGAGGTCGTGTTCCTCGAGGACGCGTCGCAACTCGACAAGATCCGGGCGGTGCGCGACCGCCTCCCGAAGCTGCGCGAGATCGTGGTGTTCGAGCCCGTCGAGGGCGCCGACGACGTGATCACCCTCGACGAGCTGCGCGAGCGCGGCCGCGGGCGCGACCAGGCCGAGCTGGACGCGCGCACCGCTGCGATCTCGCCGGAGGACGTCTGCATCTACATCTACACGTCGGGCACCACCGGGCCGCCCAAGGGCTGCATCCTCACCCACGGGAACTACCGCCAGGTCGTCACGATGTCAGAGACCCACGGCGCCCTGGAGTCGGGCGAGGTCACCTACCTCTTCCTGCCGCTGGCCCACGCGTTCGCCAAGCTGATCCAGTTCATCGCCCTCGACGTGGGTGGCACGGTCGCCTTCTGGGAGCGCGACCCGCAGAAGATCATCCCGAACTTGATGGAGGTCAAGCCGACCTTCTTCCCGTCGGTGCCGCGGATCTTCGAGAAGATCTACACGATGGCCACCACCGCGGCCGAGGACCCCGAGAAGATGCGCGAGGCGGTGCAGGTCGGCCTCAAGGTGCGTCAACTCGAGCAGGACGGCGACGAGGTCCCGGCCCAGCTGCGCGCCGGCTTCGACGCCGCCGAGGAGAAGCTCTACAAGAACGTCCGCGGCCTGTTCGGCGGCAACATCCGGGTGTGCAACACCGGCGCGGCTCCGATCGCGCTCGAGATCCTCGAGTTCTTCTACGCCTGCGGCGTGCCGGTGATGGAGGGCTACGGCATGACCGAGACCGCCACGGTGGCCACGGTGAACACACCCGAGGCATTCCGCCTCGGCTCGGTGGGCCGGTGCCTGCCCGGCGTGGAGGCCAAGGTGGCACAGGACGGCGAGCTGCTGCTGCGCGGCCCGAACATCTTCCAGGGCTACTACAAGAACGACGACGCGACGAGCGAGACGCTCGTCGACCGGTGGCTGCACACCGGCGATCTCGGCTCGATCGACGAGGACGGCTTCGTGTTCATCACGGGCCGGAAGAAGGACATCATCATCACCGCGGGTGGCAAGAACATCACGCCGGCCAACCTCGAGAACGGGCTCAAGCAGAGCCGGTGGGTCTCGCAGGCGGTCGTGATCGGCGACCGCCGCCCCTATCTCGTGGCAGTGATCACCCTCGATCCCGACGAGCTCGGTGCCTTCGCCGAGCAGCACGGCCTCGAGCCCGACCAGGTGACCGGCTCCGATGAGATGCGCGCGGCCGTGCAGGAGACCGTCGACGCGGTGAACGCGAGCGTCGGGCCGGTGGAGCAGATCAAGAAGTTCACCGTCCTGCCCCACGACCTGAGCCAGGAGACAGGCGAGCTGACCCCGACGCTGAAAGTCAAGCGCAACGTGGTCAACGAGAAGAACGAGTCCACGATCGCCGCCCTCTATGGGTCCTGATGCTCTCGGGACGCCCCCACTAGCGTTCAGCGGATGGCGCGCAGCGACCCAACCGAGTCCGGCGGCCTCTTCACGGGCAGGCGGTCCTCGCCCGTCCGCTTCAAGGGGTCGGGAGCCAGTGACCGACGGCGCCGCGTCGATCGCTGGCTCGCCGGCTTCATCCTCACCCTCGAGACGGCGCTCTGCCTGACGCTGCTCGGGCCCCAGCCGCTCGGTTGGCTGTGGATCGGCTCGCAGGTCCAGTACCTCACCGGCACCGTGACCGCCGGGATCGCGGTGATCATGCTCGGCTGCCTGACGTCGCTGATGCTGACGATGGTGCTGGCCAAACGGCTCGATGGGTGGTGGAAGCTCGTGCGCCGCGCCGGCGGTCACGATCAGGAGCGCGGCGCGATCGAGCTGATCTTCGCGGCATGCGTAGCCGTCGTCGTCGTCGCGTTCTCGTTCTGGTTCCTGATCATCCAGGGGCCGGGGCCCACGCTCGCGCCGCGGAACTGATGCGCCTGAGGGACTACTACCGCCAGTTCGAGGACATCGATCAGGAGGAGGTGAACAAGGTCCGTCGTGAGCGGCGCATCCGCGAACGGGCGCTCGCGCTCGAGCGCATCCCGGATCTCGACCTCTCGGGCACCGAATGGCCCGAGTTCCCGAACTCGGAGGTGGTCAACGCCGCCATCTACACCGCGCGCGGACGCGTGAACGGCTATCCCGACCGGCACGCCGAGGAGGTACGCGGAGCGCTTGCAAAGGCGCACTCGGTGGAACCCGAGCGAATCGTGGTCGGCAATGGCGCCGCCGAACTGCTCCAGGCCGCAGCACTGTCCCTGATGGAGCCCGGCGACGAGCTGGTCACACCGTGGCCCTCCTATCCGCTGTATCCGCTGATGGCACAGCGGGCCGGCGGCCGGCCAGTCCCCGTGGATCGCTTCGAGGATCTCCACGACCACGTGACCGAGCGGACCCGGCTGGTGGTGCTCTGCAACCCCAACGATCCCACGGGTGCCTACCTCCACGCCGAGCAGGTGGCCACGCTGGCAGCGGGCCTGCCCGAGCGGGTGCACCTCGTGGTCGACGAGGCGCTCGTGCACTTCCAGGACGCCGAGCCGCCCGACAGCGTGCTGCGGCTCACCGACGCCCTGCCGCGCCTGCTCGTGATCCGCACGTTCTCAAAGATCTACGGCCTCTCCGGCCTGCGCGCCGGCTACGCCATCGGCTCGAGCGCATCCGCCTCGCTGCTCGAGTCGATCGCACCGGTCCTCGGCGTGAACGCCCTCACCCAGGCGGCCGTGCTGCAGGCTCTGAAGATCGGGGGCGCCGAGATCGCACGCCGCCGCGCCGCCGTCATCCACGAGCGCAGGCGCCTGCTCGACGGTCTGCACCCACTCGCCCTGGAGCTTGCCGACAGCCAGGCCAACTTCGTATGGCTGTCGGCACCGGGCATGACGGGAGCGGCTCTAACGGCAGCACTGCGGCGCGAGGGCGTGATCGTCGCCGCGGGCGGGCCGCTCGGAGCCGACGACCACGTGCGGGCGACGGTGCGAGACGGGGCGGCTACGGATCGGCTGCTGAGCGCGCTTGGGAAGACGCTGGGCTAGCAGGCCCAGGAGGGAGGCAAGAACTACTCGCTCTGGCGCAGCAGCGCCCCCGTGGTCTGCTCGAAGATCCGCCGCCACCCCTGGGTGCGCTCGCGCTCCTCGGCGAAGCGACTGACCACCTTGCGCACACGCGTGGCGGAGATCTCGATCCCGTGGCGGGCACAGATCGCGCGCATATCCTCGTAGTCCTCGGCCAGCTTGAGCGTGACCGACTCGAAGCCGTGGCGGGCGATCTCGACGCGCCGACTGAAGTTCATGACGTTGGTCTCGAACATCAGCTCGTCGTTGGGCTCAGGCTCGACGAGGATGATGTCCACTCCCGGGTACTTCTCCTTCCAGTGGCGGACCGCCTCGTGCAGACGCTGGTGGGCCAGCAGCTTGAACGTCTGGTAGCCGATCTCGGGAAATCCCATGTCGGCCACGCGCTGGACGCGGCTGCCCATCATGGTCGGGATCACCTTCTGGAAGTCGTTCACGTAGGGCACGAGCGGGTTGACCACCACCACGAACTTGGCCCCGCGCTCCACGGCGATGTCGACGTTCGTGGTCGACCGGATGCCCCCGTCAACCAGGTGACGGCCCTTGATCTCGACCGGCTTGTAGACCATCGGCAACGCTGTCGATGCCGCCACCGAGCGCGCGATCGGCACGTCGGTCCAGTCCTCGGCGCCGAGAATGATCCGCTCGCAGGTGTCGAGGTCGGTCGCAGTGAGGTAGAGCTCGTTCTCGAGCAGGCGAAAGTCGTTGGTGCGGTCGGGATCGGACAGCACCGTCTCGAGGTACTGCTGGATCGCCCGCGAGTCGTACATGCCGGCCGGCAGCGCCTCAGCCAGCTGCACGGCGAGGTCCATGGCGGCGACCCGGCCACCCTGGGCCACGACCGTCCGCGCAAGGCCGATCAGTCGCAGCGGCAGCAGTGCAGCGCTGCGAGCGAAGTCGACGTAGTTGGGTCGCATCAGCGACCCGCGGTCGAAACTCTGGAACGGGGTCGGCACCTGCTGGTTTACCACCCGCATCATCTCCTCGGGCGTGACGCCGTTGGCGGCCATGCTGGCGATGAAGGAGCCCGCGCTCGTCCCCACGTAGACGTCGAACTGGTTGACCGTCCGGTTGACGGCGAGGAGGTCGAGCGCCCGCAGCGCGCCGATCTCATAGACGCCCCCGGTGAAGCCTCCCCCGCCCAGCACGAGCGCCGTGCGCGACTGCTTTCGCGAGCGCCGCGGGCCGGACCGCGCGCTCTTGCGGCTCTTTCCCGGCGGCGTCTGGAGCTTGACGACATCTCCCATTCCACCAGTATCGACGATCGGTCGGTCGTGGCGCTCCCATCGGGCCTGTAGCGTGTTGTCGCTCTCAATGGAATCTCTCCGAAGCCTCAGGGCCCTCGCCTGCGCAGCCGCAGCGATCGGGGGGACTGCAGTCGCGACCCCGCCCGCAGCAGCCGCCCCGAAGGCCGGGGCCTCGGCCAGCCTCTCGTCGCGGCTCGGGTCCGCTCTGAGCCCAGCCGGGCGCGGCTCGGGTGCCTACGTGGTCAACGCCACCACGGGCAGGAGGGTGTTCGGCTCGCGCCAGCACACCGCCCGCGTGCTGGCATCGAACACCAAGCTGTTCACCACCACCGCCGCGTTGGCGCGCTATGGCGTCCACGCGAAGCTGGCAACCGAGGTGCGCGGGACCGGCACGCTGGCGGAGAACGGCACCTACAGGGGGAGCCTCTATCTCGTCGGGGGTGGTGACCCGACCTTCGGCAGCAGCGCCTTCGGTCGTCGCGCCTACGGCGGCGGAGCCTCCGTCCAGACCCTCGCCACGCGGCTGAAGGCGATCGGCATCCGCACGGTCACCGGACGGATCTATGGAGACGAGTCCAAGTTCGACGCGCTGCGCGGCGGGCCGGACTCCCGCTACGGCGTCTCGCCGTACGTCGGCCCGCTGAGCGCTCTCTCCTACAACCGCGGCCTGGCCACCGAGAGTGGCCGCGGCTACCAGGCGAGTCCGCCGGCCTTCGCGGCGGCTCGGCTCGACGCCGCGCTGGCGGCGGTCGGGGTTGGCGTGAGCGGCGCCCCGAGATCGGCGCGAGCACCCTCCGGCGCCACGCCACTCGCCAAAGTCAAGTCGCCGGCGATGTCCTCGCTCGTGCGGCTGACCAACAAGCCCTCCGACAACTTCTTCGCCGAGATGCTCAGCAAGGATCTGGCGCTGATCGGAAACGGCAGGGGCACGACGAGGGACGGCGCGCGGCTGGCTGCCGGCTTCGCGCGGCGGCTGGGGGCGGCGCCGGCCAGCCTCGCCGACGGCTCGGGGCTGTCGCGCGGCAACCGTGCGAGCCCGTACCGCGTCACGCGCCTCCTGCTGGCCATGCGCACCAGGGATGAGTTCCCCGCCTTCTTCGACTCGCTCTCGATCGCGGGCCGTGACGGCACGTTGGCAGGGCGTATGCGCGGCGGCGCAGCCCGTGGGCGCTGTCGCGGCAAGACGGGCACGCTCGCCGGCGTCACGGCGCTGTCGGGATACTGCACGGCCGCCTCCGGCGATGTCTACGCCTTCTCGATCCTGATGAACGGCGTGAACACCACCGGTGGCCGCGCCATCCAGGACCGGATGGCGCAGCTGATCGCCTCCTCCGGCTAGCTCTCGAGCAGCGCCAGGAGCCCCTGCTCGTCGAGCACCTCGGTGCCCACCTTCTCCGCCTTGGCGAGCTTCGAGCCGGGGTCGTCGCCGGCCACGAGGTAGGTCGTCTTCTTCGACACCGAGCCCGTCACCTTGCCGCCCGCGGCCTCGATCCGCTCGGTGGCATCCTCGCGCGTCAGGTTGGGCAGCGTGCCCGTCAGCACGAGCGTCCGGCCATGAAGAGGCCCCTGCCCCTCCCGCGGGTCGGGACCCTCGTCGACCATCTGGAGGCCGTGACCCCGTAGGCGCTCGAGCACGCCACGGGTGGACTCCTCCGAAAGCGTCTCGGCGATCTGCTCGGCGAGGATCGGGCCGATGCCCGGCACCTCGGCGATCTGCTCGGGCGTCGCGTCGAGCAGCGCGTCGATGTCGCGAAACCAGCGAGTGAGCGCTCGCGCGTTGGTGAAGCCGATGCCCTGGATGCCGAGTCCGAACACCACCCGCGCGAACGGCCGTGCCTTGGACTGCTCGATCGCGCGCAGCAGGTTGTCGATCGAGATCTGACCGAACCCCTCGAGCCCCTCCAGGCGCTCCGCATCGAGATCGTAGATGCCGGCGATGCCGTCGATCACCTGGTCGCGGAGGAACTGGCCGACGCGCTCCTCGCCGAGCCCCTCGATGTCCATCGCGCCCCGGCTGACGAACTGCTTGACCGACTGGAACAGCTGGCCGGGACAGCCGGCGCGGTTGGGACAGATCGTCCATACGCTGCCCTCGACCTTGACGGTGTCGGTGCCGCACGACGGGCACTGCGCGGGCGGGCGGGGAACCGGCGCCCTGCCCTTTGCCTTCTGCGCCTTGGCCGTGGGTGAGACCACGCGCGGGATCACGTCGCCGGCCCGGGTGACGATCACCTCGTCGCCGTCACGCACGTCCTTGCGCTCGATGTCCTCCTCGTTGTGCAGCGTCGCAAGCTTCACGGTCACCCCCGAGACCTGCACGGGCTTCAGCTTGGCGAACGGCACCATGTGACCCGTGCGTCCCACGTTCCACATCACGCCCTCGAGCGTCGTCGTGGCGGTCATCGGCGGGAACGTCCAGGCGATCGCCCCGCGTGGCTCGCGCCCCACCACCCCGAGGCTGCGCTGCAGCGCAAGGTCGTCGACCTTGACCACGACGCCGTCGATCTCGTAGTCCAGCGACTCGCGCCGCTCCTCCCACCCTCGGCACGCCTCGACCACCGACTCGAGGTCGTCGTGGCGCTCGATGTCGGCGTTCACCTTGAACCCGTGGTCGTTCAGCCACTGGAGCGACTCGTAGTGGGTCTGGAACTCGAGGCCCTCGAGCGCACCGATCGCATAGCTCCACATCGAGAGCGGTCGCGCGGCAGTGAGCTTGGTGTCGAGCTGACGGATCGAGCCTGCTGCAGTGTTGCGCGGATTGGCATAGGTGGGCTCGCCCGCAGCCGCGCGACGTTCGTTGAGCTCGGCGAAGGCACGCCGCGGCAGGTAGCACTCGCCGCGCACCTCGAGCAGGGCCGGCGCTCCCGTGACCCGAAGCGGGATCGCCTTCACAGTGCGCAGATTCTCGGTCACGTCCTCGCCAACCTCGCCATCCCCGCGGGTGGCGCCACGCACGAGCACGCCGTCCTCGTAGAGCAGGGAGATCGCCAGCCCGTCGATCTTCGGTTCGGTCACGAACCTGATCTCTGCGTTCTCGACGCCCCCCTTCAAGAGGAAGCGCTCGGAGCGCACGAGCCATGCCCGCAGCTCCTCCTCGTTGTTGGCGTTTGCCAGCGACAGCATCGGCTGGCGGTGCTCAGCCGGCTCGAACTTGTCGAGCACCGTGCCGCCAACCCGCTGGGTCGGAGAGTCCGGCGTTCGCAGTTCAGGGTGCTCGTCCTCCAGCGCGCGCAGCTCGTTCATCAGCGCGTCGTACTCGGAGTCGGAGACCTCGGGTTCGTCGAGGACGTAGTAGCGGTGGTTGTGGCGATCGAGTGCCACGCGCAGCTCTGCCGAGCGGTCCTTGGCCTTCTTTGGAATGGCCGCGGGAGGAACGGAGCCCGATCGTTGATCGGGCGAGTACCGGACCGCCAACCTCACACCTCGCGGGCCGCGGGTCGCAGCAGCGCGTCCAGGTCGAAGCCCGCGAGCGAGTCGATGCCCGCGCGATCGGTCAGGTCGAAGTGCAGCGGAGTGACGGCGATCAAGCCGGCTGCCACGGCCGCGAAGTCGGTGTGCTCCTGCTCCTCGTACCCGGGACGCTCGCCGTAGATGCGGTAGCGCTTGCGACCCCCCGCTTCCTCGACCAGCTCGAGCCGGTCGCGATAGATCCGCTTGCCCAGGCCGCAGCCGATGGCTCCGGTCGTCTCGCCCGCCGGCGCGTTGACGTTGAGCAGCGTGCCCGCGGGCATGGGGACGCGCTCGAGCTCCTCGACCATCCGCGCGACGAAGCCGGCTACCCCCTCGAAGTCCCGGTGCTCCCACTGACGCCCGTCGCGGAAGTCCATCTCCCCGTGATCGGCCTGCTGGGATACCGCGATCGCGGGGATGCCGAGCACGATGCCCTCGAGGGCGGCGGCCACCGTGCCGGAGTAGGTGATGTCGTCACCCAGGTTGGAGCCGTGGTTGATGCCCGAGACGATCAGGTCGGGCTGGTGCTCGAGCAGGCCGAGCGCTGCGAAGCGCACGCAGTCCACGGGCGTGCCGTCGGTCGCGTAACCCTTCGTCCCATCGTCGAGCTCGATCTCCTCGACCCATAGCGGCGTGCGGGTCGTGATGCTGCGGGCGGTGGCGCTGCGGTTCGAGTCGGGCGCTATCACCGACAGGTCCGCGCCGGGCACCTGCAGCAGTGCCCGGCGCATCGCATGCAAGCCGGTCGCAGCGATGCCGTCGTCGTTAGTGAGGAGCACCTTCATCGAGCGATCGAGGATAGTGTCGGGCGGTACCGGACCGACTCGAGGTAGAGCCCGCGTGGCGGCGCGGTGTCGCCGGCCTCCTCGCGCGGTCGCCCCTCAAGCAGCTCGGCGAAATGGTCGACCGTTGCACGGCCCTGAGCCACGATCAGCATCGTTCCGACGAGCACCCTCACCATGCTGCGCAGAAACGCGTCGGCCTCGATCCAGAAGCCGAGCACTCCCTCGTGCTCCTCGATCCACTCGGCACGCATCACGGTACGGTGAAAGCGGGTATGGATCGTCCTCGCACGTGTGAAGGCGGTGAAGTCGTGCACCCCGGGAAGCAGTGAAGCGCACGCTTCGAGCAGGTCCCGATCCATCGCATAGCGCCAGTGCAGCGATCTGTCGCGCTCCATCACGCGCGGCCACCGTCCCGGTTGCACGCGATAGCGGTACGTGCGCGACACGGCGTCGTAGCGCGCACTGAAGCCCTCGGCCACCTCGTCGCATGCGAGCACGCGCACGTCGGCGGGCAGAACGCTGTTCAGCGAGTAGGCCGTGGAGGGCTTCCCGGGATGGCTTGCCACCTGTCCGCGAGCGTGCACTCCCCGGTCGGTCCGGCCGGCCACCGTGAGCTCGACCGGCTCGCGCCGCACGGTGGCGAGCGCGCGCTCGACCTCCCCCTGGACCGTTCGGACTCCCGGTTGGGCCGCCCAACCGAAGAACCCGGCGCCGTCGTACTCGAGAACGAGCTTGGCCGCCAGTGGGCTACCCGCGCTTGCGGGCCACGGTGATCAGGTACTCGACGTCGATCGAGAAGGGACCGTCGCCGCCGGCCCACCGCGCGACCATGTCGAGCATGTCGGCGCGCAGCGCGGCATAGGCCTCAGCGGGCATCGCCGCCTTGGCGGCCACCTGGGGGGGCACGTCGCGCTCCATCTGCGCCACGAACTGCTCGGGCGAGTCGCCGGTCCACGGCAACGTGCGCCGTTCGATCTCGATCGAGTGCGCCAGCTCGCCGAACCGCTCCCGCACGGTGTCCTTGACCCCCCACTCCTCGGGCAGGTGGGCGTCCGGCCTGGCCGGCGCGTGCGCGCGTCCGATCCCGAACATCTCGACCGCCGCCGAGCCGGGGGTCCAGGCCACCATGCCAACCGTGTTGCCCGGCCGTACGCAGCGAAACAGCTCACGCGCGGCCACGTCGGGCCGCGGCGCGATCATCGCCCCGAACACCGAGCCGACGCACTCGAAGCGGTCTTCCTCAAACGGCAGGTCCTCGGCATCGGCCTCGACCCACTCGATGTCGAAGCCCTCGGCCTTGGCACGGGCGCGACCACGCTCGACCATCCCGGGAGCGATGTCCGACGCGACTACAGCACAGCCTTCGATCGCACACGCCATGGCGAAGTTGCCGTCGCCGGCCGCGACGTCGAGCACCTCCTGGCCGGCTCCGACGGCACACGCATCGGCGAGCGCCTGCGCTGCCGGGCGCAGCCGCTCCGACAAACCCGTGTAGTCCCCTCCGCTCCAAGTGCGCCGGCTCTGGTCCTTGACCTCGTCGAAGTCCATCTGCTCGAACCTATCAGTGGCCCTCTAGCCTCGACGACATGCCGCGAACCACGTACCTCCGCGGCCATGAGCTCGTGAACGTGGCCGGGGAATCGCACTACCAGGACGCCCTGCACACGATCGTCGGCGTGATCGAGGGCGAGGTGCGCCAGGATGCCACGGCCCATCTGTTCCCCGAGCCCGACAACGCCCACGACCCGAATGCCGTACGGGTCGAGATCGAGGGATCGAAGGTGGGCTACCTCCCTCGTGACAGCGCAGCGGAGTATGCGACCGGCCTGGCACGCATCGCCGCGCGTGGACGTATGCCCGCATGCGAGGCCCTCATCGCCGGACGCGGCGAGCTCGGCACATCGCTGCTCGGAGTGTTCCTGCGGCTTCCGCCGGCTGACGACCGGTCGCTTCACGAGGACCCGTCACGCCGCTCTGACTCAGATCGCGAACCCCGACCCCCCGCGGCGGCCGATCTGTGAAGAACGCGCATACCCGTCGCGCAGCTCCGGCCGTGGATAGGGGCCCATCTTCCAGGCGTTGGGGGCCACCGTTCCGTAGTGGTAGCGCAGGTAGGCGGTCAGCTCGCCCCGATGCATGGCGCACCGTATCGCTTGGGGCCGAGCGGTCCCCGACCGTGCCACACCAGCCACCTTCCCGGCCCGGCATCCACATACGTTCCGAAGAACGCATCCTCCAGTTGAGTCGTCAGCGCCGCTTGCGTCTCGGCATCGGGCCGAGCGTCACAGAACTGACAGCGAAAGACCATCCGGCAGCCCACTGCCCGAGGGTAGTGGCGCGGAGCTAGACCAGCTCGAGAAAGACCATCTCGGTCGCATCCGACCGGCGCGGTCCGAGCTTCAGGATCCGTGTGTACCCGCCTGGCCGCTCCGTGTACCGCGGCGCGATCTCCTCGAACAGCTTGTACACGATGAACTTGTCCTGGCCGAGCTTCGACATCGCCTGGCGCTTGGCGTGGGTGTCCCCGCGCTTGGCAAGCGTGATCAGCCGCTCGAGCTCCGGCTTGACTGCCTTGGCCTTTGCCTCGGTGGTCTTGATCCGCTCGTGATCGATGACCTCGCGCGAGAGGTTCATCATCAGCGCCTTGCGGTGGGCCGAGTCGCGGCTGAGCTTGCCTTTCTGCTTTCCGTGGCGCATGGGTCAGTGACCTAAGAGGCCCTGAGGCCGAGTCCGCGCGCCTCCAGGGTCTCCTTGACCTCTTCGATGGACTTGCGCCCGAAGTTCGGGATCGCGTTGAGCTCGGACTCCGACTTCTGCACGAGGTCGCCGACCGTCTGCACGCCGGCGCGCTTGAGGCAGTTGTAGGACCGCACTCCCAGCTCGAGCTCCTCGATCAGGATGTCGTCCATGCCGTCGGCGCCGGTGGACAGTGCCGCTCCACCGATCGACGAGAGCTCGCCGCCGGCGCTCGACACACCCACGCCGACAAGCGCTGCACCGGCCTCGCGCAGCGACTCCACGCGCTCGGGCTCGCTGAAGATGGCCAGATACTTGATCAGGATCTCGGCGGCCTCGCGCAGTGCCGCGTGGGGATCCACGGAGCCGTCGGTCTCGATGTCGAGCGTGAGCTTGTCGTAGTCGGTGCGCTGACCGACGCGGGCCGACTCCACCTCATAGGCCACACGGCGCACGGGCGAGAAGATCGAGTCGATCGGGATCACGCCGATCGGCTGATCGTCGGTCTTGTTGTCCTCGGCGGGCGAGTAGCCGCGGCCGTGGCCGATGGTCAGGTAGATCTCGAGCTTGGTCTTCTTCTCCAGCGTGGCGATGTGGGTCTCGGGGTTGAGGATCTCGACGCCCGAGGGCAGGTCGATGTCGCCCGCCGTCACGTCACCGGGACCGGTGACCACCAGCGGCGCCTCGACCTCCGCCGCCTCAGAGTGCATCCGGCACACGATCTCCTTGAGGTTCAGGACGATGTCGGTGACATCCTCCTTGACCCCGTTGATCGTCGAGAACTCATGCGCGACGCCCTCGATGCGAACGCTGGTCACGGCGGCGCCGGCGAGCGACGACAGCAGCACCCGGCGGAGGCCGTTGCCGAAGGTGTAGCCGAAGCCGCGATCGAGCGGCTCGATCGTGAACGAACCGCGGTTTTCCTTGACGTCTTCGGCGGAGATCTGGGGAGTCTGGAACTCGATCATGTGATGCCCTTCGCGTTGATGCGCGCACATCCGCTGGCGGCGGACGGCGCGACTTGGACTACTTACTTGGAGTAGAGCTCGACGATCAGCTGCTCTTGCACCGGAGCAGCGATCTCTTCGCGCTCCGGGTGGCGAAGCACCTTCGCCGTGAGACCGTCGTGATCGGCCTGCAGCCACGCGGGCACCACCGAGACGAGCTCGGTGGCGTCGCGGATGACCGGGTCGGCCGGCGACCCGGGCTTCAGCGTGATCACGTCGTCGGAGCGCACGTGGTAGGAGGGAATGTCCACACGGCGCCCGTTGATGTGCCAGTGGCCGTGCCGCACCATCTGGCGCGCCTGGCGACGCGAGGCGGCGAAGCCGAGGCGAACCAGCACGTTGTCAAAGCGCGTCTCCAGCAGGCGCAGGAGGTTCTCGCCGGTGACTCCCGGCTGGCTCGAGGCGCGCTCGTAGTAGGTGGCGAACTGCTTCTCGAGCACGCCGTAGTAGCGGCGGGCCTTCTGCTTCTCGCGCAGCTGCACGCGGTACTCCGACTGACGCGAGCGGCCGCGGCCGTGATCACCAGGCGGATAGTTGCGCCGCTCGATGCCGCACTTGTCGGTGAGGCAGCGCTCTCCCTTGAGAAAGAGCTTCTCGCCCTCGCGCCGGCACTGCTTGCACTGTGAACCGGTGTCGCGGGCCATGGCTAGACCCTCCTTCTCTTGCGGACGCGGCAGCCGTTGTGGGCCTGGGGCGTGACGTCGCGGATCTGGGTGACCTCGAGGCCGGCGGCCTGGAGCGAGCGGATGGCGGTGTCGCGTCCTGAGCCGGGACCCTTGACGAAGACCTCGACCTTCTCGAGGCCCTGCTCGATGCCCTTCTTGGCCGCGGCGTCGGCGGTCACCTGCGCGGCGAACGGCGTGGACTTGCGCGAGCCCTTGAAGCCGGCGCCGCCGGCGGACTCCCACGCGATCACGTTGCCCTCACGATCGGTCAGCGACACGATCGTGTTGTTGAAGCTCGTCTTGATGTGAGCCTGCCCGTGTGGGACGTTCTTGCGCGGCTTGCGTCGGCCGCCGCGCGGGCGCGATGGGCGCTGGGCAGCCATCAGTCACACCTCTCCGCGAGCGTGAGCGAGTGGATGAGGTCGCAAGGCATCACTTGCTGACCTTCTTCTTGCCGGCCACGGACATGCGCTTCGGGCCCTTGCGGGTACGCCCGTTGGTCTTGGTGCGCTGACCGTTGACGGGCAGGCCACGCCTATGGCGCAGCCCCCGGTAGGACCCAATCTCCATCAGCCGCTTGGTGTTGGTGGAGCGCTCACGCCGCAGATCGCCCTCGACGGTGAGGTCGGTGTCGATCGCGTCACGCAGCTTGAGCACCTCGTCGTCGGTGAGATCCTTGACGTAGGTGTCGGGGTCGACGCCCGCCGTCGCGAGCACCTTGCGGGACTGGGATCGGCCGATGCCGAAGATGTAGGTGAGACCTATCTCGACCCTCTTGTTGAGGGGAATGTTGATGCCGGAGATTCGTGCCATTTAGCCTTGCTTTTGCTTGTGACGTGGGTTTGGGCAGATCACCAGCACTGCACCATTTCGGCGGATCACCTTGCACTTCTCGCACATGGGTTTGACCGACGCTCGGACTTTCATGGCCGCTGGACTACCTTCCGTATAGAGAGAACCGGCATAAGGCCCAGGAGACGGCCAAACGCCAACCGGGAAAGATAGCAACCTGGTCTGGGCAGGGCAGCGCTGCCCACGACCCAGCGATCAGGCGCGAACAGCCGATTTGGACGAGAAATCGGCCGCGAAGCCGGACTCTTCGTGCCAGGGCGTGAGAATACGGGGGCCGTCGGCGGTCACGGCGACGGTGTGCTCGAAGTGGGCCGCCAGCGAGCTGTCTTCGGTGTACACCGACCAGTTGTCGTTGGCCATGTAGACCTCGTGCCCGCCGGCCGTGACCATCGGCTCGATCGCGAGGACCATGCCCTCCTCGAGCTCGGGACCAGTGCCGGCGCGACCGAAGTTGGGAATCTGCGGATCCTCGTGCATGTCGCGACCGACCCCGTGCCCGACGAGCGACCGGATGACCGAAAAGCCATCGGCCTCGACCCGTGCCTGCACCGCGGCGGATACATCACCCAGGCGGTTGCCGACCCGCGCCTTGTCGAGGCCCTCGAACAGCGACGCGCGAGTGGTGCTCAGCAGGCCGGTCGCGATCGTGCTGACGGGCCCGATCGGAAGCGTGACCGCCGCGTCTGAGACCCAGCCGTCGAGCACCACGCCGATGTCGATGCACAGCACGTCGCCGCGCTGCAGCGCGTATTCGCCGGGGATGCCATGCACCACCATCGAGTTCGCCGATGCGCAGATCGAGCCGGGGAAGCCTCGATAGCCCTTGAACGCGGGGGTCGCGCCCTGGGACCGGATGAAGCGCTCGGCCGCCTCGTCGAGCTCCGCCGTGGTCACGCCGGGCCGGGCCTTGCCGAGCAGCAGCTTGTGACACCGCGCAAGGACCTTCCCCGACGCCGCGACGGCATCGATCTCCTCCGGGCTCTTGCGAATGATCGCCACCTACATCTCCTCCTCGAGTCGGAGGGTTGCGATGGTGGCGCGGATGTGGTCGTTCACCTCGTCGGCAGCGCGCGAGCCGTCGAAGCGGCGCAGCAGCCCCTGCTTTTCGTAGTAGTCGACAAGCGGCTTGGTCTGCTCGTGGAAGACCTCGAGCCGGTGCTTGATGGTCTCCTCCCTGTCGTCGTCGCGCTGGATCAGCTTCGTGCCGTCGACGTCGTCGAAGCCCTCGTTCTTGGGTGGATCGAACTCCACGTGGTAGTTGCGGCCGGTCTTCGGGTTCACGCGGCGTCCGGAGAGCCGCCGGATCACCTCCTCGTCCGGAAGCTCGATCGAGAGCACCGCGGTCAGCCGCCGCTCGAGACCGGCCAGAGCACCCTCGAGCTCGTCGGCCTGCCCGATCGTGCGCGGAAAGCCGTCGAGGAGGAAGCCGTCGCGAGCCGCCGGTGAGTCGATCTCGTCGACGATCACGCCGCAGATGACCTCGTCGGGCACGAGATCGCCCTTGTCCATGTACTGCTTGGCGGTCTCGCCAAGCTCCGTCTCGTCCTTGACCGCCGCACGCAGGATGTCCCCGGTCGCGTAGTACGGCAGATCGAAGTCCTCGACAAGCCGCTCGGCCTGGGTGCCCTTGCCGGCACCGGGGGGACCGAGCAGTATGAGGTTGAGCTGGCTCACCGGTCGGTAAGCGTACCGGTCGTGGGCCGAGAAGCTACTTGAGGAACCCCTCGTAATTTCTCATCATCATCTGGGCTTCCAGCTGCTTCATCGTGTCCAGAGCCACACCGACCACGATCAGCAGCGAGGTGCCGCCGAACGCCAACTGGGTGGAGGTCTGGGCCAGGATCAAGGTCGGCAGCGCAGCGACGGCGGCCAGGTAGAGGGCGCCCGGGAACGTCAGGCGGGCGAGGATGCGGTCCAGGTACTCGGCCGTCGGCCGCCCCGGTCTCACGCCGGGTATGAAGCCGCCGTACTTCTTCAGGTTGTCAGCCTGCTCGACCGGGTTGAAGGTGACGGCGGTGTAGAAGTAAGTGAACAAGATGATGAAGATGGACTCGGCGATGATGTACGGCGCGCTCTGCTGCTGGAAGAAGACGCCGATGTCGCGAGCAAAGGGCGAGCTCGAGATCTGGCCGAGCACCGGCGGGAACGCCATGATCGAGGCCGCGAAGATCACGGGGATCACGCCGGCCATGTTCACGCGCAGCGGCAGGTAGGTGGACCCTCCACCCGACATGCGCCGCCCTATCACGCGCTTTGCGTACTGCACCGGTATCCGGCGCTGGCCCTCCTGGATGTAGACCACCGCGGCGATCACGGCCAGGACGATGAAGGGCATCATCACCTTGAACACCTGATCACCGGAGTTCCACCAGGAGCTGATCCCGCTGGGCAGCCGGGAGACGATCGAGGCGAAGATCATCAGCGAGATGCCGTTGCCGATGCCACGCTGGGTGATCAGCTCGCCGAGCCACATGACCAGCACGGCGCCGGCCGTGAGCGTGGTGACCACCACGAACACCGAGCCGGGGCCGAAGTTCTTGAAGATGTCCTGGCCCCCGCTGGCCGCGCCGCGGATGACGAACACGAAGCCGATCGACTGGGCGAAGGACAAGCCCACGGTGAGGTAGCGGGTGTACTGGGTGATCTTCTGCTGGCCGACCTCACCCTCCTTCTTCAGCTTCTCGAGCGCCGGGACCACCACCTGCATCAGCTGGAGGATGATCGAGGCGGTGATGTAGGGCATCACGCCGAGCGCGAAGATCGCGAACCGCTGCAGCGATCCGCCCGAGACCAGGTTGAGCAGGCCCAGCGCACCGCCCGACTCGAAGTTCTTGGTGAGCGAGTCGAGCGCGTTCGGGTCAATCCCGGGCGCGGGCACGTGGGCGCCAAAGCGGTAGATGGCGAGCATCGCGGCGGTGAACATCAGCTTCTTCCGGATCTCGGGGACGCGGAAGGAGTTGACGAAGGTCTTCAACATCGGCTAGTCGGAAAGTAGCTGGACCGAGCCGCCGGCCGCCTCGATCTTCTCGCGCGCGCTGGCGGAGAAGCCGTGAGCGTGGACGGTGAGCGCCTTTGAGATGTCACCGCGACCGAGCACCTTCACCGGCACGTCGCGCCGCGTGGCGAGGCCGGCGGCCTTGAGCGAGCCGGGCGTGACCTCCGCATTGGCGTGAAACCGCGCCTCGAGGTCCTCGAGGTTGACCGGCTGGGTGTGCGTGCGGAAGTTCTCGAAGGGCATCGACTTCTTCATGTGCGGGCCACGCAGCTTGCGCATCCGGACCTGGATCGGGTTCTGGCCGCCCTCGAAGGCGGAGCGGTCCTTCGAGCCCGAGCGCGCGCCGGCGCCCTTCTGGCCGCGGCCGGAGGTCTTGCCCATGCCCGAGCCCTCACCGCGCCCGACGCGCTTGCGGCGGTGCGTCGAGCCCTTGGCGGGCTTCAGGTTGTGCAGGCCGATGCGCTCAGGCATCCCGGACCTCCACGAGGTGGGCCACCGTGGCCACCTGACCCCGCAGGGTGGGATCGTCGGCACGCTCGGTCTGCTTGCCGATGCGACCGAGGCCGAGACTTGCCAGCGCGCCGCGTTGTGCGGGGTTCGCGCCGTTGGGCGACTTCACCTGGACGATCGTCAACCTCCCAGCCATCAGGACTCCGCGCCGGCGCCCGCGGGCACTACGTCTGAGTTGGCATCAACGGCGATCGTCTCGGAAGGCGTGCCGTCCCTGTAGTCGAGGCCGAGGACCTCGGCGATGCTGATGCCGCGAAGCGCGGCCACGTCCTCGGGGCGGCGCAGCGACTGGAGCGCGACCATGGTGGCCTTCACCAGGTTGATCGGGTTCTGCGAGCCGAGCGACTTGGACAGCACGTCGGAGATTCCGGCAAGCTCGAGCACAGCGCGCACGCCCCCGCCGGCGATGACGCCGGTACCGGGGGACGCCGGCTTCAGCAGCACGCGGGAGGCCGAGTGCACGCCGAGCACCGGGTGCGTGATCGTCGAGTGGTGCATCGGCACGTCGTACAGGTCACGGCGGGCCCGCTCGACACCCTTCTGAATGGCGACCGGAACCTCGTTGGCCTTGCCGTAGCCGACGCCGACCTTCGACTTCTCATCGCCGACCACTACGAGCGCGGTGAAGGAGAAGCGCCGTCCACCCTTGACCACCTTGGCCACGCGGTTGATCTCGACGACGCGCTCCTGCATGTCGCTGTCGCGACCGCGTCCGCCCTGCTGTCTGTTGCTTTCTCTGGCCATAAGTCTTCCTCGAGGGTATCTAGAAGTCGAGCCCGCCTTCGCGGGCTCCTTCGGCCAGGGCGCGCACGCGGCCGTGGTAGCGGTAGCCGCCACGGTCGAACACGCAGTGCTGCACTCCGGCGTCCTTGGCGCGGGCAGCGACGAGCTCGCCCGCCTTCTTGGCCTGCTCCATCGGAGGGAGGGCCCGCAGGTCGGCCTCGGTCCAGACGACCGACGCGAGGGTATGCCCCTGGACGTCGTCGATGACCTGCGCGAGCATCCCGCGGTTTGACCGGAAGACCGACAGACGTGGGCGATCGGCGGTGCCGCGCACCTTGGAGCGCACTCGACGGCGGCGCTTGAGACGGATCGAATGCTTGGACCTGACGCTCATGCGCGCTTACCGACCTTCCGCGCGACGTACTCGCCCTTGTAGCGGACACCCTTGCCCTTGTAGGGCTCTGGCGGGCGTTGCTTGCGGACGCGTGCGGCGGTCTCGCCGACCAGCTGCTTGGAGATCCCGCGCACCACGACCTCGGTCGGGGTGACCACCTCGAACTCGATGCCGGCGGGGGCCTCCATGTCGACCGGATGCGAGTAGCCGAGTTGAAGCACCAGCTTGGTGCCCTGCAGCGCAGCCCTGTAGCCGACGCCCTGGATCTCGAGGCGCTTCTCGAAGCCGCCGGTAACGCCCTCGACCATGTTGGCGATCAGGCTGCGGGTCAGCCCGTGAAGGGCCCGATGCTCGCCACGGTCGGAGGGGCGTGTGACCAGGATCTCGCCGTCGTCCTGCTTCTCGATGGTGAGGTCGCGGTTCACGCGCTCGTGCAGCTCGCCCTTGGGGCCGTTGACCGTCACGACCTCCGGCTCGATGGACACCATCACGCCTTCGGGCACGGGAATCGGCTGTCGTCCGATACGCGACATTCAACCTCCGCGAGCCATCCAGGCTCGCGTTCTGATGTTCAGCTCTCGCGTCACGCTCCAGATCACCAGACCTTTGCGACCAGCTCGCCGCCCACGCCCGCGCGTCGCGCGTCGTGGCCGGTCATCACGCCACGCGAGGTGGAGACGATCGTCGTGCCCATGCCGCCCTGGACCTTCGGAACCGAGTCGGAGGCCACATACCGGCGGCGTCCCGGCTTGGAGACGCGCTCCATGCCCATGATCACGGGCTTGCGCGTCTCGGTGTACTTGAGCGTCACACGCAGGTTCTGACCCACATGCGCGGGCTCGACGTCCCAACCCTCGACGTAGCCCTGCTCGGTGAGGATGCGCGCCATCTCGGCCTTGAGTCGCGAGGTCGGCATGACCACGGCGTCGTGATCGGCCTGGAGGCCGTTGCGCACGCGGGTGAGGAAGTCGGCGATCGGATCGGTGGCGCTCATGCCGCTACCAGCTCGACTTCGTGAGTCCGGGGATCTCGCCCTCGTGGGCGTGGTCGCGCAGGCAGATCCGGCAGAGGCCGAACTTGCGCAGGTATGCGCGCGGGCGGCCACACTTGCGGCAGCGGTTGTATCCGCGGGTCTTGTACTTGGGAGTGCGCTGCTGGCGCACTCGCTGTGAAGTCTTTGCCATATCTCTTACTCGTTCTCCTGCGAAGCGTCTGCCGTTTCGGAATCGGACACGACGTCCGATTCCGCTGCTGCCGTTTCTGAGGAGGACACGATGTCCTCCCCAGCTGTGGGATCTTCGGGCGTCTCGTACGCCTCGGGGTTCTCGACCTTCAACTGCTCGAGCGCGGCCTGCTCGGCCTCTGCCTTCTCACGAGCCTCGACGGCGAGCCGCTCTTCCTCAGCTTCAACCCGCACGTCGGACTCTCCCGGGCGGCCTTCCTCCTGGAAGGGTAGACCCAGGGCGCTGAGAAGCACGAACGCCTCGACATCGGTCGCCGCCGTGGTCACCACCGCGACATCCAGTCCGCGCACCTGGTCGATCGCGTCGTAGTCGATCTCGGGGAAGATGATCTGCTCGCGGATGCCGAGGTTCCAGTTGCCACGGCCGTCGAACGACCGCGGGTTCAGGCCTCGGAAGTCGCGGATCCGCGGGATCGCGATCGAGATCAGGCGATCCATGAACTCCCACATCCGCGCGCCGCGGAGCGTGACCGAGAGCCCGACCGGCATCTCCTCGCGAAGCTTGAAGGCGGCGATCGACTTGCGCGCCCGCCGTACGTTGGGCTTCTGACCGGCGATCGTGGCCAGCTGCTCCTGCGCAGCCTCGAGCATCTTGGAGTCCTGGCGGGCCTCGCCGACCCCCATGTTCAGGGTCACCTTCTGGAGCCGTGGGATCTGCATCGCGTTCGCGTAGCTGAAGCGCTTGCTCAGATCGGGCGCGATCTCGTCCTCGTAGCGCGTCTTCAGACGCGGGACGATCTTGGCTTCGGTGACCGGCATCAGTCGAGCTCCTGACCGGACTTCTTGGCCACGCGCACGCGGCGTCCGTCGGCGTTGCGGGTGAGCCCGATCCGTGTCGGGTTGCCGCTCTTGGGGTCGAGCAGCTGCACGTTGGACACGTGGACGGGCCCTTCGACCTCGATCACGCCGGCCTGCTGCTGGCCGCCACCGAGCCCGGTCGGGCGTTGGTGACGCTTCTGGACGTTCACACCCTCGACGATCACGCGGCCCTTGACGGGATCGACGCGCAGGACCTTGCCGGTCTTGCCGCGGTCCTTGCCGGAGATGACCTTGACGGTGTCGTCGCGACGGATCTTCATGCTCGACGGCCGGGAAGGATTTCGCATGGATGCGGAATGCTTCGCACTCATCTCAGAGCACCTCCGGTGCGAGCGAGACGATCCGCATGAAGTTGCGGTCGCGGAGCTCGCGGGCCACCGGTCCGAAGATGCGGGTGCCGCGCGGGGCGTTGTTCGCGTCGATCAGCACGGCAGCGTTCTCGTCGAAGGAGATGTAGGTGCCGTCGTTGCGGCCGAACTCCTTGCGGGTGCGCACGATGACCGCCTTGACGACCTCACCCTTCTTCACGGAGCCGTGCGGGATGGCCTGCTTGACGGTGGCGGTGATCACGTCACCGACGCCGCCGTAGGCTCGGTGCGAGCCACCCGCGACGCGGATGCAGAGGATCTCGCGGGCGCCGGTGTTGTCGGCCACCCTGAGGCGTGACTCCTGCTGGATCATCGGGCCTTCTCGACTACGTCTACGAGCCGCCAGCGCTTGCTGCGCGACAACGGCCGGCTCTCGACCACGCGGACGGTGTCGCCGGCGCTGGCCTCGTTGCGCTCGTCGTGTGCACTCAGCTTCGAGGACGTCCGCACGATCTTGCCGTAGGTCCGGTGCTGGCGGGCGACGTCTATCTGGACGGTGATCGTCTTGTTGGCCTTGGCGGAGACGACGGTGCCGCGCAGCACGCGCGGGCTGCCCGTGCCGCTGCGCTCGGCCTTGGGGGTGCCTTCGCCCGGCGCGTCCGAGGAACGACGCTTCTCCCGGCTCTTGCTGCGGTAGCGACGGCGCTCGTCGGCGTTTGACTTGCGCTTCTCCAGGCGAGCGGAGGTCCGCTCCTCGCGGGTCCGCGCAGGACGGGGCTCGGAGCCGCGGCTTGCGGTGCGCTTCTGACTGCGCCGCTCCTTGGCCGTGAGCTGAACCTCTGGCTCGGCCGGAGCCGGGGATGCCGAAGCGGTTGTCTCGCCGTCCGAGGCGACCGTGTCGGACTGGTCGGCGGTTGCCGTCTCAGGATCGGACACGATGTCCGATCCTGCCGTGGAGTCTTCTTCGTTTTCGATCACGATTCTGCCTTCTGCTTCCTGAGCTCGGCGTCGACGTCCAGACCGCGCTGGCCAGCGATCGTCAGACCGCGTGCAAGGTCCTTCTTGGCGCCCTTCAGCCCCGCGGTGTTCTCCAGCTGCCCGGTTGCGTGCTGGAAGCGCAGGTTGAACAGCTCCTGGCGCGACCGGTCTACGAACTCCACCAGCTGCGGGTCATCGAGATTGTGCACATCCACGGACTTCACTGCTGTCCGACCCCCTCACGGATCACGAACTTCGTCCTGATCGGGAGCTTGTGGCCGGCCAGGCGCATGGCCTCGCGCGCCAGCTCCTCGTCGACCCCCGAGAGCTCGAACATCCCGCGACCGGGCTTGACCACGGCGACCCAACCCTCGGGCGAGCCCTTGCCGGAGCCCATGCGGGTCTCGGCGGGCTTCTGGGTCACGGGCTTGTCCGGGAACACGTTGATCCACACCTTGCCGCCGCGCTTGATCTTGCGCGTCATGGCGACACGTGCGGCCTCGATCTGGCGGTTGGTCACCCAGCCGCGGTCGATCGACTTCAAGCCGTACTCGCCGAACGAGACGGTGGTACCGCCTTTGGAGAAGCCGGCACGGCGCCCACGGTGCTGCTTGCGGTGTTTGACGCGCTTTGGCGAGAGCATCAGCGACCGCCCCGGGGCCCGCCGCCGCGGTTGCCCCCGCCGCCGGCCTGGCCGCCACGGCCACGACCACCGCCGCCACCCGGGCCGCCGCCACGACCGCCGGGCCCGCCGGGCCCGCCGCGGCCACGGCCACCCATCCCTCGGGGGAGCCCTTGCCCGAGCCCATCCGGGTCTCGGCGGGCTTCTGGGTCACGGGCTTGTCGGGGAAGACGTTGATCCACACCTTGCCGCCGCGCTTGATCTTGCGCGTC
>JBBPXW010000049.1:0-11989 GCA_038200525.1 Solirubrobacterales bacterium | reverse complement strand
GAGGAGTCGTAGGCGTAGGCGGCCACCGCTCCTCCGACGAGGAGGATGAGCAGTGTCGCAACGAAGAGAAGGGACTTGTGTCGCATTGAGCCCGTCAGCCGGAAACAGAAGGATCTGCTGCATGTTAGGGACGCTCTCACCGGTTTCCCAGCACGGCCCTGTCCATGCAATCGCGCTTGCGTGTATCTGCGCCATAGCGGCGCCTTTGGATGAGTTTCTCGCAGGAACCCGTCAGCCGGCCGGAGCTTGGCGCATAAGCAGTGACTCGATGGCGCCGATCACGACATCGCGGCCGCGGTTGGCCCGCTCGTGCTCACGCAGCGCCTCGAGGTCGACGCGCTCGAGCGACGGCAGGAGTGACACGACCTCGTCGGCCTCGAGATCGTCGTAGTGATCCACCGGAGGGGCCGGCACGCCGGGCGAGCTCGCGGGCTCCGCGCTCGGCCCGGCCGGGGTGCCGCCGGACTCCAGCAGCCGGGAGAGGTCGCGCAGCTGTTGGCGGCTCAGCCCCTCGACGTCGCGGACGCGCGAGTTGCGCACGTTCGGGCTCCACCTCAGGAACTCCTCGACCTCGCGCTCGTACCGGTAGGGCTCAGCGTCGGACCGCAGCAGCGGGTGCAGCCGCATGTGCTCACCGAGGGCGATCACCGCCTCCCTGCTCGTATAGCCGTACTCGAAGCCGGTGGCCTTCAACCGCCGGTTGTCGACGCCGCGACCGAAGCGCAGCTGCGCGAGCATCTCCGGGGCGATCACCACCCCAAGCCGGCGCGCAATGCTCGCGGCCAGCCCAGTCCCCCACGGCGGGATCAGCGGGGCGTAGGGCTTTCCGAGCAGCCCGGCCACCTCGGACAGGGCGAGCACGCCGTCGGCGGCCACGTTGAACACGCCGGGCCGGTCACCGAGCACCACGTGCTCGAGCGCATGGACGACATCGTCCTCGTGCACGAACTGATAGCGCGGGTCGAAGCCGAGGATCATCGGGATCGCCGGCAGCGCGAACAGGTCGATATGAGACGTGGCCACGTCCGGCCCGAGCACGTTGGCAAACCGCAGGATCGTGACGTCCTTGTCCGGGTTGCGATCGGCGAACTCCGCGACCGAGGACTCGGCCTCCAGCACGTCGCGCTCGATTGCGGTCTTGGGCGGATGTGGTCGCCCCATCGTCTCCTCGAAGAACGCCGGGTCGTCCTGGTTGGCGCCGTAGAAGTGGGTGGAGGACTTGAAGACGAACTTGCGTACCCCTGCCCCACCGCACGCCGCCAGCATGTTCATCGTGCCGATCACGTTGTTCTCGTGAGCCAGGCGAGGGGAGGTGAACACGGAGTCGACCACCAGCCGGGTGTCAACCACCGTGTCGATCTCCGCAGCCTCGACCACACGGCGCAGCAGGGCATGCTGGTTGCCCACCTTCACGTACTCGGTGCGCTCGAGCTCGACGCTCGGCTCCTCGTTGTCCACCCCGACGATCGCCTCGATCTCGGGATCGGCCTCGAAGGCCCGAGCCAGGCGGCCGCCCCAGTAGGTGGACAGGCCGGTGATCAGGATGCGCCTGGACCGCATCGTCAGCCGAACCAGACCGACTCGCGCTTTGCGAGCATGTCGAACAGGTTCTCCTGGATGCGCGCCCGCACCTCGTGCGCGACGGTCTGCACGAGCGCGCTGTCGGCCTCCATGCCGACGTCGTCGAAGTAGATGGGCTCGAGGAAGCGCACCTTGAACTTGGCGGGCAGGTAGCCGAGCATGCCGAGCGGCCCGAGCTGCGGGAACGTCGGGGTGATCGGGAAGTAGAGGAGACCGGTCAGCTTCTTCAGCAGGTTGACCTGCGCGAACACCGGCGCCGCCTCCTCCGCTCCCACCACGCACACGGGCACGATGGGCGCGCGGCCGCGCATGGCAGCCTGCACGAATCCGCCGCGGCCGAATCGGCGCAGCCGGTAGCGATCGCGGTAGAGCTTCTCCGTGCCCTTGCGACCCTCGGGAAAGACCAGCACGAGCTGTTGCTCGTCGTAGAGGAGCCGGTGCACGTTGGCGGGGTGGGCCGCCACGGCACCGATCTTCGGGAGCAGCATCGATAAGCCCGGATATCCCTTGAAGAAGTGCTCGACGGTGATGTTCAGTGGCCGCGGGTGCGGGTGCTCCTCACGGATCGCCTTGCCGATCATCGTGGCATCCGGGGGCAGCGCGCCCGCGTGGTTTGACACGAGCAGGGCGCCTCCGGTCGATGGGATGTTCTCGACCCCCTCGACCTCGGCGCGAAACCAGTAGCGATAGAAGAACTCGACGAGCGTCTGATCGAGCACGGCCTCTATCCGCTCGGATCGTCCCCAGTCGGTGAGCGTGCGCTCCGGCTCGACCCCCGCAAGATGTCTGCGGAGGTCCTCCTGGACGGCCGGGAGCGACGGGCTCGACGCGACCCCGAGCTGGGATCGATCGCGCGGGGTCAGCGGGGTACGCGCGTTCTCGGCCATCGGCGCTCGATTCTGTCAGGCTCGCCCCGGGAGGGCTCACTGCCCGGCCAGCGCGCCGTCGACCCGTCGCTCCAGCTCGGGCCATGTGGCCGCTGCCACCACCCCGCCCCCCTGCACGAGCCGCTCGTTCCAGGGGTGCACGATGGTCGCAGCGAGGATCCCGTGCTCGCGGGCGGCCCCCAGGTTCACCGGGCTGTCGTCCACGAGGACGTCGATGTCGAGCTCCACACAGCGCGAGATCTTGTCGAAGCTGCAGTGCAGGTCGTGGTAGCGAAAGCCGGCCTGCTCGAGCCACGCGTGGGTGGCAGGGGCACACGACTCGCGCCGATGGCTGGTCACGTGGATCCAGTGACCAGCGTCGTGCCACCTGTTGACCGCGGCCACCGCGCCGTCGTAGGGCTCGGCGCCGGCGATGTTCTCCTCGGAGTGCGTCTCGCGCACGCACTCGACCAGCTGCTCCTTGTCGAGCGCGGTGATGCCCCAGTCGTCCTGGTCGGCGTAAGGGATCGCCACGCCGTAGCGGTCCATCGCGATCCGCTCCAGCAGGTCCCAGTAGTGGTGCAGGGTGGAGTCGATGTCGAGCGCGATGCGGGCCACTGCCGGTACGGTATTCACCGATGGCGAGGTATGTGACCCCCACGCGGCCATCGGCCGCGCGCAACGCCGGGGACGACTACGGCGTGAGCGACTCCCCCGACTGGCGCGAGGTCGACTGGCCCGCGCACCAGCACTCGCTCGAAATCGGCGGCGTTCAGGTCAACTACGCCGACATCGGCGAGCAGGGCGACAACGACGCGTGCCCGCTCGTGTTCGTCCACGGCCTCGGCGGCCAGTGGCAGAACTGGCTCGAGAACATCGCCCCCTTCGCCGCCGACCGCCGTGTTGTGGCGCCCGACCTCCCCGGCTTCGGGGCCTCCGCCATGCCCGACGAGAACATCACGATCGGCTACTACGCCGGCGTGGTGGCCGAGCTGATCGACCGTCTCGAGCTCGGTCCCTGCATCGTGGTCGGCAACTCGATGGGCGGCTACGTGTCCGCCGAGCTGGCGATCGAGCGGTCCGAGCTCGTGGAGCGCCTGATGCTCGTCTCGGCCGCCGGGGTGTCGCAGATGGACGTGCACAAGCGCCCTGTCACCGCGGTGGCGAAGGTCATCGCCCTCACCACCACCATGGTCGTCGCTCGCCTCCGCGCGACTGCGCGGAGGCCTCACCTTCGTCACTTCACGCTGGGGTTCGTGGCGCGGCACCCCTCCCGGCTGAAGGCCGATCTGGCGTTCGAGGGCTTCATGAGCGGCACCGGCCGGCCGGGCTTCGAGCCCGCCCTGCGCGCGAACCTCGAGTTCGACTTCCGCGACCGGCTGCCCGACATCGGCTGTCCCGTGCTCATCGTCTGGGGCGAGAAGGACATGATCATCCCGGTCCGCGACGCGGACACGTTCTTGGAGCTGATCTCGGGCTCGCGCAAGATTCTCATGGAGGACACCGGCCACGTTTCGATGGCCGAGCGACCCGTGATGTTCAACGGTCACCTACGGGACTTCCTCGCATACGCGGTCGACCGCGGCGGTGAGCTCGAGAGCGAGCCCGCGGGCGGCTAGCTAACCCGTGAGCGCGCCGTCCGCTGCGGAGCCGACCAGCTTGGAGTACTTCGCGAGCACGCCGTGCGTGTACTTGGGTGGCGGCGAGACGTAGGCGGCGACTCGGTTTGCGATCTCCTCGTCCGAGAGGTCCACGTCGAGCCGGCGGCTCTCGACGTCGAGCGTCACCGTGTCTCCCTCCGCGACGGCGGCAATCGCGCCGCCGCGCGACGCTTCCGGGGCCACATGGCCGGCCATGAAGCCGTGGGTGGCGCCGGAGAAGCGACCGTCGGTGAGCAGCGCCACCGAGTCCCCGAGGCCCTCACCTTGGATGGCGGCCGTGACGGCGAGCATCTCGCGCATGCCCGGGCCGCCGGAGGGTCCTTCGTTGCGGATGATCACCACGTCGCCCTCGTCGAGTGCCCCGGCCTTGACGGCGTCGAAGGCATCCTGCTCGCCCTCGAACACCCGGGCCGGACCGCTGTGGGTGCGGCGTCCGTGTCCGGCCAGCTTGACAACGCAGCCATCCGGGGCGAGGTTGCCGCGCAGAATCGCAAAGCCGCCGTTTGGCGCCATCGGGTCTGACAGTGGTCGGATGACCGGCTGGCTCTCGGCCTCCTCCGCGGCGTCGGCCACCTCCCCGATCGTCCTGCCGGTGACCGTCATGGTGTCGCGCTGAAGCGAGCCGAGCTCGGCCAGTCGCGCCGCCACGAGCGGCACGCCGCCGGCACGCCACAGGTCGGGAGCGACGTAGGTGCCGAACGGCTGCATGTCGGCCAGCAGCGGGGTCGCCCAGGCGATGCGATCGAAGTCGTCGATCGAGAGCTCCACGCCGATCTCGCTGGCCACGGCCAGCAGGTGCAGAACGGCGTTGGTGGATCCGCCGGTGAGCGCCACTGCGGCGATGGCATTCTCGAGTGACGCCTTCGTGATCACCTGGCTCGGCCGCAGGTCCTGCCCGACGATGTCCATGATCAGCCGGCCGCACTCCTCGGCCACCTTTCCCTTCCTGCCCTCCTCGGCGGGCACCATCGAGCTGCCCATCGGAGAGATGCCGAGCATCTCGAAGGCCAGCGCCATGGTGTTGGCCGTGAACTGGCCCCCGCATGCGCCGGGCCCCGGCGACGCCGCCCCCTCGAGCTCGGTGAGGTCGGCGTCGGACATCTTGCCGACGGCGTGAGCGCCCACCGCTTCGAAGACCGCCTGGATGGTCACGTCCCTGCCCTTGAAGGTGCCCGGCCGGATCGATCCGCCGTAGAGCATCAGGCTGGGGATGTCGAGGCGGGCGAGCGCCATCACGCATCCGGGGATCGTCTTGTCACACCCCGAGAGCGCGATCACGCCGTCGAACATGTGACCGCGCGTCACGAGCTCGATCGAGTCGGCGATCACCTCGCGGCTGACCAACGACGTGTGCATGCCCTCGGTGCCCATGGTGATGCCATCCGACACCGCCACGGTGTTGAACTCCATCGGCGTGCCACCGGCCGCGCGCACGCCCTCCTTGACCTTCTTGGCGAGCGCCCGCAGGTGGATGTTGCAGGGCATCACCTCGGTCCAGGTGTTGGCGATCCCGATGATCGGGCGCTGCAGCTCGTCGTGGCTGTAGCCGGCCCCCTTCAGGTACGACCGCGCGGCGGCGCGGTCCGGGCCGTCGAGCAGAACTCGGCTATGACTGCGGGGATCGACGGTCATCCGCCGTGGGCACCGACCGAGCTGCCCGCATCACGTCGGCGCTCCCACTCCGAGAGGCGCCACAGGTCGCGCCGCACTCGCGCCGGATCGAGCTGCCGGCCCACCAGATGCATGTTCGCCGAGCCGATCACCCGGCTCTCATCCGACGTCAGCGCCATCCACTTGGCGAGCACGTCGTCAGAGGCCGGCAGGCGCGTGCGCCCATCTCCATGGATGTCGGGAAACTCGACGCAGTACTCGCTGAGCAGCCTGCCGCTGCTCGGCACGAATGCGACGATCGGCTTGTGCGGATAGACGATGTAGGCGTATCCGGGCTCGCCGCGGCGCGAGCCGACCGAGCGTCCCGCCACCCGCAGGAAGCCGAGATCGCGGTACATCGCCCACTCTTCCCCGTTGACGCACGACCGCAGCAGCTGGCGGGCCCGCTGCTCGGCGCGGCGCTCGCGACCGGGGTCATACCCGGCCTCGCTGCGAGTTCGTGAACGCAGCGAGCGGCGCTTGACGCCGGCACGACCACGCGCCGCGGCGGCCCGGGCGACGATCGGCAGCGCCAAGCCGACGGCTACCACCCCCATCACGAGCAGAGCGAGCAGCATCGGCGTTCAGCCGCCTGCTGCGCGCGGAAAGAAGATCACCCGCTCGGAGTCCGGCGGGATGTCGGCGTAGTCGCGCACCATCAGTGCTTCGCGCCTACCGGCGACGGAGCGAGTCGGCACGGCCGCCCACATCCCCTCGTCGAGCTGACGTCGGAACTCCTCGACGAGGCGCTCCTCGTCGTGTTGTAGCTGCGGGTCGCCCTCCGTGAGAAGGACTTCACCGTGGCCGGGCTTCATTCGCAGGAACTTGATCAGTATCTCCTTGTGACTCGGCTGCTCCGCGCAGCCCGTCGTGGGCGATTATGGCAGAGGTCGCCCGCCGGTCGGTACGGCAAAGGCGCCTTTCGCCACGCCCAGCACATCGACCGGACCCGCGCCGCCGCCGATTCCGCGCAGACCGTCACGCACTGCCTCGGAGGCGATCGCCCGCGCACCGTGGGCTGCCTCGAGTGGCGACAGCCCCCGTGCGAGCAGGGCGGCGAGCGCCGAGGAGTGGGTACAGCCGGAGCCGTGCGCGGCGCCGTCGGGGTGGCGCTCGCCCCCGATCTCGACTGGCTCGCCTCCATCGAAGAACAGGTCGGAGCCACCCTCGCGATGGCCACCCGTGATGACCACCGCGCCGGGTCCGAGGGCGTAGATGGCACGGGCCAGATCGGCGGCGTCGCCGTGCGCGTCGACTGCGGCGCCTGCGAGCGCCCGCGCCTCCGGAAGGTTCGGCGTGACGACCGTCGCGCGCGGAAGGATGCGGATGCGCAGAAGCTCGCGGGCCTCGTCGGGCAGCAGGACGGCGCCGCTCTCAGAGACCATCACGGGGTCGACGACCACGGGCACGGGCGCCACGAGGTCCAGCGCCCCCGCGACCTCCTCGATCGTCGCGACGCTGCCGAGCATTCCGACCTTCACGCCGTCGACGCCGATGTCGTCCACCACTGCCCGCACCTGCTCGAGGGCCACTCCCGGCGCCAGGGGATGCACCGCCAGCACCTCGCGGGTGTTCTGTGCGGTGATGGCCGTGATGGCTGTCATCCCGTGCCCACCGCAGCGCGCGAACGCCTTGAGGTCTGCCTGGATCCCCGCTCCGCCCCCGGAGTCCGATCCGGCAATCGAGAGGAGTCGTGGTGGTCGGTTGCTTGTCAAGGTTCTGGGCCCGTGCGTTGGCCGACGCCGAGCATAGGGAGGTTGCCACGGCTCACAGTCCTTTCGCGCGCCGGATGTAGCCGCCGAATCCATCGCGCCGCACGTGGCCCGCGTCCTCGAGCCGTGCGAGCACGCCGCGCACACGATGCACGGGCAACTCGACCGCTTCGCAGATGCCGTCGATCGCCAGCTCCCGCTCGACCCCGTACAGCACTGCTCGCTCATCGGCCTCGAGCCCCACCGGTTCAACGCTAGCCGCGGGGAGCTGCTCATCCAGCCGGGCCCCGAAGATCTCGTCAAGGACATCCTCGGGCCGATTGATCACCGCGGCCCCCGATCGCAGCAGCTCGTTGCTCCCGCGTGCTCCGACCGACGTGGCGTGGCCCGGCACGGCAGCCACGACCCGCCCGAGGTCGCCGGCGAAGTCCGTGGTGATCAGCGATCCCGAGCTGCGCGCAGCCTCGACCACGACGGTGGCATCGCACAGCCCGGCCATGATCCGGTTGCGCGCGGGAAAGCTCCATCGAAACGGCCGTTGCCCGGGAGGCATCTCTGACATCAGGAGCCCCTGAGTGGCGATCTGGTCGTACACACGCTCGTTGGTGCGCGGGTAGGGCACGTCGCTGCCGCCGCCGAGCACCGCCACGGTGGTTCCTCCCCCGGCCAGGCAGCCGGCGTGTGCAGCGGCGTCGATGCCGAGCGCGAGCCCGCTCACGACGGTGACACCCGCGGCCGCCAGGCCGCGCCCCAGCTCCGTCGCCATCTCGAGCCCGTAGGGCGAAGGTCTTCGCGTGCCCACGACGGCCACCAGCGGGCCGCGCGCAACGAGAGGCAGCACACGCGCAACGTCGCCGATCAGGAAGAGTGCGGCCGGTGCATCGGTGAGCTGGAGCAGCCGCGTCGGATAGGCACGCGAGTGGCGGCAGACGGCCTGCGCACCGCCCTCGGCAAGCCGCGTTCGCCACACCTCTGCATCGAACTCGCCCAGGAACGCCTCGGCGGCCCGCCGATCGCCGCCAACGGCAGCGAGGAGGTCGGCGTCGTCGAGCGCCAGGACGCTCCTTGGATTTCGCGAACGCGAGTCGAGCACGGCCTGGATCCGAGGTGCTAGCACGCCGAGCAGGAGAGTGCGCCGTAGACACGCGTCGCACACCTCGGCTGTGCCGTGGGTGCGTGCGACCCCGCCGTCGCTGTTCAAGCCGCCACCCGCTCGGCCGCGGCAACCCGATAACCCAGCGCCTCCTCGACATCGCATTCGCTGAGCGCGTCCCTGCCGTCCAGATCCGCGATCGTCCTGGCGAGCCGCAGCACCCGGTCGTGACCCCGACCGGTGAGCCCGCCGCGCTCGATGCTGTGCACCAGACGCTTCCGTGACCCGCCGCCGATCGAGCAGAAGCGGCGAGTGAGCCTGGCGTCCATGTCGCCGTTGCAGAGCGCCGCGGTGTCCTCGAGCCGAGCTCTCTGGATCGCCCGGGCCGCCACTACCCGGGCGCGTATGGCGCGGGAGGGCTCTCCTCCCTTACCCGGAACGTCGCCGACCAGCTGCCCCGCCGTGGGCACCGCGACTTGACAGACGAGGTCCATTCGATCCATGAGCGGTCCGCTGAGACGGCGCTGATAGCGCTGGCGATCACCGTCGCTGCAATTGCACCGCCCGGGACCGAGCCCGCACGGGCACGGGTTGCACGCCGCGATGAACATCGCCTTGGCAGGAAACCGCAGCGACCGCTGACCGCGCATGATCTCCACCGCGCCGTCCTCGAGCGGCTGGCGCAGCGCCTCGAGCGCAGGACGCGCGAACTCGGCCAGCTCGTCGAGGAACAGCACGCCACGATGGGCGAGCGTCACCTCACCGGGCCTTGGGTGTGCTCCCCCACCGACGAGCCCCTGAGGCGACACCGTGTGGTGGGGTGCCCGGAACGGTCGCTCGGCCGCGAGCACACCCGCCCCCAACCCGGCCACGCTGTGCACGCGCGTGATCTCGAGGGCCTCGTCAAATGACGGCGGGGGCAGGATGCCGGGCATCCGCCGCGCGACCATCGTCTTGCCCGCGCCCGGCGGTCCGACCATCAGGAGGTGATGCCCGCCGGCGGCGGCGATCTCGAGCGCGCGCTTCGCATCTGCCTGTCCACGCACGTCTGCCATGTCGGGGAGGCACGATTGGGCCGCGGGAGCGACCGAGGCCGGCGGGAGCGGTGGCTCCCAGCGGCCGTGCATGAGATCCACGAGTCGCTCCAGCGACCCGACCGCGAGCACTTCGAGGCCCTGCACCAGGGCAGCCTCCCCTGCATTCTCCTCTGGCACGATCAGTCGCTCGTAGCCCCCGGCCTTCGCGCCCATGGCAGCCGCAAGCACGCCGCGGACGGGACGGAGGGCGCCGCTGAGGGACAACTCACCGCAGAGCGCGGTCACTCCGGGCGGGAGAGCGGGAACCTGACCGCTCGCGGAGAGCACCGCGACGGCGATCGCGAGATCGAAGCCGGGGCCGGCCTTGCGCACCGACGTCGGTGCCAAGTTTGCCGTGATGCGCTGCAGCGGGAAGTCGAGTCCCGAGTTCAGCAACGCCGAGCGGACCCTCTCACGCGCCTCGCGCACCGAGGCATCCGGAAGGCCGACGAGCGTAAAGGCGGGCAGGCCGCGACGCACGTCGACTTCGACGGTGACTTCCCGGCTGTCCAGTCCCTCGAGGGCGAACGTGGTGACGCTTGCAAGCACGATCGCCACGCTAGGTGGCGCAGTCCGACGTGTGACAACGCCTGCGTGACAAGAGCGTGACTCTGAGCGCCGGAGGTGGGTGTGAAACCGTCACCCACGTCACCCACCGGTTGGCCATGGCGACCTAGCGTCGTCTCCATGGCCTCAGCACCCGCAGATGATCCCCGTCGACGCCTGGGCGCACGTGGCGAGGCGCTCGCCCGCGCGCATCTTCTGCGGGCCGGATACGAGCTCGTGGAGTGCAACTTCCGGTGTCGGGCCGGCGAGCTGGACATCGTCGCTGCGGACGCGCGGGCGCTCGTGTTCTGCGAGGTCAAGACGCGCGTGGCAGGCAGTCGCGTCGGGCCGGATGGCCCGCTTGAGGCCATCGGACCGGCAAAGCAGCGCCGGCTCAGGTTGCTCGCGCGCGAGTGGCTTCACGAGCGGGGCCCGGGCGGGCGTCCGACGCTCGCGCTCCTGCGCTTCGACGCCATCGGAATCACGGTCGACGCCCGCGGCGCGCTGCTCAGCCTCGAGCACGTCGAGGACGCGTTCTGATGGCCCGCTCAGGCTCTTACGCGAGCTTGAGCTGGGTGTAGGCGATCGATTGGAACGACATTCGATGCAGAGGCGAGACGCCGTGGGTGGCGATTGCCGACCGATGCTCCGGGGTCGAGTAGCCGACATTGGTGTCGAAGTCCCACTGCGGATGGTGCACTGCCATCCGGCGCATATGGCGGTCGCGTGTGACCTTGGCGAGAACGGAGGCGGCGGCGATCGCGGCGCTGCGGCAGTCACCGTCGATCACGGCCCTCTGCTCGTGCGTCATCTCCGGGACGCCGAAGCCATCGACGAGGCAGACCGTTCCCGGGCAGGCAACCTGGAGCAGGGCGGCGCGCAGCGCGTCGAGGTTGCTGACGTGGAGGCCACGGGCATCGATCGTCCGCACGGAGCGCGAGACGATGGCCGTGCACGCGGCGGCTCGCATCACAAGGGGGAAGAGCGCCTCGCGCGACTCCTCCGTGTGCTGCTTGGAGTCGTTCAGGCGCGACAGCGTGCGGCGGTCGGCGAGGGTGAGGCGCTCGAGATCGAACAACACCGCTGCCGCTGTGATCGGCCCCGCGAGGGACCCTCGCCCGGCTTCGTCGGCACCGGCGACCCAGCGACTGCCGATCTCCCGATCGAAGGCAAACAGGCGCCTTCCGCTCTGCTTTCGCGCTCTCGCCTTGCGCGCGGCACGCGAGAGCTTCTTGGGCCTGGGCCCCGCAGGTGGGTCGACTTCCGTTGTGATCGGCTCTGCCACGACGCAGGCGATCATAGGTGCGCCGGCGGGCGGAAGGCCCCTGCGGGTGCGGTGCTAGAGGGTGCCGATGCGGTTCGGCGGCCAGTAGGTGAAGAAGGCCCTGCCGATGAACCAGCGCTTGGGCACGGGCCCCCATTCGCGGCTGTCCGCGCTCTCGCCGCGGTTGTCGCCCATCATGTAGTACTCCCCTTTGGGAACAGTGATTGGACGCGGCTCGTTGCAGATGCTGCAGTCGCTGCTCGGCCTGATGAACGGCTCCTTCTGGAGCTTCCCGTTGATGTAGACGCGGCCACGTCTGACAGCGAGTCGGTCGCCCGGCAGTCCGACCACGCGCTTGATGAAGTTGGTCTTCGACTTCTTCGCGGTGTGGCGTGGGCAGGGCTGGTCCTCGGCGTGACCGATCCCGCACTCGCCCACGTCGGCGCCCGCGGGTGGCTTGAACACCATCACGTCGCCCCGCCCGGGCTCACCGAAGCGCAGGCTCACCCGATCGACCAGCACGCGCTGACCGATGGTGAG
>JBBPXW010000048.1:0-6494 GCA_038200525.1 Solirubrobacterales bacterium | reverse complement strand
GCTCGGCGATCACGCGGGCCAGCGGCATCTCCTCACCGCGGAAGTCGGGGGTGAGCACCTCGACCTTGGTTCCGGGCGACATCCGCCTGATCGAGCGGATCGTGCCGACGAAGGCGGTGGAGCCGAGATCGGGAAGGTCGTCGCGGTCGACGCTCGTGACCACCGCGTGGCGCAGGCCCATCTTCTTGACCGACTGGGCCACCCGGAGGGGCTCGAGCGGGTCGTCATGCGTCGGCTTCCCGCTCTTTACGTTGCAGAAGCCACAGCGGCGGGTGCATGTATCGCCGAGGATCATGAAGGTGGCCGTGCCGCTCTGCCAGCAGTCGCCGATGTTGGGGCAGGCGGCCTCCTCGCACACGGTGTTCAGGCCCTCGTCCTTCATCATCCGGCGCAGCTCGCGGTACTTCGGCGAGCCGGGCGCGGTGACCTTGAACCACGACGGCTTGCGGGTATCGAACGCCAGCACCTCGCCGAGACCGAGATCGCTTGCGCCGCCCGGGTTCGCGCGGGAGCGGGTGCGGTACTCGCGTGTGGCCTGCTCGCTCATCCGGCCAACGATGCTAGCGGCGCGCCGCCGCCGGCCAGCGCCCGCTCGAGGCGGTCGCGCGACACGAGCCGTTGGCGTCTGCCGAGCCCCTTCGCGAGCTGGAAGCCGACCCGCTTGCGAAAGCACGGCATCGCCCCCGTGCGGCCGGTCTCGCGCAGCAGCGAGGTCATCCGCACGCCGTCCAGGCCGCAGGGCACCACGTACTCGAACGGCTGGAGGTCGTTGTCGACGTTTATGGCAAGGCCGTGCTTGCTCACCCCGCGCGAGATGTGGAGGCCGATCGAGCCGATCTTGTCGTCGCCGACCCATGCGCCCGGGAAGCCGTCCCGAGGCACCGCGGTCACGCCCTCCTCGGCCAGCGCTGCCACCATCGCCCGCTCGAGCGTGGCCACGTAGCCGGGCACGTCGCGCACCTCGACGATCGGGTAGGCCACGAGCTGTCCCGGTCCGTGGTAGGTCAGGTGCCCGCCGCGATCGGTGTCGCTGATCTCGATGCCCTGCATCCGGTACCAGTCCTCCCCCATCGGGAGCTCCTGCGACTGCGTGCGCGGGCCCTTGGTGAACACGGGCGGGTGCTCGAGCAGCAGCAGCGTGTCCGGGATCAGGCCGCCCTGCCGCGCGGCTCGCACCCGCTCCTGGAGGTCGAGGGCCTCGGTGTAGCCCACGACGCCGAGCGATGCGACCCACAGATCCGGCGGTACGGCGGCATCTGGCACACCCCTAGGGTATTCGGGGTGAGCTCGGGGGAGCAGTTCTGGAGGAATCGGCTGCGGTGGCGATTTCGCGGTGCCACCCAGTGGCCGGCGTTCCTGGTGGCCACCGTGCTCGACGGGCTGATCCTCTACGCGCTGCCGCCGCTCGCCACCCACGACCTGAACCCGGCCGACGGGATCCTGATCGCCACGTTTGGCAACCTCATCCTGCTCGGCGCCGCTGCGCCCTTCCTTGCGAAGCGGCTGATGCGGCGACGCGCCGTGGCCATGGCGGGTGGGGAGGTGCTCGAGCCGGAGCGCACGCAGACCGACCGCGAGGTGCTCCAGGACCGCGTGGCGTCGCTCCTGCTCGCGGCCGGGGTCGTGGCCACGCTGGTGTCGGGTCTTGCCAACCGCCCGGTGATCGTGTCTGAGACCAATGCGACCGAGGAGGTCGGCCGCCAGCTCGAGATCTATGTCAAGCGCTCCGACAGCGCCGAGCTGCGGCGCAATCTCGAGACCGCCAACACCACTCGCCTCGGTGACGGCTACTTCCGGGCCTGCATCGCGCGCGACGACAGGCGCCGCTACATGTGCCTCTTCGTGGACACGAACAAGGACCCGACGGAGGTCAGGCGCGACCCGAGCACCGAGTCGAACGCCCAGGTGGTGGGCCCCAAGGACCGCTGAAGAGGAGTGGCTGCAGCTCAGGCGCTGCCGATGAGACGCAGCTTAAGGCCCCTGTCGGTCACCTCGAACACCTGCACGCTGTTGCGCCCGTCCCGGATCGAGGCCTCGGGCACCATCATCGCGTAGCTCTCCGCCCTGTCGCCCTTCAGGTGGAAGGACCGCCCGACGGCTTCGATCCGCCCGTTCACGGCGACCGCGAGATCGCGGTCGACCCCCTTCCTGCCCCCGGCGATATGGCCGGCCACCTGGGTCGGGCGAATCACCGACCTCGGATTGACCGCGCGCATGAAGGAGGCGCCGTCGATCTCCGTGCCGAGCGCGCCCTGTCCGGCGGGCCGGAGGTCGGCGGAGTTGCGGCCGATCAGGCGGCGGTTGGGGCCGATGCCGGTGTACAGGCTCGCGATGTCACCGGAGCCGAACAGCGCGACCTTGCGCCGCACGAGGGCGCGCCGACGCCTCTCCATGGATGACGCCGAGACCGTGATCGTCCCGCGCAGGTTGCGGTTGAGCATCCGCACGAAGCGGCGCCGCCTCACCCTCTTCGAGAACGCCGAGCTGCCGTCCGCCCGATAGGGCATGCGGAAGTTCAGGATGTCGGCGATCGTCGGCACGATGTCGATCGTGCGGGCGTAGGTGGAGCTCGTGGATCCCTTCGTCTGGCCCGGCGCCTTGATGAACAGCGGGACGGGCGCGATCTCGTCGATGTTGCTCGCGGTCACGGTGCGCCGGTCCTTGACGCCCACCTCGAACGCGAAGCCGTGGTCGGCGGTGACCGCGATCAGGGAGCTGTCGAACGAGCCGTTCTTCTTCATGCGCGCGAACAGCCGTCCGAGCTCGTGGTCGGCGAAGCCGATCTGCAGCTGCAGGCGCTGCTGGTTGTGGTCTGTGAGCCCCCGGTCCCGGAACCCGACGGGGCCGTTCATGCCCGGCAGCGGGTCCCGGTAGGAAAGCCGCGTCTGCTTGCCCGAGGGCAGGAACAGGTAGGGCCCGTGGGGCAGCAGCACGTGCTTCACAAACAGCGTCGGCCTGCCCGGCCCGATCTTCGAGAAGAAGCTCTCGAGCCGCTCGCGCCTGCCCTCCTGCAGCAGCGGCAGGATCGCCGGCCGTTCGGACCTTGCGCCCTTGCAGTAGCGCGGCGGGCACACCGACGTCGCCTCCTCGGAGGAGACGACCCGGTAGCCGCGCTGTCCGAAGATCGTGTAGATCGACTCGGGGTGGCCGAGGTAGTTGGGCGTGCCGCTCTTGCGCGGAAGCTTTGCGTCCATCACCTCGGGTGTCGCCCGGATGGTCGAGTCATACGTGGTGGTGGCATTCTTAAACCACGTCCCAGTGGCCGCCAGCGCCGCGAAGTTTGGGTAGCGCACGGCGTCGATCTTCCCGTCGGGTCCGAGCATCTGATCCACCGGGAACTCGTCCATGATCAGGAGCACCACGGAAGGCTTCTTGGGGATCTTGGGGGCGGCCGTGGCGGTGTCGTCGTCGCCGCCGATGGAGGCGCCCACGAAGGCGGCGGCTGCGATGACCACGATTGAGAGGAGGAAGTTGCGCATGGGAATCGGCATCGCCGGCAGAACAATACGACGTTCATCCGGCGCTCACCGGGGACTCACAACCCGGTGAGTGACCGAAAGGTGCGGCGCGGGAGCGCTAGGTCGCGGGCCGAGTGCCGTGGCCGCGCAGCCCGGTCTCGATCTCGGCGATCACGGTCTCGAGCACCTTGACCCGCGCGTAGCGCTTGGAGTCCCCCTCGACGAGGTGCCAGTGCGAGTCGGGGTGGTCGGTACGCTCGAGCATCTCCTCGATGGCATCGACGTAGGCGTCGCGCTTGTCGCGGTTGCGCCAGTCCTCGTCGGTGAGCTTCCACCGCTTCAGTGGCTTGCGCTCGCGCCGCTCGAACCGCTCGAGCTGCTCGGCGTCGGAGATGTGCATCCAGAACTTGATCAACACCGTGCCCTCACGCGCGAGCGAGCGCTCGAACTCGACGATCTCGTCGTAGGCCCTGCGCCACTGCGCCGTCGAGGCGAAGCCCTCGACGCGCTCGACCAGCACCCGGCCGTACCAGCTGCGGTCGAGCACGGTCATGCCCCCCCAGCCGGGGAGAGTCGGCCAGAACCGCCAGAGGAAGTGGTGGCGCGCCTCGTCTGCCGTCGGTGCCGAGAACTGTGCGACGCGCACGTGACGCTGGTCGAGCGGGGAGACCAGGCGCTTGATCGCGCCGCCCTTGCCGGAGGCATCCCAGCCCTCGAAGAGGACCGCGATGGGGGGCCCGAGATCGGGGCCATCGATCTTGCCGCCCAGCTCGAGGCGCAATTCGGTGATCCGCTTCTGGCCGGCCTCGAGCCGCTTCTTCTGCTCCTTGCGCGAGAGCTTCAGCGACATGTCGAGGTCGTCGAGGCGGCCCATTCGGCGACTCTATCCCGCCGCCACCAATGCCACGCCCATCCGGCTTGCCAGGTCGTGGCCGCCGCGCCGCATCAGGCGGTCGTGGCTGTCGGCGAACACCGGCCGCGCCACCGACGCCAGCGCGTTCATCCACCAGCGCGCGGTCGCCACCTCCCAGTCGAAGGTGACTGCGCACAGGCCGTCGTGCTCGAACAGCCGCCACGTGCCGGCACCCTCGAGCACCCCGCCCGCGGTTCCGCGCATGGCGAAGGGCTCCTCGACGCTCGCCACGGTGAAGTCAAAGCGCACGCGGTAGGACACGAGCGGGGCGCGCCACGCGATCCGGTAGACGCTGCCGACGCGCCGGGCGTCTCCGGGGTGCAGCTCGGCCACGTCCTCGACGCCGCGCCACCACGTCGGCCACGCCTCGCAGTCGGCCAGGACGTCCCACACCTCCTGGCGCGGAGCCTCGAGCAGCCAGGTGGTGAGGAATCTGTAGGGACGGCCTCGGTGCGGTGCTCGTCGGATCGTCGATCCGACTGCGCTCCTCCCGCCGGGCGATGACCGTTCAGGCCGGATCGGTGAACTCGGCCGGCTGCTTGGACATGCCGGCCATCACCGCCGCGATCTGGTTGGGGGAGCCCATCAGGCTGCGCTGAAGAGCCTCCTCGAGGGCGAGCGTCTCCTCTGCGGGCGCCGTCCAGGACTCGTCGTAGAGGCGTTTGGCGCCGCGGACCGCCTCGGGTGAGCGCTGCGCGATCTCGGCCGCAAGCTCCCGGGCCGCGGCGTATGGGTCGGTTATGGTGCGCGTGACCACTCCGAGTCGTGCAGCCTCCTCGCCGCTGAACCGCCGACCGGTGAAGGTCAGCTCCTTGGCCACGTCGATGCCCACCAGCCTGGGAAGCGCGCGGGTGATGCCCATGTCGGGGATCAGGCCCCAGCGCGACTCCATCACCGACAGCGCCGCGTCGGGTGCGGCGATCCGGATGTCGGCTCCCAGTGCGATCTGAAGGCCGCCGCCGAAGCAGTAGCCGTGGATCGCGGCGATCACCGCTACGGGCACCTCGCTCCAGCCCGTGGCCACCTGCTGGGCGTAGTTGGCGGCCACTCCCTCCACCGGGGCCAGCAGGCTGTCGGGCCCTGCGCCATCGCTGTCGCCCTCGGCCATGAAGCTCGCGATGTCCAGGCCCGAGCAGAAGCTCTTGCCCTCGCCGCACAGCACCACGGCCCGCACCCCGGGCTCGACCTTCAGCCTGTCGATCGCGGCGTGCAGCGCTTCGAACATCGCTCGGTCGAGCGCGTTGTGCTTGTCGGCGCGCACCATCGTGGCCGTGGCCACGTGGTCGGCCACGTCGATGCGGATGCCTCCCATGTCGTCGACGCTAGTCCAACGAGGCGTCGGGTCGTCGAGCTCGGTGATATGCACCCAGCGCACGGGCGAGTCGACGGTGCCCTCGCCGCGCGCCAGGTGCAGGTCGATCTCCTCGAGGAGCGTGCGCAGCGTGAGCATCGCTCTCCCGATCCGCCCGTCCGGTCAGTGGCGGGGCGCCCGGGCGACGGGTGAGGCCGTGGCCAAGGCGACCGCCGTCGGCGTCGCGGCCGAGGCAGTGGTGAAGGGCGAGCGCGCCGCAGAGTCCCTGGTGAGCGTGGCCGAGGAGCGCGCCGCACGCATGATCGTGGTCGGGTCCTACGGCGAGGGGCCGCTCGCCGGAGCCATCCCTCGGGTCGGTGCCCCGCCGCCTGGTGCATCTCTCCGAGCGCCCCGTGCTGGTCGTTCACACCGCCGGTAGGTTGAGCGGGTGAGCACCTGGAGCGATCTGTCCGACCTCCCTGTGTCCATCGACGGCTACGACCTCAGCGGTCTGGAGCAGGAGATGGGCCCCGACTTCACGCGGATGTGCACGTTCATCCGCCTGCACGGCGGTGGCGAGGAGGGCGTGGGCGAGGATGTGGTCTACGACGCGCTCGATCACATCGCCTTCCAGGACGAGGGCGAGATCCTCGACCTGACCGGACCGGCCACGCTCGGCGAGCTGTCCGACCTGATGGACGCGCTCGACCTGTTTCCGCGCTCACCGCCTGTGCGCGACGAGGTGTCGCGCAACTACCGCCGCTGGGCGTTCGAGTCCGCGGCGCTCGACCTCGCGCTGCGCCAGGCCGGCCGCCCGCTCGGAGACGCCGTG
>JBBPXW010000047.1:0-13827 GCA_038200525.1 Solirubrobacterales bacterium | reverse complement strand
GGAGCGCGTCCAGCCGGAAGATCTCGTGCGACTGGCCGCCCGCCTCGAGGGTGGACTTGGATCCGAAGCTGTCGGGATGGCTCACGCGGCCAAAGGTACTAATCCCTTGGCAGGTTCTCAGCGTTCGTGGAGCTCGCCGCGCCCGCGCTCGCCACCCCCACCAGCGCGAGCGCCCCCAGCTCACGCGCGTGCCGCACCTCCCCGAGCACCACCAGTCCGGCGAGCGCGGCCGCGGCGGGCTCGATGCTCATGAGCACGCCGAACACGCCGGTCGGCAACCTGCGCAGCGCCCGCAGCTCGAGCGAGTAGGGGACCGCCGAGGACAGCATCGCAACGGCGGCCCCGATCACGATCACGCGGCCGTCGAGCAGCGCACTCCCCGCGCCCGCGACCCCGACGGGCACCAGCAGGACCGCGCCGACCGCCATCGCAAGCGCGAGCCCGGCGCCGCCCGAGAAGACCGATGGCCTCGTAGAAGCGGAGGCTCATGGCCGCGAGAGCGAGCCCGAAGGTCAAGACGAGCACCACCTCGTGGCGGCTGTGGCCGCGCAGCGTCGGTCGTGAGATCGCCAGCAGCACGACCGCTGCGAACAGCACGCGAAGGAGCACGGTGCCGCTTGGGCCGGCCTCGTCGAACAGGCCCTTGGCGAACGACGCCCCGAACTGGGCCGATGCCACGCCGCCGAGGACAAGCAGGGGCGGCGGCACCGCCTCGATCGCGCGCCGGTCGGTCACCTTCGCCACGCTATCGGCGTGGCGGAGCACCGCCCGGCACGACGCGGACTAGCCGGCTGCCTGTGCCGCGGCTGCGGCCTCGATCTTGTCGGGGTCGCCCTCCCAGTGGGCCTCGGCGTCGATGATTCCGTCGCGGAGGTAGGCCTCGGCATCGAGCGCCGCCGAACACCCCGAGCCCGCGGCCGTGATGGCTTGACGGTAGGTGTGGTCGACGAGGTCGCCGGCGGCGAACACGCCGGGCAGCTTGGTCTTGGTCGAACGGCCCTCGACCAGGACGTAGCCGTTGTCGTCGAGGTCGATCTGGCCGGCGACGATGTCGGAGTTGGGCTCGTGGCCGATGGCTACGAAGGCGCCGTCGATGTCGATCTCGCGGTCCTCGCCACCCTCGGTGTTGGTGAGGACCACTGAGGACAGCACGCCCTTGTCGTTCTCCTTGAAGGAGTCGATCGCATACGGCGTGAGCAACTCGATGTTGTCGGTGTCGCGGGCGCGCTCGAGCATGATCTTCGAGGCACGAAACTCGTCGCGGCGATGGATGATCTTCACATCGCTTGCGAACTTGGCGAGGACGGTGGCGTCCTCCATCGCCGTGTCACCTCCGCCTATCACGACCGTCGGCTTGTCGCGGAAGAAGGCGGCGTCGCAGGTCGCGCAGTAGGAGACGCCGCGCGCGGCGAGCTCGTCCTCGCCGGGCACGCCGAGCTTCTTGGGCTCGGCACCCATCGCGAGAATCACGCTGCGCGCGAGGTGCTCCTCGTCTCCGACGTAGATGCGGTGTATGTCGCCGTCCGTCGAGAGCTCGACCCGCGTGACATCGTCGGTCACGAATCGGGTGCCGAAGCGCTCGGCCTGGTCGCGAAGGTCCTGCATCATCTCGGGGCCCGTCACGCCGCTGGGATAGCCCGGATAGTTCTCGACGTCCGTGGTCTGCTGGAGCAGCCCGCCCCAGGCGAACCCCTCGAACACCAGCGGCCGCAGATCGGCGCGGGAGGTGTAGAGCGCGGCCGTGTACCCCGCGGGGCCGCTGCCGATGATGATCACGTCCTCGACGCGCGACTCGGAGGAGCTCTCGTGCGCCTCCACCGGGTTCTTCGCCCGGAGATCCTCGTGCGCACCCACCGAGCGCTTCGCCTCGTTGAGATCCTCGTGCGCACCCACCGGGTGCTTCGCCTCTTTGCTCATCTCGTTGCCTCCGCCGCCGTTACTTTACTTTCTGAAGTATAGCCACCGGCCAGGCCGCTCCTGCGCTCGCCCTCCCACCGGGCCACCGTGCGCCGCAGCTGGAAGTAGGCCACGATCCCGGGCGGGATCGGCAGCCAGAAGGCGATGATCCGGTAGGTGAGCACGGCTGGGAACACGAGGTCGCTCGGGATGCCGAACAGGACGTAGGCGCCGATCATGCCGGCGTCCACCGAGCCGACGCCCCCGGCCGGCGACGGGATCAGGTTGGCGGCCATGCCCACGAAGAAGCCCTGGATCAGCACCGCGAGCGGGACGCTGCCTCCGAACGCCTCGAAGGCGGCCCACAGGATGCCGATCTGGGCAGCCCAGAAGCCGACGGCGCCAATCACCGCAAGGGCCCCCCGGTTGGGATGAGCTAGGTAGTCGACCGACGTGCGAACGCCGGCGGCCAGCGTCGCCGGCCCAGTCGCCAGCCGCTTGGCGAGCCGCGCGCCACGGTGATCGCCGGCCACGCGCGAGAGCCGCCGCTCGAAGTCCCCCGGGATCAGCGAGACCAGGGCCAGAACGAGGATCAGCGCGCCGGCGATGCCGGCGGGCACGATCGTCCCCCCGACGGGATGGTCGCCCGGCAGGACCCCGGCGCGAAGGAGCACGCCGAACACGATCAGCGCCAGCAGGTAGACCGAGTAGGTGAGCACAAGGAAGGCCACCATCCGAGCGGCCGAGCGCCGACGCGGCATCCCGGCCTTGCGCAGCGCCCAGTAGGTGAGCACGATGCCGCCGGCGCCGGCCGCCGAGAAGATCCGCGTGGCCGCCAGGCCGGCCATCGTGATCTCATACGACTCCTTCACGCCGAGCCTGCTGCGCACCACGCCCCCGGACCGGCCGCCGAGCACTCCCCGAAAAAGCATCACGTATGCGCCGAACTGCAGCACGCAGAATGCGCACGCGATCACGATCCAGTACCACGTGGCATCTCGGAGCCGGGCGAGGCTGTGGTCGAAGCCGACGATCTTCGGCAGCACGAGGTAGATCCCGAGCACCCCGAGCACGAAGACCGCCACCACCGTCGCGAGCCGCCTGCGGTCCGAGAGGAGGGCGGCTATCCGGTTGTCCTCCTCCTCGTCCTCCTCGACCTGCTCCTCCTCGTCGACCCCCGGCGGCTCCGGCTCGCGCACCCCAAGTGAGCGTCTGCGGTCGGCAAGGAAGCCCATCAGGCGGTCCCGGGCTCCAAGCGCTGGACCAGCGCGCCCGCCGACTCGAGCAGCGGCCGCGCGTAGGGCTCGGCCAGACGCACGCCCTCCGCCAGCGCCAAGCCGGCGAGCAGATCGATCACGTAGTGCTCGCCCAGGTACACGAGGCCGAAGCCGAGCGTGATCGCATAGGTCCAGCCGATCGCGCCCTGCGTCGTGCCGGCACTCGACAGGACGTGTGCGGCCATGACTGATATTCCAAAGTGAAGAGATGGCATAGCGGCGAAGGGGTTGCCCTCGAGTCCATCGTAAAGCGGCCGCCAGAGACCTTTCCAGAACCGCTCGCCCGACTCGACCATGATCCGGCGCACCGGCTCGATCCGCCCCTCCTGCGCCGCATACCACGGGGGCGCCGTGGGCACCGCCCAGTAGACGACGAGGCCGGCGTCGAAGGTGGCGGTGATCAGCACCGCCGAGCGCACGAACCGGTCGTGGCGGCACAGCAGCATGTAGGCAAGCGTCCCGTGGGGCACGAGGAACCAGCTCCAGTGCACCCACGACAGCATCAGGTCGTGGGGACGCAGTACCCCGGGCCTGCCGAGGGCCCGTTGCAGCCGGTGGGTGGGCAGCACGCCGCCCCCGAGCACCCGGTCGGCGGCGGCCGGGTAGTCGATGCGCGTGCGGGCGCGCAGGCGCTCCGGATCGTCGTCGGGCATGTCGTAGTGGGCGTAGTAGGCCCACATCTGGAGCGCGTAGATGCCGGCGTCACGCCCGCGTGAGCGCGGGACGGCGACCGCGAGCGCGAACGGCGCGCTGAAGCTCAGGGCCGTGACCACCGGCACGGCCAGATCCAGCCGGCGACGCACGAGCGGGGCCGCCACTCCGACTGCGACGGCGCCCCAAGCCAGCGTTCGTAGGGCGCGTGAACTCCGCAAGACGGGCGCGATTGTACGCTGCAGAGGCGTGAACCACCGTGTGGCCATGGGACTGCTCTTCTACCCACGGGGAGGATCGGCGCAGGTCGCGCTCTATCTGGCGGGCGCGCTCGAGGAGGCCGGCTGGCACACCGAGCTGATCTGCGGCTCGCTCGGCCCCGATGGTGAGCGCACCAACGCCGCCACGTTCTTCAAGGACATGGAGGTGCACTCTGTCGACTACGATCCGGCGTTCGAGGCGGCCGACGGCGGCTCCGACCCGATCGCGGCCGACTTCCCGCTGCACCCCTCGTTCGAGGACCGCCCCGACGCGACCGACCGGGTGTTCGCCGCCGTGTCGCCCGAGCTCGGAGACCACCTAGTGAAGGCGTGGGCTGCCTTCGTCGACGAGGCGCTCGGCGACGAGGTCGAGGTCATGCACCTCCACCACCTCAGCGTGCTGCAGGAAGCATTCGCCCGCGCCCGGCCCGGCGTGCCGATGGTCACCCATCTGCACGGCACCGACCTCAAGATGATCGATCGAATCGATCGGCTCGTGGCCATCGCCGGTGAGCTCGGCACCGATCTCGCCGGGATGGCCGACCGCGCCGAGGACCTCCCCTCGTTCGACGATCTCGAAGAGACGGACGCCAAGGAGCTTGCGGAGGCCGTCCGCTGGGGCCAATGGCGCCATGGAGCGCACTGGGCCGCACGCCTGCGGGCCTCGGCCCAGCGCAGCGATCGCTTCGTCGTGATCTCACCGCACGACCGCGACGAGGCCGAGCGCCTGCTGGGGGTCGAGGGCGACCGCGTGGAGTGGATCCCCAACGGTGTGGACACCGACTTGTTCGACCGCCTGGAGATGTCGGCCGAGGACCGGCGCGAGCGGTGGAGCGAGTTCCTCGTCGAGGACCCCCAGGGCTGGGACGAATCGGGCGAGCCCGGCGGGGTCTCCTACACCGAGGACGACCTCGGGGCCTTTGTGCACGACGGTGAGCCCACGCCCGTGCTGCTGTTCGTCGGCCGCTTCATGGAATTCAAGCGAGTGCCGCTGCTGCTCAAGGCCTACGCGGCGGCGCGTGAGCGGTTCGATACGCCTGCGCCGCTCGTGATCTGGGGCGGGTTCCCCGGTGAATGGGAAGGACCCCACCCCCACACGCTCGCCGAGGTGCTCGGTGTCGAGGATGTCTTCTTCGCCGGCTGGCGCGGCCATGCAGACCTCGCGCGGGGCCTGGCCGCCAGTGACGTGATGGTGGCCCCCTCGACCAACGAGCCGTTCGGTCAGGTCTTCCTCGAGGCCATGGCTGCCGGCCTCCCCGTGATCGCGACGCGCAGTGGCGGACCGCTGTCGTTCGTGAACACCGACGAGGATTCCCCCAACGGGTGGATGGTCGACCCCGACGACGAGGATGGCCTGGCCGACGCGCTCGTGGCCGCCGTCAACGACGGTGAGGAGCGCGCGACGCGCGCCGGCAACGCCTACGAGCAGATCCGGGCGAAGTACTCCTGGACGGGGCTCACATCGCGCTTCACCGACCTGTACGAGTCCGTGATCGCCGACCGCCCCGGCGCCCCAGGCCAGCGTTCATAGCGCGCGCTAGCTCCGCGGGACGGGTGCCCACATGAATCACCGTGTGGCAATGGGACTGCTCTTCTACCCCCGAGGAGGATCCGCGCAGGTGGCTCTCTACCTCGCCGCCGCGCTCGCGAAGGCCGGCTGGCACACCGAGCTGATCTGCGGCTCGCTGGGCCAGGAAGGCGAGCGCTCAAACGCCGCCACCTTCTTCGGGGATCTCGAGGTGCACGCCGCCCACTATGACCCGGCGCTCGCCGCCGCCGCCGCGGGCCGCGACCCGATCGCGGCAGACTTTCCGCTGCACCCCTCGTTCGAGGACCGCCTCGACGCGCCCGACCGCGTGTTCGCAGCCGTCTCGCCCGAGCTTGCCGAGACGCTGGCGCAGGCGTGGACGGAGCTCGTGGCGTCCTCCCTCGGGGCCGACGTCGATCTCTTTCACCTGCACCACCTGAGCCCCCTGCAGGAGGCCTTTGCCCGCGTCCGCCCCGACGTGCCGATCGTGACCCACCTCCACGGAACGGAGCTCAAGATGATCGAGCTCGCCGAACGTCTCCGCGGCGTCGCAGCCCAGCTTGGTCTCACCTTGGCCGAGCTGGCCGATCGCGCGGACGCCCGGCAGCTGCCCGGGCTTTCGGGTCTGACACCTGAGGACCTGGCCCTGGCATCGACCACGCGATGGGCGAGGTGGCGGCATGCCGACTACTGGGTGCAGTGCATGCGGCTGTGGGCGGCGCGCAGCGATCGCCTCCTGGTCATCTCGCCGAACGACATGGACGAGGTGTCCCGCCTCCTGCTCCTCGACGGCACACGCGCCACCTGCATTCCCAACGGGGTGGACCTCACGGTCTTCGCACCCGAGCCCGTGCCACCGGACCTACGGCTGCGAAACTGGCGACGCTGGCTGGTAGAAGAGCCGCAGGGTTGGGCCGAGGGAGCCCGGGCCGGGACCATCGCCTACTCGGAGGCCGATCTCGCGCGCTTTGAGCCCGGCAGCAACGGTGAGTCGAATCCCGTTCTGATGTTCGTCGGCCGCTTCACCGAGGTCAAGCGAATTCCGCTGCTCCTGCGGGCGTTCGCTCTGGCACGGGAGCAGTTCGTGACGCCCGCGCCGCTCGTGATCTGGGGGGGCTTCCCTGGAGAGTGGGAGGGAGAGCACCCGCACACGGTCGTCGAGTCCGAGCGGATCGAGGATGTGTTCTTCCTCGGCTGGCGTGGCCACGCCGAGCTGCCGGTCGGGCTGAACAGCGTCGACGTGATGGTCATGCCCTCCACGAACGAGTCGTTCGGCCAGGTGTTCATCGAGGCGATGGCCTGCGGGGTTCCCGTCATCGCCGCCGACGCCGGCGGGCCCCCGTCATTTGTGAACACCGACCCGAAGCGGCCCAACGGATGGCTGGTCACGCCGGACAGTCGCGAGAGCCTTGCCGCGGCGATGGTCGAGGCGGTCAACGATCCCGCCGGGCGAGCCGAACGGGCACGCAATGGGCTGGAGATGGTGCGAGAGCGCTTCTCATGGGATGCCGCGGCAGCCCGGGTCACGGCGGTCTACGACGAGGTGCTCAGCCCGTCGGCGGCTTCATCACCCTGACCTCGCCAGGCGCCTTCTCTGCGAACAGGTCGGCGTCGGCGCGCGAGCCGACCTCCTCGCCCCAGTGCATCGGCACGGCCACGCGAGGCTGGATGCGACGGGCCGCCTCCGCCGCCTCGGTCGCCGACATCACATAGGTGCCGCTCACCGGCAACAGCGCCACGTCGACACCCACGACCGAGTCCATCTCGGGGATCACATCGGTGTCGCCGGAGTGGTAGAGCCGCTCTCCGCGGACGTTCAGGTCGAAGCCGACCCATCCGGCCGAGCGCGGGTGAAACAGCCGCCCCTCGCGGTCGCGTTTCGAGGTGTTGTAGGCCGCCACGGCCGCGACCTCGACGCCGGGAATATCCTCGAGCTCGAGCACCTCACCGGCTGCGATCGAGGTGACCCTGCCCGGCGCGCGCTCGGCCACGGCGGCGGGAGCGACGAGGATCGTCGCCTCACTGGACACGCGCTCGACGTCGAGGGGGGAGAAGTGGTCGTAGTGACCGTGGGTCACGAGGATCAGGTCGGCGGGCGGGCCCGCAGGCACCCGGTACGGGTCGATGTAGATCGTGGCTCCGCGCACGCCGACGCGAAAGCCCGAGTGCCCGAGCCACTCGAGCGAGTCGAGCAACACCCGATCGAGGATAGTTTCCCCGCCGGCACCGAACGAGAGGACGCGCGTGAGCTACGAGACCGTCGAATGGGACCTGACAGATGGGGTCGGCCGCATCACCCTGAACCGCCCGAAGTCCATCAACGCCTGGAACGGCCAGTTCGGCGAGGAGATGGGCGAGGTGGTCAACACCCTGGCGGCGGCCCCAGAGGTCCGCGCGGTGCTGATCGGAGGAGCCGGCCGCGGCTTCTCCTCGGGCGCCGACCTGAGCGGTGGTCTGTCGGTGGACCCCAAGGACAACCGGCCCGACATCCTGCACGAGCTCCACGACGTCTACCACCCGATCATCCGGGGAGTGCGCCAGCTCGAGAAGCCCGTCGTGGCGGCCGTGCACGGCCCGGCCGTCGGCATCGGCCTCTCGCTCGCGCTGGCGTGTGACCTCGTGCTTGCAGCGGAGTCCTCGTTCTTCAGCCTCGCCTTCGCCGGGATCGGACTGATGCCGGATGGCGGCTCGACGCTGTTCGTGCCGGCAGCAGTCGGCAAGGCCCGCGCGTTCGAGATGGCGCTGCTCGGCGAGCGCGTGCCGGCGCCCAAGGCGCTCGAGTGGGGCCTCATAAACGCCGTGCATCCCGACGAGGAGCTGTTCACCGAGGCCGATGCGCTCGTCACGCGCCTCGGCAAGGGGCCGACCCGCTCTTATGCCGGGTCCAAGCGGGCGCTCAACGCCAGCATCTACGGCCACATGGAGGAGCAGTTCGACCTCGAGGCCGACCTGCAGCACGCGCTCGCCCGCACGGACGACTTCGTCGAGGGCGTCGGCGCCTTCCTGCAGAAGCGCGATCCGGACTTCAGCGGGGCGTGACGCCTGCCACGAAGTGGATTACGGCCGCAACCGAGAGATATGATGCCGCGGCCTTGCGCTCGCGCCTCTCGAATCGTCGCCTGATCGCCTCCGCCGCCCTTGCCGCGGCCATGCTCTCACTTCTGGCGCTTGCCCCCGGCGCGATGGCCGATGTCTTCACCCCGGAGTCCGGCGGCTCCCCGAACGCCGACGACATCGACACGCTCTACAAGATCGTGCTGTACGTGTCCATCCCGATCTTCCTGCTCGTCGAGGGCGTCCTGATCTGGTCGCTCGTGAAGTTCCGAGCCCGCAGGGGCGGGCCCCAGCCCGTCCAGATTCGCGGCAACTCGCCGCTGGAGCTCGGCTGGACCGTTGGAGCCGCGGTGATCCTCGTCGTGCTCGCCGTCGTCACGTTCATCTACCTGCCTGGCATCAAGAATCCGCCCGCAAGCGGACCGGACGGCCTTGCCCTCGGCACGCAAGTGGCTTCGATCGACCAGCCCTCGCCCCCCAAGGGCTCCAGCAAGGCGCTCGAGATCGGAGTCAATGGCCAGCAGTACCTGTGGCGCTACACCTACCCGGGCTCCGGCGCCTACAGCTACTACAAGATGGTCGTGCCCACGAACACGACGGTGGTGCTCAAGATCACCTCGTCGGACGTCGCCCACTCCTGGTGGATCCCCAAACTCGGGGGAAAGGCGGACGCCCTTCCCGGCCACACCAACCAGACCTGGTTCAAGATCTCGAAGGAAGGCACCTACAAGGGCCAGTGCGCCGAGCTCTGCGGCGAGGGCCATGCCGACATGCGCGCGAGCGTCCAGGCGGTCAGCCCCGCCAAGTACCAGGCGTTCGTGGCCAACAAGCAGCAGGAGTTGAAGGCGGCGCAGAAGGCCCTCGCGGCCCAGCGGACCGCGCGTGAGGAATCCCAGTAGCGATGGCCACCACCGAGTACGCCGCAGCGGAGCGCCCCACGATCCGGGCACTTGTGCGTCCCGAGGTCGTGATGCACGGCCTGCGCGAGAAGCCGGGCGGCTGGCTGGAGTGGCTGACCACCACCGATCACAAGAAGATCGGGATCATGTACTTCTTCGTCACCTTCGTGTTCTTCATCGTCGGTGGCGTCGAGGCCCTGATCATCCGCACGCAGCTTGCGCAGCCCGACGGCACCGTGGTCACGCCCGAGATCTACAACGGGCTGGTGTCGATGCACGGCACCACGATGATCTTCCTGTTCATCGTGCCCGTGATGGCGGCGTTCGGCAACTACTTCGTGCCGCTGATGATCGGTGCCCGCGACATGGCGTTTCCGCGCCTGAACGCACTGTCGCTGTGGCTGCTCGTGTTCGGCGGCGTCGCCTTCTATGCGAGCGTCTTCTTCACCCCGCCCGGGGCCGGCTGGACTTCCTATGCCCCGCTCTCCGACGACGCCTACCTGCCGAGCGGCGGCATCGACGCGTGGATCTTCCTGATCCATCTCACCGGCCTCTCCTCGCTCGTCGGTGCCGTCAACTTCGTGGTAACCATCCAGAACATGCGCGCGCCGGGCATGAGCTGGGGCAGGGTGCCGCTGTTCGTCTGGTCGATCCTCACCTATGCCTACCTGTTGATCGCCGCGCTGCCCGCGGTCGCCGCAGCGGTGACGATGCTGCTCACCGACCGCCACTTCGGCACCGACTTCTTCGACCCGACCGGCGGCGGCGATCCGTTGCTGTGGCAGCACCTCTTCTGGTTCTTCGGCCACCCCGAGGTCTACATCATGGCGCTGCCGGCATTCGGGATCATCTCCGAGGTGCTGCCCGTGTTCTCGCGGAAGCCGATCTTCGGCTACAAGGCGATCGCGGCGTCCACCATCTCGATCGCGTTCCTCAGCATGCTCGTGTGGGCCCACCACATGTTCACCACGCCGAGCCCGACGGTCGTGCTGGTGTTCTTCATGCTGAGCTCGTTCCTGATCGCGGTGCCCACGGGAATCAAGATCTTCAACTGGCTGGCCACGCTGTGGAAGGGCTCGATCGTGTTCAAGACGCCGCTCTTCTTCGCGGTCGGCTTCCTCGCCACGTTCGTGATCGGCGGCATCACCGGCGTCATACTCGCCGTGTTCCCTGTCGACTGGCAGCTGCAGGACACCTACTTCGTGGTCGCCCATCTGCACTACGTGCTGTTCGGCGGCTCGGTGTTCGGGATCTTCTCCGGCCTGTACTACTGGTTCCCGAAGATGAGCGGCCGGCTGATGTCCGAGGCACTCGGCAAGGCCTCCTTCTGGCTGATGTTCGTCGGCTTCAACCTGACCTTCTTGATCCAGCACTCGGCCGGGCTCTCGGGCATGCCCCGCCGCATCTACGACTACCCCGCCGACGCCGGCTGGACGGTGTTCAACGAGGTCTCGACATTCGGCTCCTACATGCTCGGCATCGGCGTGATGGTCACGGTGGTCAACGTGCTGATCTCCATCAAGAAGGGCAAGGTGGCGGGCAACGATCCGTGGAAGGCCAACACGCTCGAGTGGTTCACCCAGTCGCCCCCGCCGGAGAACAACTTCGACGTGATCCCGCGCGTGCGCTCGTTGGAGCCGATGAAGGACATCAGGCGTGAGGTTCAGCAGGCCAGTGAGCCCGTCGGCACGGTTGCGCAGCCGGTAGCCTCCGGCACGTGAGCGCCCCAACGCCCGCCGGCTCGGTCGCCGCGCAGCCCGCCCTCGGCCTCAGACAGGTCGCCGGCGACTACATCGAGATGACCAAGCCGAAGGTGCAGTCGCTGCTGCTGTTCACCACCGTCGCGACGATGCTGATCGCAGGGGATCCCTCGATCGGGCTCGTGGCCGTCACGTGTCTCGGCGGCTACCTCTCAGCCGGAGGCGCCGGCGCGGTCAATCACTGGTACGACCGCGACATCGACCTCGCGATGGCGCGTACGGCCGACCGTCCGGTCGCCTCGGGCCGAGTCTCACCCCGGGCCGCCCTGATCTATGGCCTCGTGCTCTGTACCGCTGCTGTCGTGCTGCTGGCGGTGGCCGTGAACCCACTCGCAGCCGCCCTCTCCTTCTCCGGCTTCCTCGGCTACACGCTCGTCTACACGATGTGGCTCAAGCGCTCGACACCCCAGAACATCGTGATCGGCGGCGCGGCCGGCGCAGTGCCGCCGCTGGTGGGCTGGGCCGCGGCCACAGGCTCGCTGAGCTGGACCGCGGTCTACCTGTTCGCCATCGTCTTCTACTGGACCCCGCCCCACTTCTGGGCGCTGTCGCTGCTGATGAAGGACGAATACGCCAAGGTCCACGTGCCCATGCTGCCCGTCGTGCGCGGTGAGGCGCACACGCGGCGGCAGATACTCCTCTACTCCGTGCTGCTCTACGCGGTCACGCAACTGCCCTTCTGCGCGGGTGGCTTCGGGATCGAGTACCTCGTGGCGTCGATGGCACTTGGCGCCGTGTTCATCGGCGGCGCGGTGCGCCTCTACAAGCGCGCAGACAGGCGGGCGGCCCTCTGGCTGTACCTGTACTCGCTGGCCTACCTGGCGCTGCTGTTCGCGGCGATGGTTGTCGACGCGCGGGTCAGCTTCTGACTTCGTAGACGTCGAGGTCCTTCGGCGGCGTCGGCCACCCTGGCCGCCACGCGAGCGATGACTGTCTGCCGCCCGAATCCGCGCCAGTGCGCGCCGCGCGGCGCTCTCGTGGTCCTGCTCGCCGCTCACCGCACCAGACGCGCCCGCTGCAGCTCCTTCTCGAACGTGCTGGCCTCGAGGTCCTCGTCGGCACGGATCACGTGCATCACGGCGTTGATCAACGCCAGGTGGGTGAAGGCCTGCGGGAAGTTGCCGAGGTGACGACCGGAGTGGGGCTCGATCTCCTCCGCATAGAGCTGGAGGGGCGACGCGAACGACAGCAGCCGCTCACACAGCGCCCGGCCACGGTCGAGCTCGCCGATCTCGACAAGGGCGGACACGAGCCAGAAGGAGCAGATCGTGAACGTGCCCTCGTCGCCCTCGAGGCCGTCGTTGGTGGTGTCGGTGCGGTAGCGCAGCACGAGTCCCTCGGAGGTCAGCTCGTCGGCGATGGCGATCACGGTCTTGCGCATGCGCTCGTCGTCTGGCGGCAGGAACCGCAGCAGCGGCATCAGCAGCACCGAGGCATCGAGCTCAGTGGTGTCGTAGTGCTGGCAGAACACCCCGCGATCGTCGATGGCATTCTCGAGAATGTCGTTCTTGATCTCGTCGGCGACTGCCTGCCACTCCTTGGCCACGTCCATCTCGTTGCGGATCTCGGCCAGGCGCGCCCCGCGATCGAGCGCCACCCAGCACATGAGCTTCGACGAGGTGAAGTGCTGCGGATCACCCCGGATCTCCCAGATGCCGCGGTCGGGGTCGCGCCAGTTGTCGATGGCGTCCTGGACCTGCTTCTTCATGATCGGCCAGATCCGCTCTGGCAGGTGGTCACGCGACTTGGTGTGCAGATAGACCGAGTCCAGCACCGCGCCCCAGACGTCGTGCTGGTCCTGGTTGTAGGCGCCGTTGCCGACACGCACGGGCTTCGCCCCCTCGTAGCCGGTGAGGTGGTCGAGCTCCTCCTCCTCCAGCCTGGCCTCGCCGTCGATGCCGTACATGATCTGCAGCTGGCCCTCCTCGGCCTCGGCCACATCCATCACGAAGTAGAAGAAGTCGTTGGCCTCCCAGTCAAAGCCGAGCGTGTAGAGGCCCCACAGCATGAACGTGGAGTCGCGGATCCACGTGTAGCGGTAGTCCCAGTTGCGCTCGCCACCCGGCGTCTCGGGCAGCGAGGTGGTCGCGGCCGCCACCATCGCCCCCGTGGGCGCGTAGGAGAGGCCCTTGAGCGTGAGCGCGCTGCGCTGGAGGAACGTGCGCCACGGGTGGTCGGGAAACTCGCCGTGATCGAGCCAATGCTGCCAATGGTGGGCAGTCCAGGTGAGGCGGTCGTAGGCCTCGTCGTAGCTCTTGGGCGGCGCGTGCTCAGACCACGACAGCGCCGCGAACAGCGTGTCGCCCTGGTGCATCATCGTGCGCCCGGTTGCACGCGGCCCCTCGATCCCGAGGTTCATGTCAGACGTCAGGCACAGCTCGACGTTCGATCCCTCCGCGCGGGCGATCGCATCGTGGTAGCCGGCACCGGCGTACTCCCACTCGGCGAACTTGCGCCCGTAGTCGAACACCGGCTCGCAGTCGAGGTTCATCTGCACCTCGC
>JBBPXW010000046.1:0-10717 GCA_038200525.1 Solirubrobacterales bacterium | reverse complement strand
CTGGACCCCAAGCAGCCCATCGCGGTCATCTGCGGCTCGGGGCAGCGGGCCTCCACGGCGGCAAGCCTGATCGCACAGTTCGGCGCCGAACACGTGGTCCACGTCGTCGAAGGCGGAGTACCGAAGTGGCGCAAGCTCGGTCACCCCGTGGCCAGCCCTGACGAGTCACAGCACGCGGCCTAGCCTCCTGTCGTGGCCCATGATGTGATCCTGGCGATCCCCTTCGGGATCGCGATCGGGCTGGTCGTGGGCGCCGTCGGCGGCGGCGGCGCGATCCTCGCCCTTCCCGTACTGGTCTACGTGCTGGGTGAGGGCGTCACCGGGGCCTCCACGGCCTCCTTGATCGTCGTTGCCATAGCCGCCGGCATCGGGGCCGGCGCCCTGGCCTGGCGTGGGCACGTCTGCTGGCAGCTGGCCTTGATCTTCTCCCTACCGGCGGCCGCCGGGTCGTTGTTGGGGACGATCGCCAACGGGGCGGTGAGCGGCAAGGTCCTGATCCTGGCGTTCGTCCCGGTGATGGCCGTCGCCGCTGCCGCGACCTGGCACCGAGCCGACGATGTCCACGACGAGGGCATTGGTGATTGCCCCCCTACTCGTCTGGCCCGCATCGTCCTGTCGGGGGCAGCAGTCGGGGTGATGACCGGCTTCTTCGGGGTCGGCGGGGGTTTCCTGATCGTCCCAGCGCTCACGCTGGGGCTGGACATGAACTTCCGACGCGCCGTGGCGACCTCGCTGGTGATCATCACCATCACCGGCGGCGTCGCTCTGGCCAGTCACCTCGCGGCGGGGGCTCACCTCGACGTCCCCGTCACCGTGGCGCTGGCCGGCGCCACCGCAGCCGGCACGCTGATCGGCACGAGTATCAGCCAGCGGCTGCCCCAAGCCGCGCTGGGCAAGACGTTCTCAGTCGTGGTCGCGCTGCTCGCCGTGTTCCTGCTCGTCGACACCCTCCTGTTCAACGGGCCGCCGCAGTAGCGATCTCGCCCAGAGTCAGGTTCCTTTGCGGACCGGCGTGTGGTGGGTCACCTCGCTGATGAGTTTCATCAGGAGAGTGATGAAAGCTCTGTGTTGCGGGTCGCCGGGCTCGCGGTTTTCGGCAATGCGCTCGCGCTCAGGTGCAGCGGAAGGCGGCCAGCGCGGCGCTCCGGTCGCGCTCCGGGTCGTTCAGCGTCGCGCGGATGACCGCGAGGACGGTGACGAGCGGCAGCGGGACGGAGGCGACGAGCATCGCCTCGTCGGCCACGGCCACCGGGTGCCACCAAGCGCCGTCGGCGGCCAGAGCCGGCTCGGGCCAGAGCGTGTCTATGGTGAGCGCGACGCCGTGCTCGGCGAACCCGGTGCGGGCCACACGCCGCACCAGGCGGTCGGCGGGCGGAATGCCGTCTCGGTCGAGCAGCGCGTGGAAGCCCTGCTCCTCCGAGGCATCGGCCTCGTCGACCGTGGCCGCCACGCGGACCCGGAAGCCGAGCTCGCCGAGCAGCGCGATCCCGGCGCGGGCGCGATCGAAGGCGCCGACGCCGCGGTGGCGGTCGTGCAGCGCAGCGGTCCCGGAGTCGAGCGAGACCTGCATAGTCACCCGCGCGGGGTCAAGCGCCTCGAGCGTGCGTCGTCGCGAGCCGCGCTGGAGGACCATCGCGTTGGTCAGGATCGTCACGGGCGCCCAGCGCGCGGCCGCCTCGACCAAGAGCCCGAGGTCCGGGTCGAGGAACGGCTCGCCGCCCGTCAGCAAGAGCTCCCGGCCGCCGAGCCCGGCGAACTCCTCACACACGCGGCGCGCGGTCTCGACGCCGAGGCGCCGCGGCGCCGCGCGGGGTGAGGAGCGCGCGCAGCAGTAGTCGCAGGCCAAGTTGCAGTCGAAGTTCGTGTAGAGCCAGAGCCGCGAGCCGAGCGGCGGCGGGCCCTCGGCTAGAACGGCCAACGGTCGAATCTTCGCCCGCCGCGATCGAGCAGGCGCCCGTCAAAGCCCCAGACGCGCCCGGCGGGGATCAGCGCGAGGATGACGAGCGGGACCCACTCGTGGGGCTGCTCCCACATGAACCGGCCGCTGGAGAGGTAGACCAGCTGGAGGAAGAACTGCTGGCTCAGGGCCGCGAGGGCTGCCGCGCGACTCGCGATCCCGAGGATCAGCGCGAGGCCTGCGCCGAGCTCGAGCGCCGTGGTGAACCACTGGAAGATCCCGTAGTGGTCGAGCAAGACGTTGTTCGTGAACGACTTGAGCAGCGGCACGTCGGTGCCACCGCCCCGCTTGTTGACCTCCAAGTCGAGGATGCCGCGGGCCTCGGGGCGGTCGATCAGGCTCGCCTTGTAGATCCCCACGGAGACTTGCGTGAAGCCAAAGAGCTTCGCGAGCCCGTCCGAGAACAGGATCAGACCGAAGAAGATCCGCAGCGCCGCGAGGCCGCGGGCCATCGAGTTGCCCTCCGGGAGCACGGTCTGGGCGGTGTCGACCGTGCTCATCTCACCACCTCCGTAGCGCCGACGACGGCCGGGCCCGCCGCCACCGCCTCGATGAGATCGGCGTAGCCCGTCGGGTCGAACGCCACCCACGCGTTGACGTACTCGAGCTCCATCGGCTCGCAGAGCTTCGGGTCGGCGATGTCCATGGAGAACAGCAGCTCGGCCAGGCGGGCGTGGCGGGGGTCCTCTCCGACCACGGTGAAGCAGCAGTGGTGGAAGGGCGGGGAGCGCCACACCGTCGTGAGCCCGGCCGCGTCGCCGAGGCGCTCGATCGCGTCGAGCGTCACGCTCGAGACCACGCAGGCGTCGAGCTCCCCGCTGCGGACGCGCGCGAGCTGGGCGAGCTCGGCGCCGCCCGTGTCCCCGTGCTTGCCGACATCGCGGTCCAGGCGGGTGGCCTGGAAGTCCCGCTCGGGGTCGAGGCCCTCGGCGCGCAGGGCGTGGACGGGGAGGATCTGCGCCTGAGGCGAGTCGCTGTCGCCGAAGCCGACGCGCCGGCCCCGGAGCTCCTCGAGCGTGGAGAGCCCCGAGGACTCGAGCGCGACGATGTGGCTGACCCAGCCGCGGTCGGTGTCGCGCATCGCCAGCGCGTCGGCCGCGCCGTCGGTCCGCGCGAGCGTCTGGACATGGGCGAAGTTCGTGTTCCAGGCCGTGTCGAGCTCGCCCGCGACGAGCGCGTCGACCTGGTCGTCGTAGCGCTCGAAGTAGACCGGTGCGAGCGGGAAGCCCTGCTCGGCGAACCAGCCGCCGAAGTCGTGCCAGATCTGCTCGACCTTCGGGTGGTAGACGACCGCGCCGAGCCGATAGGGGGCGGACATCAGAAGAGCTCCTGGCCGCAGAGTGCCTTGCCGAGCAGGTCGTGGAGCACCTCGGTGGTCGGCGCCATCACCGAGGCCGCGCGGGCGTCCCGGAAGTGTCGCTCGAGCGGCCCGTGCTTGGAGTAGGCCTTGCCGCCGCCGACGCGCAGGCAGCGGTCGGTCACCTCCACGGCCATCTCGGCGGCGGCGGCCTTCAGCGCCAGCACCCCGAGCTGCGCCTCGGGCGCCCCCGCGGCCACCGCGCCGGCCACGGCGTAGAGGTAGGCCTGGGTCTCGAGGTGGCGCACCTTGGCGTCGGCCAGCCGGGCCCGGACGCCCGGGATGTCGGCCAGCGTGCTGTCGAGGTGCTCGAGGCGGGCGCCGCTGGCGTGGGCGATCGCCGCCTCGAGCGCGGCGCCCGCGATGCCCACCGAGCAGGCCGCCGAGCCGAGGACGAACCACGGCAGCGTGGCCTCCATCATGAGCCCGAATCCCTGCGCGGGCTCGCTCACGCGCCGGTCCTCGGCGACCTCGAGGCCGCGCAGTTGCAGCGGCGCCGACGCGGTCGCGCGCATGCCCAGCCCGTCGAAGGGGGCGGCGACCTCGAGCCCCGAAGCGTCGCCGGGCACGAGGTAGAGCTCGGTGGCCAGCGGGTCCTCCGTGCCAGGGGCGCCGCAGCTCAAGAGGTAGGAGCCGACCTCGCCGGCCGAGGTCGCCCAGGTCTTGTCCGCGTCGATGACCACGCCGCCGCCGTCCTGCGCGTTGGCATGGGAGGCCTGTGCCCAGAAGTGCCCGCGGGAGCCGCGCTCGGAGTAGGCGAGCGTGAACAGGTGCTCGCCGCGCGCTGCGGCGGCGAGCGCGTCAACGAGCGGGCCGTCCTCGCGGTCGCCCACCCCCGCGGCCAGCGTCTGGGCCGCGACGGCGTGCATCACGAGGACCATGCCCGTGGACGCGCAGGCCCCGGCCACCCGCTCGATCGCCGTGACGTACTCCACCGGACCGGCTCCGGCCCCGCCGAACCGCTCGGGCACCGACCAGCCGAGCGCCCCGGCCGCGATCAGCTCATCGACCGACGCGCGGGGGAACCTCGCTTCCTGATCGACTGCGGCCGCACGGTCCGCCAGCGGGCCGACGTCCACCTGCGGTCCTGCGGACACTTCGACGGCCATGGCTGCTCCTCGGCGCGGGGATCGAACGGCGACTATTGCACAGGGCGCCGCAGGCGGGGTGACAAAAGGATGAACTCCTGATCCGCGCCCCCCGCCGTTGGGGCGGCTTCTGCGGCGATCGCGTGGATGACGGTGTAGCTGGGCGCGAGCGTCGCGTCGGCGAGGAGGATCAGTCCCGCTCGGCGACCGGATCGACGACAACAGCAGCGACGAGCCTGCAGTCGGCGACGACCGCGGCGACCAGCCTGCAGTCAGCGACGACAACGGACGCGACTCTGGCGGACGTCGGTGGTCGCGGTGAGCCGGAAGCCGGGCCAGAGCGGTTCGCCCGAGGTGTCGTGCAGCCGGCTGAACATGCGCAGGTAGGGCCGGCCGTGCGGTCCAGTCATCGCGGACCAGCAGCCGGTGCAATCGGCGCCCTGGCAGCAGGTGGCTTCGACGTACCTTGTATGCGCGCAGGACCAGGGCACCCCCGCCGAGCTCCAACGCGAGTTCGCCCGTCGTGCAGGCACCGTCGTGGAGCTCGACGCCGGCCACCACCCGTTCCTGTCCCGGCCGGCCGCCGTCCGCGACCTGGTGCTGAGTCTGTGAGGTGCCGGCGACGACACTCTGGCGGCGCGCCGGGGACTCCTGTTGAAGATGGACCGCTCTTCGAAGCGATGCGGCGCAACATCCTGCAACCTCAACGGCGAGCAGCATCGACGGCTGCGCGACCTCGTCAACCCGTCCTTCGCGTCGGGCGTTCTCGATGCGGTGCGCCGACGCCCACTGCTAAAGCATGGCGAGGGTGAAGCGCAGATGGCGACCGACGCAGATGCAGGGAAGGCACTGCGCCCGGGTCGCGTCACCACCCACGACGGGCGCACATCCAGCAGCGCCGTAGCTTGCTCGACATCCAGCTGCGGGGTGCGCGATCTTCACGAGCTACGGCACGAGGCCACACTTGGGTAGCTCGGATGCGGGCGGCCGGCGGTGTCGAGCGTCCAAAGCTTGAGCGCGCCCCCGTGGGAGCGCTGGAGAGCCGCCGCGGTGACGGACCCCACGCGCGAAGCGGGGATACTGAAATGCGTGAGCGTTCTCGGGGAGTTGGACGTGCCGATCGTGGGCGCGCCGATGGGCGGCGGGCCATCGACGCCGGAGTTGGCCGCCGCAATCAGCGAGGCCGGCGGCCTTGGAACTCTCGCCGCGGGTTACCTGAAGGCCGAGCGGGTGGTCGAGGATGTTCGACAGGCGCGGTCGCTGACGCAGCGGCCGTTGGGCGTCAACGTCTTTGTCGTCTCGGGTGCGCCCGCCGACCCGGTGGGGGTCGCCGACTACGAGGCGCGGCTTAGACGGGAGGCCCAGCGGCTCGGAGTGGAGCTCGGCGCTGCGCGATTCGACGACGACGCCTTCGACGAGAAGGTGTCGGTGCTCTGCGCGGAGCCCGTGGAGGTTGTGTCGTTCACCTTCGGTGTGCCACCGGCCGACGTGGTCGCGCGGCTGCGGGCCGCCGGCTCCGAGGTCTGGGTGACCGTCACGTCCCCTGAGGAGGCGCGTCAGGCCGCGGGGCTCGGTGTTGATGCGCTGGTCGTGCAGGGCCTGGAGGCCGGGGGACATCGCGGCATCTTCGTCGACGACGAGCATGCGGCCGACCTCACGCTGCTGGCGGCGCTCCAACTGATCGGCGCGGCGGTCGACGTCCCGCTCGTTGCCGCCGGGGCGCTCATGACCGGACCAGCGGTCGCTGCGGTGCTCGTGGCTGGGGCGGCTGCGGCCCAACTCGGCACCGCGTACCTGCGCACGCCGGAGGCGGGCACGTCCATGGTCCAGCGCGAAGCGACGGTGGGCGATACGGCGACCGTGCTCACGCGGGCCTTCAGCGGACGAACGGCGCGGGGCATCGCCAACCGCCTGCAGGCGGAGCATGGAGCGAGCGCGCCAGCGGCCTATCCCGAGGTCCACCACCTCACTGCTCCGATGCGCGCCGAGGGACGCCGACTGGGGGACGCGGATGTCGTGAACCTCTGGGCAGGGCAGGCCCACGCAATGGCGCGCGAGCTCCCGGCGCGGGAGCTGACCCACCAGCTCGCCCATGAGGTGCGCGTGGCGCTGCGGCGTGCGTCAGGGCGGTTGGACCGTGGCTAGCTGCGCGACGGCGACATGCGGATCCGCCGCGTGCACTGTGCTATCTGGCGTTTCCCTTCGATTTGGTTCCTGACTTCATTCCCGTGGCCGGGCAGCTCGACGATGCCCTGGTTGTCGCGTTGGCTCTGCGGGCCGTTCTGCGCGGGGGCGGCCCGGCGTTGATCGAGGAGCATTGGCCGGGCCCGGAGGCCTCGCTGCGGGTGGTATTGCGCTTGGCGGGCCAGTCTTCGCGCGCGCAGAGCTGACTCCGCTTCCGGCCCTCGGCATAGGTCCACGCCCGGGCCGGATGCCTAGCCCTGGATGAGCAGCAGCAAGCCCGACACCACCAGTACCGCCTCGATAGCCAGACGAAGGTCTGTTCGGAGGTGCGGTCGAGTAGTCGTTTGCCTGTCCAGGAGCCGGCGACCATCACCGGCGCGGCGCGAGTCCGGTGTAGACGGCGGAGCCGGCGAGGACGCCCCCGCCGACACAGCAAGCACTTCCACGAGCACGACGGGGTCAGGCCGGCGTGAGTTCCCGCGGCCTGACGCTAGGAGGCACGGGGCGCTCGATTCTCGACTGCCCGTTGTTGCTCGGGCATCTCGAGCTGTACGAGCTCGGCACCTTCGTGGTCGACCTGGAGGGTGGTGTGGGTGATGTCGAAGCGGTCGTGCAGGACCCGTTCGAGTGTGCGCCGCAGCTGGTGGCAGTCGTTCTCGCGCCCGACCAGCACGTGTGCCGACAGGGAGGGAAACCCGGAGGTGACTTCCCAGACGTGGAGGTCGTGGATCTCCTTGACCCCGGACTGGCCAGCAAGGGCTTGGCCGATGTCGGTTACGTCGAGGCCGTGGGGGGCGGCCTCGAGGAAGACGCGGCCGGATGCCTTCAGGAGTCCGTAGGCGGCCCAGAGCATTATCGCGGCGATCACCAGCGACGCGACGCCATCGGCTCGATCGAAACCGGTGATGAGGATGACGATGCCGGCGATTGCGGTGAACACGAACGCGGCGAGGTCGGTGAGGATGTGCTTGTAAGCGCCCTCCACGTTCATCGACTCTCGATTGGCCTTGGACAGTGTGTAGGTCGCGGCGAGGTTGACCGCGATGCCAAGCAGCGCGACGACGAGCACCGCCGTACCTTGCACCTGCGGTGGCGTGACCAGGCGGTTGATGCCCTCATAGACGATCAGCAGCGCGAGCACCAGCAGCGTCGCGTCGTTGAACTGCGCGGACAGGATTTCAGCGCGCTTGAAGCCGTAGGTCATGGCCCCCTTGGCGGGCCGGGCGGCGAGCCGGATGGCCACCAGCGACAGAGCAATGGCGCCTGCGTCGGTGAGCATGTGCGCGGCGTCCGAAAGCAACGCCAGCGAATGCACGGCCACGCCGACGACGACCTCGACGATCATGAAACCGACGATCAGCGCCAGCGCTAGGGCGAGCTTGCCGCGGTCGGCATCAGCCGACACGCCATGGGAATGCCCGGCGTGGTCGCCGTGGGAGTGGTCGTGACGGCCTAGGCACTGGGATCAGCAGCAATCATCGTTGCAGTCCTCGGCAAACGGCTGAGCGCCCACCAGCGGGTCAGACACACAGCAACCTTCGCCGCGCCACGCTTCGCTGCCTTCCTTGACCGCGAGCGCGGCGATCAGCAGGCCGACGGTCGAGTCCAGCCACCAGGCGCCCAGAAGCATGTTTCCGAGCAGGCCGACGAGCAGCGCGCCGGCGAGGTAGGCGCAGAGCATGTTCTGGCGGCCTTCGCCCTTGGTGGCGGAGGAGCCGATCTGGTCGGCGATGCGCTGTTTGGCAATGCCGAGGACCGGCATCAGCACAACGCTGCTGGTGGCCAGCGCGATGCCGACCCAGCTCTCGCCGGGGTGCTCGCCGGCGAGCAGGTGGCGGATCGACTCGATACCGACGTAGGGGGCGAGGACGAAGAACTGGATGGCCACGAGCTTCTGCGCCCTGGTCTCTGCGTCGTGGGAGAACATGCGATGGCCGGTGAAGCGCCAGACGATCACCAGGCTGGCGAAGCCCTCGATGGCGGAGTCCAGCCCGAAGCCGACGAGGGCGATGGACGACGCGACGACTCCCGCTGCGATGGCGACCCCGCCCTCCACGGTCATCCACGCCAGGCTCAGCCACGAGAGCAGCTTCGCGCGGTTGGCCAGCCGTTCGTACTCGCCACGGTCGATGCGCAGCTGGGGCGCTCGTTGCAGCGTCGGCAGTGCTGTCTGGGAGGTGCTCACACCACCGCTTCCGCCTGGACCGCATCGAGCAGCGCCCGCCCGTCTTCGGTGACGCTGTACATGACCATCTTCCCTTCGCGGCGGCTGACCACGAGCCCGGCGCTGCGCCGCGCGCGGAGGTGGTGAGATACCAGGTTCTCGGCCCGTTCGCTCACCCAGGCGAGGTCGCACACGCAGAGCTCGTCGGTGCCGGCCAGCGCCAGCGCGAGTCCGAGGCGGGTGGGGTCGCCGAGCGCCTTGGCCCGTCAGCGAGCACGCGTGTCCGGGTGTCGGGCAGCCGTCGGGAGCGCAGGGATTCGGCCTTGGGCAAGTCGAGGCAAAGCAGGTCGCAGGTGTCGTCGGACATGAATCGGTAGCCCGCCGGCGCTCCATGGACGTGGTCGGTGTGACCCGCAACCTACCAACATCTCAACGGACATTGGAAAGTGATTCGCGCTAGGCGGTCCCGCGGATCCGCGAGCGGCGTGCCGACATCAGCCTCGCGGGAGGCCGAGAAAGCGGGGGGCGCTGGCCAGGTAGCGCTGATAGCGAGCCCCGAACACTTCGCGCAAGTGCGGTTCCTCAACCTTCACCCCCCAGACCCACAGCGCTGCGCCGAACACGACCGTTACCCCAAGCGCGAGGCCGGAGTGGGCAACCGCGGCGATTGCGCCTGCACACATGATCAGCCCCGTGTATTGGGGGTGAACGAGTCGCGTCCGGGCCAGTCCGGGATCTGGGGCATCTTGCCGTGCTCGAGGGACGTGTACAGGAGCTGACAGAGGCCCGCGACGCCGCCCGCGCGGAGGTCGAGGCGTCGACGCGGCGGTTGGTGGAGGTCAAGGAGTGTTCTCGCGTCGAGATCGAACGGGTCAAGCTCTCCCTGGTTGAGGCGCGCAAGGAGGTCAAGCCGCGCGCCGCACGCCGGATCGCGGCTGCTGAGGCGCGAGCCCGCCACGAGCACGACCGCGCCGTGGAGTTCACGCGGCAGCTCGGCCAATTCCGCGAGCAGCTCGCCGCGGAGATCGCCGATCGAGTGGCCGGGGAGCAGGAGCGGGAGCGTCTTCTCTCAGAGGTGGAGCGCCTGACCGCGCTGCGCGAGGAGGCAAACCAGACGCTGGCGACCCTGGACGAGCGACTCAACGAGGTGGAGGGGACGCTCGCAGACGAACGTGAGAAGCGGCTGGCAAGCGAGCACGAAGCGAGGGAGCTGGCCGAGGCCGAACACGCTGCCCGCGCCGCCGCGCAGGGTTCCGAGGAGCGATTGGCGCAGGCCTTGTCCGTCCTCTCAGATGGTGGCGGAGCCCACTCTTGAACGAACAGCTGACCTAGGTCTGCCGCCTGGCGGCCGGACAGGGGCCGGCCTGCCCTGCTCAGGCCGTGATGAGCGACACGCCGAGTGCTATTCCACGAGCTGTGTCCGCGACACGCTCGCCCCCAACCTGGCCCAACACAGCACCCGTCGCGACCGCGCCCTGAGGTGCGACGGGCGCGGGCACGTGACGTCCGACCCGCCTCGGCCCCAGACGGTGCGCCGAACGTCGAGCGTCGAAGTTCGATGTGAATCGACTTGGCTTTGTGGGGGTCTGAGCCGTTGAGGCCCGCTATGGAGACAATCGACCGCTTCCCGTGCCGTCACCTGACCAATCCCTGAAGGAGAAGCCGTGCTCAAGATCGCGATCATCCTGCTCGCCGGGCAGGACACCCCGGAGGGCACCGGGCGCATGGCCAACGCCCTGACGACCACGCAGGAGTTCCAGGAGGCCCGCGACGATGTCCGGCTGATGTTCGACGGCGCCGGGGTCACCTGGGTGCCGAGACTGACGGACGCCGACGAGAAGTACTTCCGCCTGTTTGAGACGGTGCGCCCCGGAGTGAGCGGCGCGTGCCTGTACTGCTCGCGGGCCTACGGCGTCAAGGATGCGATTGAGCAGTCCGGGGTCCCGTTCGCCGCGGATTTCAAGGAT
>JBBPXW010000045.1:0-8929 GCA_038200525.1 Solirubrobacterales bacterium | reverse complement strand
TGGCGCCATTTGGCATCACCTGGCCCGACACCGCACTCGAGGCGTCGGTGATCAGCGACACCTCGGCCGTGCCGCCGGTCACGCGGGTGACCTTGCCGGCCAGCCCGCCGGCGGCGATCACCGGCTGGTCCACCTTCACGCCGTCGCCTGAGCCCTTGTCGATCTTCACGCTGGAGTACCACACCGTGGGCGAGCGGGCGATCACGCGCGCCGCCACCGGCGCGGTGTCGCGCGGAAAGCTGTCATCGCGCTGGAGGCCCACCAGCGCGCGCAGCTGGCGCGCGTCGCGCGTGGCGGTCTCGGCCGGGCCGAGGCGCTTGCGCAGGTCCTCCACCTCGCCCTTGAGGCGCTTGTTCTCGCCCTTCGCGTCGAGCGTATCCCCGAACCAGCCGAAGAAGTCGCGGAACGGCTTGAGCGCCCTGCCCGCGCCCGTCTCGATCGGCGCAAAGGCCTCCTGCGTGCCCTTCTGCAGGGTGTGGAAGACGCCGCCTCCGGACTCGCCGAAGTAGGCGGTGAGCATCACCACGGAGAGCGCCACGAAAACGGCGAGGGCAGCTCTCCTTCTGCGGACCACTTTGCTGTCGAACATATGCTGCCGCCCCTTGCGGCCCGACGCTATCGGCGCCGGTTGTTTCGGGAATTCTTGTTGCTGCGGTGGATGGCCTCGAATTCCTCGAGGCTGCGCCCGGAGCCGACGGCAACGCACGTGAGCGGACTCTCGGCCAGATGCGCCGGCATCTGGGTCTCGTCGCGCAGGCGCTCGTCGAGGCCCTGCAGCAGCGCGCCGCCGCCCGCCAGCATGATGCCGCGGTCCATGATGTCCGACGCCAGCTCCGGCGGCGTGCGGTCGAGCGTCTCCTTCACGGCGTCGATGATGGCCTGCAGGGGCTCCTCGAGCGCCAGGCGCACCTCCTCCGAGGTGAGCACGATCGTCTTGGGCAGCCCCGACACCAGGTCGCGGCCGCGGATCTCCGCCTGCATCTCCTCGCCGAGGGGAAACGCCGAGCCGATCTCGAGCTTGACCTCCTCGGAGGTCTGCTGGCCGATCATCAGCTTGTACTCGCGCTTCACGTAGTTGATGATCGCCTCGTCGAGCTCGTCGCCGCCGATGCGGATCGACTGCGACACCACGATGCCGCCGAGCGAGATCACCGCGACCTCGCTGGTGCCGCCGCCGATGTCGACGACCATGTTCCCGGTCGGCTCGCCGACGGGCAGGCCAGCGCCGATCGCAGCAGCCATCGGCTCCTCGATCAGGTAGGCCGTGCGGGCGCCGGCCGAGAGGCAGGCCTCCTCGACCGCGCGCTTCTCGACGCCCGTGACGCCGGAAGGCACGCACACCACGACGCGGGGATGGGCCCACCGGTTCTGGTGGACCTTCTGGATGAAGTGGCGCAACATCTGCTCGGTCACGTCGAAGTCGGCGATCACGCCGTCCTTGAGCGGCCGGATGGCCTGAATCGTGCCGGGCGTGCGGCCGAGCATGCGCTTGGCCTCGATGCCGACGGCGTGCACCTCGGCGGTGCGCGAGTCGATCGCCACGACCGACGGCTCGGAGAGCACGATCCCGCGCCCGCGCACGTAGACGAGCGTGTTGGCGGTGCCGAGATCGACGGCCATGTCGCGGCCGCCCATTCCTGTGAGGTAGGAGAAAAAGCCCATGCGTTGAAGGTAAAGGGACCCCGCCGGCAGGCGTGGCTGGCCCGCGGCTGGTCGAAGCCGCCAGTGTAGCGGCGATCGGCGCGACGGAAGGCTTTTGCAGGCGGTCGTACAGTCGGTGACCGCGGTGCCCGGGCCGCTTAACAGGCGGGAGCGAACAGGTGGGGCGCCATCCCCACCAGGGCGGCCACGGGCAGGCCCACGATGCAGTTGTAGTCCCCCTCCACCCTCTGCACCAGCACTGCGCCGCGCCCCTGGATCGCGTAGCCACCGGCGCGATTCTGCCACTCACCGGTGGCCACATACGCATCGATCTCAGACGCGTCGAGGGCCCGGAAGCGGACGGCCGCGCTGTCCACCGCGGCGACGGCCTTCCCCTTCTCGACCAGCGCCACCGCCGACCACACCGTGTGCTCGCGACCGGACAGCCGCCGTAGGAACGCGCGTGCCTCCTCCTCGTCGGCGGGCTTTCCGAGCACTTCGCCGTCGATGGCGACTGCAGTGTCTGATCCGAGCACCCGCTCCCCGTCCACAGCGCGCGCCTTCAGCACCGCGTTGTGCTCCACGAGCTTGCCGGGGTCACCACCGGTGCGCTCGTGCACATCCGCCGGCACGACCGTGAACTCCACGCCAAGCTGCTCGAGGATCGTGCGGCGCTGGGGCGAGGCCGAGGCCAGCACCAGCGCCACCACCGCTCAACCCAGCTCGGGGAAGAAGATGCCCGTCTCGCGTGCGGCGGACTCGTCGGAGTCCGAGCCGTGCACCAGGTTGGTCTGGACCTCGAGGCCAAAGTCGCCTCGGATCGACCCGGTTGCGGCCTCGACTGGATTGGTCGAGCCGATCACCTGGCGCGCCGCCTTGACCGCCTCGTGCCCCTCGAGCACGAGCGCGACGAGCGGGCCGCCGGTGATGAAGTCGACAAGCTCGCCGAAGAACGGCTTTTCGGCGTGCTCGGCGTAGTGCTCCTCGGCCTGGGCGCGTTCCACGGTCATGCGCTTGAGGGCCGCGATGGTCAGGCCCTTGCGCTCGAAGCGGGCGACGATCTCACCGGTGAGGTTGCGCTCGAAGGCGTCCGGCTTGACCAGGATCAGGGTCCTTGCCATGTGCGTCCTTTCGGGTAGTGAAAACGGATCGACATCGTGACGATCCTTCGGTTGGAGACGGATCGACATCGTGACGAACCTTGTGAACTAGCTTGGACGGGCGCGATCACCCGTCGGGCGCTCCCGCGGGGCATCGCCCGCGGAGCGTTCGGCCTGGCCGGGTGGGCGGCCCTGGCGCGAAGTCTCTGGCTGTGGCTGTGCTTGTGGTTGTGGCTGTGGCTGCGCTTGTGGCCGTGGCTGCGCTTGTGGCCGTGGCTGCGCTTGTGGCCGTGGCTGCGCCTGTGGCCGTGGCTGCGCCTGTGGCCGTGGCTGCGCTTGTGGCCGTGGCTGCGCTTGTGGCCGTGGCTGTGCTTGTGGCGCGGCCGCCTGCTGACGCGGAGCGCGTTGCGGATCCTCCCGGCGGGGGACGCCGTCCTCTCGCGGGGCGCGCGCTGCGACGCGACGGGGCGGGGGCTCTGCCTGCGCGGTGTGGGTGGGCGCGTCGGTGGCCGCGCTGCGCTCGCGCCGGCGCGGGCGCTCCCGGCGGGCCTGCTGGGGGGCGCCTCCGACCTCGGCCTCGCAGTACGGACAGATCTTCCAGCGCGGATCGAGCGGCTTGGCACACACCGCACACGGCTCCTTGAGCCGGTTCATGCAGTGCGGGCAGCGCAGGAAGGACTTCTCGATCCCGTAGGAGCAGTAGGGACAGGCGTGCTGCTCGGATCCCGCCAGGCGCGCTTCGGCCGCTGCGATCTCGAGCTCGCGCTCGCGCACGTCCTCGAGGTACTCGGGGGGCCGCACGATCAGGTAGACGACCGTGCCCAGGTAGGGAAACAGCGAGGCCGCGGTCGCGCACGCGACGATCATCGGGTCGGCGATCCGGCGGCGGGCATCGGAGTAGGTCCACCAGATTAGGGCGAACCACAGGACGGCGAGGAAGAGGAGCACGAGGTTGACCGCGAGGTTCAACGCGTCGTTCGTGATCCCGAAGACGGCGAGGGGTGCCATGGCAGCGCGGGAGTCTAGCGCCGCGGGTGGTCGGCTAACCCGACAGGGGCCGTGCACTGCTTACCGGTCCCCAACGACGGAGCTCATAGGAGGATGCGCCCGAGGACGTACCCGATCCCGAAGAACACCAGGATCACCGCCGCAACCACCACGGCCACGAGGCCGATCATCGCCCCGAACCCGGGTCCCTCTCCTCCCTCCATGGCGGCGATCTTCCCAGGTGTCGCCTCTCCACGCCTCGCTACGCGATTCCCAGCTCAGCTGGGTCGGTCTCGTCATCTTCGTGACGTCGGTGTCACACGGACCGGGCACGAGTGACGACTCGCCGTATATCGAAGTCAATTCGTCACTCGTCCGATTCAGCGGCTTCGACGCCTTCGAAGGTGACGACACGGTCAGAGCGTCGAGCCGCGCCCGTGGCCCGCGGGCCGGACCAGATCGGCGATCAGGTAGATCGAGCCCGTGACCACCACGGCCCCGTCCCGGCCGGCCGCGGCGCGCGCTGCTCCGAGGGCCTCCCGCGGGTCGCCGACGGTGGCCACCGGGGGACCGCCGAGCTTGACGGCGAGCGACTCCAGCGTGCCGGGCGAGAGCGATCTCGGGTTCGAGCAGCGGGTGAATATGGCTTGGTGAAACACCGGAAGCAGCGTGGCGAGCATGGCAGCGGCGTCCTTGTCGTCCAGGATGCTCGCCACGAGGACCCTGCCCGCGCGAGAGCCGAGCACGCCCTGAAGCGCCGTGGCAAGCGCCTCCGCCCCGGCCGGATTGTGCGCGCCGTCGTAGAAGGTCAGCGGGTCGGTTTCCACTTGGTCGAGCCGACCGGAGATCCGGGTATGAGCAGCGGCGGCGTCGACGGCCACGGGGTCGAGATCCCGGCCGAGGAACGCCTCGGTGGCGGCACAGGCAACGGCGAAGTTGCGGCGCTGGAACTCGCCGGCGGCCAGCAGCGGGGCCTCGGAGCTCTCCGGCGCGCGCACCCAGCACGCATGGCGCTCGCCGGTCACGCGGCGTGCGACGGCCTCCGCCTCGGAGTCGAGCGCCCCCGTCACGAGCGTCGCGTGGTCGCGGACGACTGCCAGCTTCTCACCGGCGATGTCGGTCACCGTGGGGCCGAGCCAGCGAGTGTGCTCGAGCCCAACCCCGGTGAGCACCTGCACGCGTGAGGGGATCACGTTGGTGGCGTCGAAGCGGCCGCCAAGCCCAGCCTCGATCACCGCGACTTCGACCCTCTCGGCCGCCAGCTCGTGATAGGCGGCGGCGGTGAGCGCCTCGAACTGGGTCACGGAGTCGTCGGCCGCGGCCGCGCGGTCGAGGGTGCGTACGGCCTCCGCGGTGCGCTCGACCGCCGCGGCGAACCGCTCGCCGGTCACCGGCTTCTCCCCCACCTCGATCCGTTCGCGAAAGGACACCAGGTGGGGCGAGGTGTAGCTGCCGGTACGCAGGCCGTGGCGCTCCAACAGGGCGGCGATGAACCGCACGGTCGATGACTTGCCGTTCGATCCCACCACGTGGATCTGGGCAAACCGGCGCTGGGGCATGCCGAGCGCCGTGGTCAGCCCGTGCATGCGCTCGAGCCCGAAGCGCATGCCGAACAGCTCGAGGCCGAGCAGATACTCCTCGGCCTCCTGGAGGCTCCAAGCCAACGGCGTCTACCCGAGGCGCGCCAGAGCGCGCTGGTACTCGTCCAGCTTCTCGCGCTCGCCCTGCACGACTTCGGCGGGCGCGCGCTGCACGAATCGCTCGTTGCCGAGCTTGTGCTCGAGCCGCCGCACCTCGTCGGCGAGCTTGTCGCGCTGCGCCTGGATGCGCCGGCCGGCCTCATCGGGATCGAACGCATCGCTTGGCAGCAGCTCGACGGCCCCGCCGGCCACGGGCACCTCGGCGACCGGGGCACGGTCTACCTCGGCGAGGTCGAGGCGCGCGAGGCGCGCGATCTGGCCGGCCATCCCGTCCAGCGAGCCGCCCACGAGCCGCGCGGGCAAGATCGCCGAGGGCTTGACGCCCGCGAGCTCTCGGTACCGGCGCAGCTCCGTGACCGCGGCGATCGTGCGGCCGAGCTCGGCCTCGGCGTGCTCGTCGAAGCGACGGGGATCCGCCGCCGGCCACTGCGCGGTGGTCAGCAGCCCCCGCTCGCCGGGCATGAACGACCAGATCTCCTCGGTCACGTGCGGCATCAACGGGTGAAGCAGCCGCAGCGTACGGTCGAGGCAGAACAGCAACGTGGCCGACACGGCGGTGCGATCTACTCTCTGGGGAGGACCGGAGTCCGATCGTTGATCGGCCGAGGACCGGACCCCGGTTTCCGGACCGGAGTCCGATCGTCGATCGGGCGAGGACCGCACCCCGGTTTCCGGACCGGAGTCCGATCGTCGATCGGGCGAGGACCGCACCCCGGTTTCCTCGTGCAAGCGCCCCTTGGCCATCTCCAGGTACCAGTCGCACAGCTCGGACCAGAAGAAGTCGTAGAGCCCCAGGGCGGCGGAGGACAGCTCGAACGCGTCGATCTGCGCCTCGGTGCGGGCGGTCACACGCTCCAGCCGCGACAGGATCCACCGGTCCTCCGCGAGGAGGCTCTCCGTCACATCCGCCGGATGTTGCGGCTGCGCACGGTCCGGCGAAGGCTCGACGCCCTGCTGCACGCCGAGCAGGATCAGCCGCGAGGCGTTCCACAGCTTGTTGGCCAGGTCGAGGCCCTGGCGGACGCGATCGGCGGAGAAGCGCACGTCCTGGGTCGACGACATGGCGACGAGCCCGAAGCGCACGGCGTCGGCACCGTGCTCCGCAATCTCGTCGAGGGGGTCTATCCCCGTGCCGAGGGACTTGGACATCCGACGGCCGTCGGGCGCCATGATCGTCGAGTTGATCGACACGTCGGCGAAGGGCACCTCGCCGGTGAACTCGATTCCGAGCATGACCATCCGCGCCACCCAGAGGAAGATGATGTCGCGCCCGGTGGCAAGCACGTCGGTGGGATAGAAGGCGCGCAGCTGCTCTGTCTGCTCGGGCCAGCCGAGCGTCGCGAACGGCCACAGCCCGGAGGAGAACCACGTGTCGAGCACGTCCTCGTCGCGCACCCAGCCGTCGCCGTCCGGGGCCTCGGTGCCCACGTGGATCTCCCCCCCGCGGTACCAGGCCGGGATCCGATGGCCCCACCACAGCTGGCGCGAGACGCACCACGGCCGGATGTTCTCGAGCCAGTCGCGATACACCTGGGTGTGCGGACGCTCGGGAGAAAAGCGCACGCGCCCGTCGCGGACGGCGTCGATCGCGGGGCCGGCCAGCTGCTCCATGTCGCAGAACCACTGGAGCGAGATCAGCGGCTCGATGCGCATGCCCGAGCGGTGCGAGTGGGGAACGTCGTGGGTGTAGGGCTGGGTGCCCGCCAGGCAGCCGCCCTCGCGCAGCGCCTTGACCACGGCCTTCTGGGCGTCGTCGGTTGTGAGGCCCGCGAATCGCTCGCCGGCAGCCTCGGTCATCCGCCCGTCCTCACCGATCACCGATATCTCCTCGAGGCCGTGGCGGCGACCGATCTCGAAGTCGTTCGGATCGTGTCCCGGGGTGATCTTCAGGGCGCCGGTGCCGAAGTCCATCTTCACGTACTCGTCGCCGATGATCGGCAGCGAGCGGCCGACCAGCGGCAGCACGGCCCGCTCGCCGATCAAGCGCGTGTAGCGCTCGTCGCCGGGGTTCACGGCGATCGCCGTGTCAGCGAGCATGGTCTCGGGCCGCACCGTGGCCACGGTGACCGACCCGGAGCCGGACTCGAGCGGGTAGTCGATCATGTAGAGCGTGTCGTCGAGCCGGCGCTGCTCGACCTCGAGGTCTGAGATCGCCGATCGGGTGCCGGGATCCCAGTTGACCATGTAGTTGTCGCGGTAGATCAGGCCCTTCGCGTACAGACGGGTGAACACCTCGGCCACCGCGCGGGCGTAGGCGTCGTCCATCGTGAACCGCTCGTCGGCGTAGTCCAGCGAGGCGCCGAGCTGGCGGAACTGGTCGGTGATCACGCCGCCGTACTGACTGCGCCACTGCCATACCCGCTCGATGAACGCCTCGCGGCCGAGCTCCTCCTTGGTCGTGCCCTCGTTCGCGAGCGCCTGCTCGACCTTGACCTGGGTGGCGATCCCGGCGTGGTCTGTGCCGAAGATCCACTTGGCCCGCTGGCCACGCATCCGGGCCCGGCGAATCAGCACGTCCTGGTAGGTCCCGTTCAGCGCATGGCCCATGTGCAGCGCGCCCGTGACGTTTGGAGGCGGCACCGCGATCGAGAAGTTCTCCGAGGCGTCGCCCTCGGGCTCGGGACTGAAGACCCCGGCCTCTTCCCAGCGCGCGAACACCTTCGACTCGACTTCCCGTGGCGAGTAGCGGGTTCGCTCGGAGAGCTCGGAGAGGCGCTCGTCTGACACGGCCGGAGAGTCTAGGCGGGCAGCGACGCGCAGAAGTCGACGAACTTCCGCGTGTCACGCACCGGCGGGCCGTGTCCGAAGAGCACGAGCAGGGGCTCGAGCCGCCCCAGGCGCTTGGCCGACCTGCGGTTCTCGGCCGGGTCCGGCGAGAAGAACGACTTGGGCTCGCACAGGCCACGGAGGCCGAGCAGTGGATCCTGGCTGTTGAGCACGTCGCCGAGGATCAGGGTGCGATCGGACTCGCGCCATAGCGCGATGTGCCCGGCGGAGTGCCCGGGCGTGTGCAGCACCTGAAAGCCCGCGATCTCGTCGCCTTCGCACAGGGCACGGTCCACCGGGTGTGCAGGGCCCGTGAACACGCGGTACATGAGGTGGGCGATCGGATGGTCTGGCTGGCGCTCGTCGATCAGCTCGGGGCGCTCGGCCGCCTCGACATCGGCCTCCGGCACCCAGAAGGGCACGCCGAAGCTGGTGCAGACCGCGTGGCTCGCGCCCTGATGGTCGGGGTGGGCGTGGGTGATGGCATGGGCCGACAGGGTGTGGCCCTGCAGCTCCTTGAGGATCACGCCGGTGTCGGTGCGACCTCCGGCGTCTACGAGCACGTCGCCGACCAGGTAGGTGTTGATCGCGTACGGGATCGGGATCCGGCCGCGCAGCAGGAAGACGTCCTCGGCCTGCTGCTTCACGTGCGGGCCTCCAGCCTGGCGCCCATCTCCTGGCGAAACACGACGTCGGGCTGCAGGGCCGCCTTAATGGCAGCGAGGTCCTTGGCTT
>JBBPXW010000044.1:0-10890 GCA_038200525.1 Solirubrobacterales bacterium | reverse complement strand
GCCGGTGCGCACACGGCTCGGGGTACGGTGGGGGTACAGCGGCCGGGGCGCGCTGCCCCGAATTCCCGCCATTTGCAGGGAAGGCGCCGACGAGAATCGAACTCGTGTACGCGGCTTTGCAGGCCGCTGCGTAACCACTCCGCCACGGCGCCAGGGAGGCAGCGACTAGCGTACTTGGAATGTCTCTCACCTTCGGCTCCGGCCCGCTCGCCGGCAGGCACGGCGACCTGAACTTCTCGCTGGCGGACGCCCCCAAGCACCAGCTGCTGTTCGACGACTATCCGCGGCGCATGCGCGCGTTCGTCGGGGACCGCCAGGTACTCGATTCCACGCGCGGCAAGCTGCTGTTCGAATCCAACATCGGGCCCGTCTACTACTGCCCGATCGAGGATCTCGAAAGCGATCTCCTGGTGGAGTCCGATCACCACACCCACTGCCCGTTCAAGGGCGACGCCTCGTACTGGTCGGTCAAGGTCGGAGAGCACGAGATCGAGAACGCGGTGTGGCACTACCCGGAGCCGACCGATGGGGCGCCGTGGCTGAAGGGCTACGCGGCGCTCTACTTCGAGAAGGCCGACCTCTGGCTGCTCGAGGACGAGCCCGTGCGCGGCCACCTGCGCGACCCCTACCACCGCGTGGACGTGTACGAGAGCTCGCGCAAGGTGGAGGTCAAGGCAGACGGCGTCGTGATCGCCGAGAGCGACCGGCCCAAGCTGCTGTTCGAGACGAGCCTGCCCCCACGCGTGTACCTGCTCCGGTCAGACGTGCTGCCGGGCATTCTCGAGCAGACGGCCACGACCTCGAACTGCCCGTACAAGGGCGACGCGACCTACTGGTCGGTGCGCACGCACGACGGCGTGATCGAGGATGCCGCGTGGAGCTACGAGACACCGCTGCCCGAGGCCGGCAAGGCGATCGGGCACCTGTGCTTCGACGGCGACGGGATCGAGATCGCGGTCAGCTAGCCAAGCGCGACGAGCGCGATCAGCGCCAGGAACAACGCGGCCCAGGCCACGACCGCCGGGGCACCCATGTGGCGTCGCTCCAGCCGCCAGAGCGCGAGTCCGGCGCCAGCCAGGGCCAGCACTCCGGCAGCGGTGGCATAGCGGTCGAGCTGCCACTCGGTGATCGTCAGGCCCAGCGCGACGGGCACGGTGCCCTGAAAGGCCATGGCGCCGGTGATGTTGCCCACGGCCAGGCGGTCCTTGTCCTGACGCATCCAGATGACGCTGTTGAGCTTCTCGGGCAGCTCGGTGGCCAGCGGGGCGATGATCAAGGCGAGCACGAGCGAGGCCACGCCGACGGCCTCGGCCACCTTGGTGAGCTCCTCCACGAACAGCTCGGCTCCGAGGATGATCATGGCCAGCGCGACGATCAGCTGGGTACCGGTCTGCAGCCCGTTCGGCGGATCCCGCTTGGAGGTGTCGAAGAACAGCGGCTTCGGCTCCTCCTCCTCCTCCTCTGTGCTGCTGCCGGCGCGCAGCGTGCGCCAGATGTAGGCCCCATACACCACGAGGAGCACCGCCGCGCCCGCGAAGTGCAGTGGCTTTGAGTCGAACTGGCCGAGCACGAGGCCGGTCGCGAAGCTCGGCGCGAAGAAGGCGAGATCGCGGCGCACGTGCTCGCGATCCACGTCGATCTCCTGGCCACCCTCGCGGCGGCCGCGGAACACCAGCGCCGAGCCGGCCACGAGCATCATGGCGACGGTGGCAAGCATGAACGGCGCCCCGATGATGGCGCCGATGGCGACGTCCTCGCCCTTGGCGCCGGCGAGCACCGCCACGACCGGGATGGTCGACTCCGGCAGGGCGGTTCCGACCGCCGCAAGCAGGCTGCCGACGGCTCCCTGGCCGAGGTCGAGCTTCTGGCCCAGCCACTCGACCGCGTTCGTGAACAGGAGCGCGCCGAGAACGATGAGGCCGAAGGAGACGGCCAGAAGCAGCGCGGTCACGACGTGTGTCGCTAGGCGCCCAGCCGCTGCTCGAGCGCCGCCTGTTGCGCGTGAATGGCCTCGGGCAGCTCCGGGCCGAGCGACTCCAGGTGCTCCTTGACCTGCGGGAGCTGCTCGATGAGCAGCTCCGGGTCGACGGTGAGCACGTCGGCGAGCGCGTCTGGATCCATGTCCAGGCCCTCGACGTTCAAGTCGCCTTCCTCGGGCACGAGCCCAAGCGGGGTCTCCTTGGCGCCGACCGCCCCCTCGGTGCGCCGGAACACCCACTCGAGCACGCGGCTGTTCTCACCGAACCCGGGCCAGATGAACTTGCCCCCGTCGTCCTTGCGGAACCAGTTGACGTAGTAGATCTTCGGCAGCTGCGCGCCGTCCTTCTTGCCGATTTCCAGCCAATGGCTGATGTAGTCGGCCATGTTGTAGCCGCAGAACGGCAGCATCGCGAACGGGTCGAAGCGCAGCGCGCCCACGTCGCCGGCCTGGGCGGCGGTGGTCTCAGAGCTCATCGTGGCACCGAGGTAGACACCCTGCTCCCAGTCGTAGGCCTCGGTCACGAGCGGGATCACCGTGGCGCGGCGGCCACCGAAGACCATCGCGTCGACCGCGACGCCCTTCGGGTCCTCCCACTCCGGGGCGATCGCGGGATCCTGGCCGGCGGGTGTGGTGAAGCGTGCGTTCGGATGGGCGGCGGGCACGCCATCGTCGGGTGCCCAATCGTTGCCTTTCCAGTCGATGGCGTGGGCGGGCGGGCTCTTGGTCATTCCCTCCCACCACACGTCGCCCTCGTCGGTCCTCGCGCAGTTGGTGAAGATCGTGTTCTCCTCGATCGTCGCCATGGCGTTCGGGTTGGTGTCGTGGCCCGTGCCGGGCGCCACGCCGAAGAAGCCGTACTCCGGGTTGATCGCGTAGAGCCTGCCGTCGTCGCCAAACTTCATCCAGGCGATGTCGTCGCCAATCGTCTCGACCTTCCAGTCGGGAAGCGTCGGGATGAGCATGGCCAGGTTGGTCTTGCCACACGCCGACGGGAACGCGCCGGTGATCACCTTGGACTCGCCCTCGGGTGAGGTGAGCTTGAGGATCAGCATGTGCTCTGCCATCCAGCCCTCGTCGCGCGCCATGACCGAGGCGATCCGCAGCGCGAAGCACTTCTTGCCGAGCAGGGCGTTGCCGCCGTAGCCCGAGCCGAACGACCAGATCTCGCGTGTCTCGGGAAAGTGCACTATGTACTTGTTCTCGGCGTTGCACGGCCACGGCACATCCTGCACGCCTTCGGTGAGCGGCCTGCCGACCGAGTGCACGCATGGGACGAACTCGCCGTCCTCACCCAGTGCGTCGAGGGCGCCCTTGCCCATGCGGGTCATGATCCGCATGGACACAGCGACATAGGCCGAGTCGGTGAGCTGCACACCGATGTGGGAGATCGGCGAGCCGAGCGGGCCCATCGAGAACGGCACGACGTAGAGGGTGCGGCCCTGCATGGCGCCGTCGAACAGGCCGCTCAATATGTCGCGCATCTGTGTGGGATCGGTCCAGTTGTTGGTCGGTCCGGCGTCGGACTCCTTCTCCGAGCAGATGTAGGTGCGGTCCTCGACGCGTGCCACGTCGCCCGGATCGGAGAGCGCCAGGTAGGAGTTGGGTCGCTTGGCGTCGGAGAGCTTCTCGAAGGTGCCCGCGTCGACGAGCCGCTGCGCGAGCGAGTCGTACTCCTCGGCGCTGCCGTCGCACCAGTGGATGGCGTCGGGCTTGAGCAGGGCGGCGGCATCCTCCACCCAGGACTGGAGCTGCTTGTTCTGCGTCGGCACGGTGGTCTGGCTCACGACTTGGGGGACTCCTAGGTGGCTTGCGCGAATCCGGCGGGCCGGAACGGTACCGGACGTCTGCGGATCGGGCATGGATGTCCGCTCGGACTGAGCCGTTCAGCCCGCGAGCTGGATCTGGAAGAGGCTGGTGCTGCCCGGCTGCCCGCTGGGCAGTCCGGCGGTGATTCCGATCCGCTCGCCGCGCTGCACCCAGCCGAGCTCGACCACGCGCCTGGACGCGTCGGCGATCAGGGTCTCGGTGACCTCGTGGCGCGGCATCAGCGCCGCCTGCACGCCCCAGATCAGCGAGCAGCGGCGCACGATCGCGGGGTCCGGGGACAGCACGTAGATCGGCACGCGTGGCCGGTGGGCGGAGATGATGCGGGCCGACCGCCCGGAGAGGGTGGGCACTACAAGCGCCGCGAGGTCGAGTTGCTCGGCGGCGTCGCAGGCGTTGTAGGCCACCGTGTAGGTGGGGTCCTGGTGGGCACGGTCTGCCCGGTGCACGCGCTCGTGAATCCAGCGCTCGTGGGGCAGCGCGGCCTCGGTGGCGCGCGCGATCTTGTCCATCATCGTCACGGCCGTGACGGGGTGGGCGCCGATCGCTGTCTCCTGGGAGAGCATCACGGCGTCCGTGCCGTCGAGGATCGCGTTTGCGACATCGGTGACCTCCGCCCGTGTGGGCCTTGTGGACACCACCATCGAGTCGAGCATCTGAGTGGCGGTGATGACCGGGCGAGCGAGCCATCCGGCCTGTCCGATGATCCGCTTCTGCACCAGCGGGACGTCCTCGATCTCCAGCTCGATCCCGAGGTCGCCGCGGGCCACCATCAGGCAGTCGGCCGCCTCGGCGATCGCCGCGAGGTTCTCGACCGCCTGGGGCTTCTCGATCTTGGCGATCAACGGCGTGTCGGTATGCGTGCGCAGGTCGATGAGCTCCTCGGGCCGGCGCACAAAGCTGAGCGCGACAAGATCGACGCCGATCGTCTCGCCGAAGCGCAGGCGCTCGAGGTCGTCCTCGGCCACCGCCGGAAGCGCCGACAGCTCGCCCGGCACGTTCAAGCCCTGGCGGCTTGTCACGCCACCGCCGACCTCGATCAGCGTGTCCACCTCGCAGAGGTCCTCGCGAACGGCCTCGACGCGCAGGCGCACGGCGCCGTCGGCCAGATAGATCACGTCGTCGGGAGTGACCGCTTCGGCCAGGCCGTCCCAGCTCACCGTGAGCCGTTTGGAGTTGCCCATGTCATCGGACCCGCTCTCGAGCGTGAGCCGATCCCCGGTCGCCAGCTCGGCGAGGTCGTCGGTCACCGGCCCGATCCGCAGCTTGGGGCCCGGCAGGTCCTGCAGGATGGCCACCTGGCGCCCGGCGCGGTCGGCGGCCTCGCGCACGCGCTCCGCCGTGGCTGCCATGTGCTCGAAGGTGCCGTGGGCGAAGTTCAGCCGCGCGACGTCGAGGCCGGCCTCGACCAGCCGCGCAAGCGTCTCCGGGTCATCTGACGCAGGCCCGATGGTGGCCACGATCTTCGTTCGCCTCACGCGACGAGAGTAGCCCGGCCGCCGGGCGGCTCTCGAAGGTGCCTCGCGCGCATCGGCGAGGGCCCTGGTCAGCGTGCCAGCGCGAGCTGTCGCGACTGTGCGAGCAGCCGGCCGTCGGTCGAGAACAGCTCGCCGTCCTCCTCCAGGAGACCGTCGCCGATCACGCGTGTGCGAAACCTTCCGAGCACCCAGTCGTCGGGCCGCGGGAGCGGTGCGCGCAGGTGCACGGTGAGGTCGAGCGTCGGCACCGCCATTGGGCCGCCGCCGAGGGCGAAGACGGCCGGGAACCACGAGTCGCACAACGCTGTCACGAGCGGCTGGTCGAGCTCGCGCTTATCGCGCAGGCGAAGCCAGCCCCCGGCCATGGCTCGCCCCTCGGCGGCTTCGATGGCGGGGCGAAAGTGGAAGTGCTCGGCAAACGGCGGCACTGGGCCCTCGGTCTGTGGCAGGACTTCGACCGAGTCGGGGCGCGCGACATCGGGCGCGACCACGTCCGCGAGCTCGATCGAATCCCTGCCTTCGGCGAGCACGGCGACGGCGGTGGCACACGGCCGGTCGTCCTGAGCCACCCGCGCACGGGCGAAGGTGACCGACCGGCCTTGGCGCTCGACGATCACCTCCACTCTCGCGGTCCCGGGCTCCGGTGCGCGGAGGTAGTGCATCGTCAACGAGCGCAGCGGCCACTCGGTGGCGCCGAGATGCGCCTCGAAAGCGCGGACGGCAATCGCGGCGAGGTAGCCGCCGTTGGGGCCGGCAACCACCCACCAGCTCGGGTCGATCGCGCAATCGAAGCCACCGGCGTCGCCGGCGAACGAGCTCACGGCTGTGTCACGCTCGAAGGATCCCATCGACTGCCCAATGTTACATTGACGTAACAGTGAGCGATGTGACCCCCGAGCCCGTGCACGATCCGGAGCTGCTCGATGCAGCCCACCGCGCGATTCAACGGCACGGATGGCGCGACGCGACGCTCGAGCGCATCGCCGCGGAAGCAGGTGTCTCGCGCATGACGCTGCACCGTCATCGGGTGACGCGCGACGGCGTCCTGCTGGGGCTGGCACAGCGGCTGGAGCAACAGCACCGCGAGACGATGGAGGCGGTGCTCTCAGGCAAGGGCGACGCTCGGACGCGGCTGCGAGGCGTGCTCGAGGCCGAGTGCGCGCTGGCTGAGGAGAACCTGGCGCTCAGCGACGCGTTCGGGTCAGGCGCCCGCGACGCCATCTATCACGAGTCCGGCAGGCCGGCGCTCACGCGCGAGTCGTTCACGGCGCCGTACCGGCGGCTGTTGGTGGCGGGCGCCGACGACGGCTCGCTGCGAGCAGTCGATCCCGACGAGACGGCCACCGTGCTGCTCAACCTCGTTGGCCATACCTACCGCCACCTGCGCCAGGGGCACGGATGGGAGCCCGCCCGGGCCCGCCGAGCCGTGTGCACGCTCGCACTCGACGGGGTGAGCGCATGAAGGGACCGATCGACCGGCGCGCGCTCACCGTGCTCGGCCTAGCCCACATGTGCACGGACATGTGCCAGGGCGCGGTGCCGGCGCTCCTGCCGTTCCTCGCCGACCAGCGCGGCTACTCCTTCACCGCGCTCGGGTCGTTGATCCTGGCCGCCACGATCGGCTCGTCCCTGATCCAGCCGATCTTCGGCCTGGTGTCTGACCGTGTCCGCCAGCCGTGGCTGATGCCGGCGGGCGTGCTGCTCGCGGGCTGCGGCGTCGCCGTGGCCGGAGTCGTGCCCGGCTACGGGCTCGTGGTGGTCGCCATCGCGGTGAGCGGCCTCGGCGTCGCGGCGTTTCACCCCGAGGGCGCCCGTCTTGCCGGCGTGGCCGCCGGCGAGCGCCGGGGGCGTGGGATGAGCCTGTTCTCGGTGGGTGGCAATGCCGGGTTCGCGCTCGGGCCGCTGATCACCACCCCGCTCGTGCTGATCTTCGGCCTGCCCGGCACGCTTGGGCTGCTGGTGCTTCCCGCGTTGATGTCGGTCGTGCTGCTGCGCGAGCTCCGGCACCTGTCGGCGCTCGACGTGAAGCGCACCGCCACGGCCGCGTCGGGCTCGGGCCACCGGGCCGACGAGTGGGGGCCGTTCGCGCGCCTGGGTGCCGTGGTGGCGCTGCGCTCCGGCGTCTACTTCGGGCTGCAGTCGTTCGTGCCGTTGTGGTTTGTCACCCGGCTTCACTCGACCGAGGGGGTCGGCAACGCCGCGCTCACCGCGATGCTCATCGCGGGCGCGCTCGGCACGCTGGCGGGCGGCGGAATCGTGGACCGGGTCGGCCCGCGCGTCGTGCTGGTGGGCACCATGGGCCTCTCCGTGCCGCTGCTGGTGGCGTTTCCATTCGTCGGCCCCGCCCCCGCGTTCGTGCTGCTCGCGGCCATCGGGCTCGTGACCATCGCGAGCTTCTCGGTCACCGTGGTCATGGGCCAGCAGTACCTGCCCAACCGGCTGGGACTCGCCTCTGGGGTCACGCTCGGCCTGGCGATCGGCTTCGGCGGTCTCGTAGCCACCGCCCTCGGCGCGCTCGCCGACGCCCACGGGCTGACCGCGGTCATGTGGGTGATCGCCCTCCTGCCGATCCCCGCGGCGCTGCTCGCGCTCACGCTTCCACGAGAGTCCGGGGGCGCGCGCCGAGTGCGCCGCAGACAGTTTGTCGCGGCCGGTCCCGGATAGCCGAGCCCTGTCTTTCCCCGACTCACGAAGGAACCAATGTCTGAAGACTTGAATGGCCGCAAGATCGCGATCCTGGCCGCCGACGGCGTCGAGCAGGTGGAGCTCGACGAGCCGCGCAAGGCGGTCGAGGCCGCCGGCGCAACCACCGAGGTGCTCTCCATCGCCGAGGGCGAGATCCAGGCGATGAACCACGACGTCGACAAGGGCGACAAGATCGCCGTCGACAAGCTCGTGGGCGATGCGTCCGTCGAGGACTACGCGGGGCTGATCCTGCCCGGCGGCGTGGCCAATCCCGACAACCTGCGTGTGGACGAGAACGCCGTCGGCTTCGTGCGCGACTTCTTCGCCACCGGCAAGCCCGTCGGCGTGATCTGTCACGGCCCGTGGACGCTGATCGAGGCGGGCGTGGCCAAGGGCCGCACGCTCACCTCGTACCCGAGCATCCGCACCGATCTGCGCAACGCCGGTGCCACGGTGGTCGACGAGGAGGTCGTGACCGACGAGGGCCTCGTCTCCAGCCGTGATCCCGACGATCTCCCCGCCTTCTGCGCGAAGATCGTCGAGGAGTTCGCCGAGGGCGAGCACGACGTGGCAGACGCCGGCGCCACTGCCGCCTAGGAGTCGTTTACGCCACGAGCCCCGGCACCGGCACCGGCTCCGCCTCACGGCGGGCCGGGAGCCTGGGCTTCGGGATCTGTCCTTCGGCCAACAGCGCCGCCAGGGCTGTTCGCGGGAGCGCCGGCAGGCTCTCGTAGAGCAGGTATCGCGGCTGCCAGCGCGGGACGAACTTCGCGTTGAACCGGTAGAGGCTCTCGACCTGGAAGTAGTCGTCGGCTCGCCGCAGGAGCCGAGCGAGCAGCCGCTCAAGGCCGTCGACGGGAGCATGCATCCACGCGGCGAACGCGGCGAAGTTCAACGACACCTCCTCCACCCCACGCGCGTCGAGCAGCGCGAGCGCCCGCACCACGAGGAACTCGGTCAGCCCGTTGGGCGCCGCGGGATCGCGCCGCATCGCGCTCAGCGACATCATCGAGGTGCCGTACACGGGCACGAAGTGAAGAAAGCCCAGGGCGTCTGCCCGGGTGTCCCGGGCGATCACGACGAGCGAGCCGGCCACCTGATGGTTGGCCAGGCTGTCCATGGACATCGAGAACCCGTGCTCGGACGCACCGGCGCGCCACCGCTGCGACACGCCCTCGAGCTGCGCCAGCTCGGCAGGGGTCAGGTGCTCGAGTGGGCGGAGGTCGACCGTGACCCCCGCGCGACCGACCCGGTTGACACCCTGGCGCAGCTTGCGCTTCGAGCGGCCCTCGAGCGAGAAGGCGTGCGTGCGCACGAGCGCCTCGTCACCGATGTAGAGCGCATTGAGCCCATGCCCGCGCGCGCGTCGCGCGAACGGCTCGCTCGCGCACACGGCTCCAATCGACAGGCCACGCTCGGCGGCGAACGCCTCGAGCCGGCGCATCAGATCGGCTTGGGCGTCCACAGGGCCCACGGGGTCGCCTGCCACGAGCAGGACGCCCTGCTCGATCCGATAGGAGAGAAATGCCCGGTGGTCGGTGCTCCAGAGCTTGTGGAGATCGCCGCGCAGCTTGAAGGCGCTGAGGGTGTCGCTGCCGTGTGAGCCGACGACGCCGCGGGCGAGCGCGTGCTCGCGAGCCGGGGCAGGATGACGCGAGCGCAGGGGGCGAAAGAGCACCCAGGCACCTACCAGCAGGCTCCCGACCGACATCAGGCCGACGCCGACGGGAAGCCATCGGAACGCCTCACCGAAGTGCTCCGGCCCCGCGCTCAGGATCAGCAGGTCGAAGGTCTCCCGCACCGCGCGCCCGGCCGTGAGCCCCGGCACCGACCAGTGGGCGGCGGCAACCACCCCCATGAACGTGACGGTCACGGCAGTGGCCGCGAGCAGCACTGCGCGCAGCAGCGCCGTGGCGATCGTGCCGTCCTCGTGGCGCACCGTGAATGCGTCACGGCCCCACACCAGGACCCCCGCGACGAGCCAGCTCACCGCTGCCTCCTCGAAGTCGAGGCCCTTCAGCAGGTCAAGCGCGCCGAGGGCGGTGAGCAGGCCGACCGCGAGCCACAGCGCACGGCGCCTCCCGCGCGCGAGGTATATGGACAGCGCGAGCAGGGCGAGGCCCGCGGGCAGCGCGGCGGCGTGCGCGGCCAGCACGAGCTCGCTCGGCGCAAGGCGCTCGAGCGCAGTCAGCCGGCCGCTGAGCTCGGGCGTCAGGGCCGACACCACGTTGGCGATCCCGGCCGCGGCCGCGAGCAACCCGGCGCCCAGCACGAGCCACGGGGCGCCCCGGATGCCCCGCCGCTCTGGCTTTGCCCGCGGCGTCCCGTCCGCCGCGGCCGCGAGGTCGTCGCCGCCGTTTGCGATCAGCCGAACGCCGATCGTCAGGAAGATCACGACCGCGATCGCGGGTGCGGCCAGGGCACGGGTCCGGGACGCAGCCATCACCCCAGCATGGCGGATCGGATGAGACGTGGATGAAGGCGGCGGTCTGATGTCCATGTAAGAGTGACCGCTATCGAAGTGGACGAACGCAGCTCACGCGGCACCGGGGTGGAGATCGACGTGATGGTCACGGCCGAGGTCCCGACACCGTACGGATACGTGTACCGCACGGAGGGAAACCGCCTCACGGGCTTGGCAGCTGTCCTGAAGCCGGGAGACAATGTCGTGCGTTCTCCCTGCCTGGCCTACGCCGTTCGCCACCCCTCGGCGGGGACGATCCTGGTCGACACCGGCCTGCACCCCGACGCGAGCACGTCTGTTCGGCGAGACTTCGGGCGCCCGATGAGCATCTTGTTCCGTGACCTGAAGCCCGCGGACGAGCCGTTCGACGAGCAGCTGCGCGCTCTGGGGATCGAGCCGCCAGACATCGAAGCGGTAGTCATGACGCACCTCCACGTCGACCACACCAGCGGGATGCG
>JBBPXW010000043.1:0-5646 GCA_038200525.1 Solirubrobacterales bacterium | reverse complement strand
CTCGTCGATCTCGCGCCGCATGCGCTCGAAGTTCGAGAACAGGTCGCGCTCGGAGTTCACGGCTCCAGCGTATCGACGCTGTATCATTTCTCGCCTCCGCCGCCGTAAGTCGCTGCGCGCTTTGCGATCGCTGAGCGTTCCGAAGTCGCTCACCGACAGCGCGGCGGCGTGGATCGCCGCCCCACGGGGGGCGAATCTGGCTCGCTCCTCGCTTTGTGATCGGTATGGGTTCACGACTCGCGCAGCGGGGGAGTCGTGATCGCCTCCTCGCACCGGCACGGGGTGGTGAGCCGTACCCAGCTGGTCCAGGCCGGCCTGACAAAGCGGGAGATCCAGACGGCCGTGGCGACCGCCCGCCTGCATCGCGTCCATCGCGGCGTCTACGCGGTCGGGCGACGCGAGCTCGATGGCAGCGGGCTCTACCTCGCCGCCGTGCTCGCGCTCGGGCCAGGGGCGGCGCTCAGCCACCGCGCCGCCGCCGCGCACCACGGTTTGCGCCCCTCGAGCAGCCGCCAGGTGGAGGTGACTTCCCCGTCGCGCAACGGCAGGGCGCGCCGGCGCGGGATCACCATCCACCACGGCGCCCTCCACGCGTGGGAGTACGCGATCCACGATGGCATCCCGACCGCCACCGTCGCCCGCACGCTGCTCGACCTGGCAGAGACGCTTGCGCCTGACGCACTCCGGCGTGCCATCGACGTCAGCCTGGAGCAGCAGCTCTTCGACCTGACGCCGGTCGAGCGTGTCCTCGCCGCTCATCCCCACCGCGTCGGCGCGGCGCGGCTGCGAAGGGCACTGGCCGCCGAGGCGGCCCAGACGAACGAGGGACTCGAGACCGCCTTCCTCGACTTCCTGCGTGCGAGAGGCTTTCCGATGCCAGAGGTAAAGCCCAGGGTCGGCCCGTACGAGCCCGACTTCTACTGGCGCGAGCAGCGAGTCATCGTCGAGACCGACGACTGGGACAGTCACGCCCCTCGCCCGGCTTTCGAGCACGACCGCGAGCGCAACGCTTGGTTTGCGGCACGCCATCACGCGATCCTTCCTGTCACCTGGCGGCGGCTCCGGGGCAGCCCAGACGGGATCGCCACCGACCTCAGCGACGCCCTCGAGATCTGATCAGACCACGAAGCGCGCGCCCTCGAGGGCCATCTCCACCGGCTTGCCGAAGGCCTCACCGGCCTGGCGGCGAGCCCAGGTCCAGTCGAGCTCGTCGGAGATGTGGGTGAGCACCGTGCGTTGCACCCCGGCTTCGCGCGCGTGCTCGCCCGCCTCCGCCGGAGTGAGGTGGCCGCGCATGCCGCTGCGCTCCGGACGCGGGAGCGTGGCCTCGATCACAAGCAGGTCGGCCCCCTCGACGAAGCCCACGAGCGCCTCCGACGGGCTCGAGTCCGCGCCGTAGGCAAGCACGCCCTGGCCGGTGCTCGAGCGCACGCAGATGGCGAAGGTCTGGACGAAGTGGGGCACCTCGCAGAAGCTGAACGTGAGCGGCCCGACGGTGACCTTGGACGACTCCTCGTACTCCTCGAGCGCGAACGCCGTCTCGATCAGCTCCGGCTGGCCCCAGTTGCCCGTCACGCTCCGAAAGAACTCGCCCGAGCCCGGCGGCGCTATCAGCCGCGGACGGGCCGGATCGTCGGTGCCGGGCCATGGCGGCACCGGCACCGGCTGCTGGCGCGGCGCGTAGGAGAGCCCGTAGGAGTACGGGATCAGGTCGAGCGTGTGGTCGGCGTGGAGATGAGAGATCACCACGGCGTCGACGTCCACGTAGTCGACGTGCTCGCGCAGCTTGGAGAACACGCCGTTGCCGCAGTCGAGCAGCACGGTGACGTCGTCGTCTTCGAGCAGGTACCCCGAGCACGCCCCCCCTGCGTCCTGCCACGACGGTGACTTCCCGAGCACGGTGAGCCGCATCGGGCGACTCTATCCGGCCGCTCCGGCTCAGGAGTGCTGGGGAAGCTTGAACGCGTAGGCCGAACGCGTGCGCTCGGCGCGGAAGGTAAACGACAGCTGACGCTCGGGGGCCAGGTTGCGCTCGGCGGGCCGAAAGGTCGTGCACGGCTCGTCCAGGTCGAGTGCGCACAGCATGTTCTGGTGAAAGAAGCACTCCTCGCACGTCACACGCTTCTTCGATCCCTTTGTCATACGGTCCGGCGGCCTCCTGCTCGAGTTCCCCTGAGGTCGGGCATGATGCAGCAGCGCACCCACCTTCACCAGCCCCGATCCCGCAAATCAGGTGAATTTGTCATTTCCTCCAAATTGCAGGGTATTCAGAGATCGGCCCGCTCTTTGCGGCCTTTGCGGAGCCGCGAATTGCACAACCACCCGCCGCTGCGACACGTAACCCAGACCGTGGAGCTGATCACCGGTGCGACCGGATACGTCGGTGGCCGCCTGATGAGGCGCCTGGTGGACGAGGGGCGTCCGGTGCGCGCGCTCGCCCGCGACCCCTCGCGCCTCGCCCCGGACAGCCGTGTCGAGGTGGCCGAGGGCGACGTCCTCAGCGGCGCCGGGATCGCCACCGCGCTCGATGGCTGCGACACCGCCTACTACCTCGTGCATTCGATGGAGGCAGCCGATGACGACGACTTCTCCGGCCGCGACCGGCGCGCCGCCGAGAACTTCGCCGCCGCCGCCCGTGACGCCGGCGTCGAGCGCGTGATCTACCTCGGTGGTCTCACGCCGGCCGAGGGCCAGGCCGTCTCGCCACACATCGCCTCGCGCATGGAGGTCGAGGAGATCTTGCTGGACAGCGCGCCCGCTGCGACCGCCCTGCGCGCCTCGATCCTGATCGGCGCGGGCTCGTCGTCGTTTCGCATGCTCGTCCGCCTCGTCGAGCGCCTGCGCCTGCTGCCGATGCCCGCGTGGCGTGGCAACAGGACCCAGCCGATCGCCGAGCGCGACGCCATCGAGTATCTGGCCCGCACGCCACAGGTGGCACCCGCCGCGGGCCGCTCGCTCGACATCTGCGGGCCCGATGTCGTCAGCTACGGCCAGATGGTCGTCCAGATAGCCGAGTCGATGGGCGTGTCACGGATGCCGATCGGGCTCGGAGTCTCGATGACCCCGCCCGCGAGCGCCGTGGTGGCTGCCGTGACCGAGCAGCCCGTGAGCCTCGTACGACCTCTCATGGAGAGCCTCGAGCGTGAGCTGCTTCCGCGCGACCCGCACGAGGCCGCACTGATGTACGACCTGAAGCCGATCGGCTTTCCCCGGGCCGTCGAGCGCGCGCTCGCGGAGTGGGAACGCACCGAGGAGCTGGCTGCCCGATGAAGGTCGAACGCCAAGTGGACATCGCCGCGAGCGCCCAGGACATCTATGACGTGGTGATGGATCCCCAGCGGTTGAAGGACTGGGTCACCATCCATCAGTCGCTTGAGGACGCGCCCACGGGTGGTCTACGCAAGGGATCGACACTCACGCAGTACTTAAAGCTCGTCGGCCGCAAGTTCAAGGTCGAGTGGACCGTGACCCAGAACGAGAAGGCCAAGCGCGTGGTCTGGGACGGCAAGGGGCCGCTGCGCTCGAAGGCCAAGGTGATCTATGACATGTCGGACAGTTCAGGTGACCACACCCATTTCGTCTACCTGAATGAGTACGAGCTTCCCGGCGGCGCGCTCGGCAGGATGGCCGGCCCCGCCGTGCGCAAGGTCACGGGCAAAGAGCTCGACGCCTCCCTCCAGAAACTGAGAAGAATCGTCGAGTAAGTCGTGATATGACACAATCCCATTTCTTGCAATTTGGGTGGGGGAGAATCAGGAGTGCGAAGTGACTGACTTTCTCGAGGAGAAGCGCAAGGAGATCGACGCGCGACTCAAGGAGCTGAAGCCGCTCGTAGAGGAGTACGAACGGCTGGAGAAGGCGGCCGCCGCGCTCGCGGGCGTCCAGACCGGCGGGTCAAGCCGCCGGTCGAGCGGACCGAGACGGCGCAACGGCTCGTCCGGGTCGGGCAGCGGCCGTCGTGGCCGGCCGCGGGGCAGCGGCAAGCGTGCGCTGCAGGCCCAGGAGCTCGTGAACGCCCAGCCGGGCATCACGATTCCCGAGCTGGCCGACGCCATGAACATCCAGGCCAACTACCTCTACCGGGTGATGCCCACGCTTCAGAGCGAAGGCAAGGTCGTCAAGCAGGGCAAGGGCTGGCACCCGGCGGGGTAGCTCCCCCAGCGCGGCCGCAACGTCAGTCCAGCAACCCCAGCTTCTCCACCGCCTCGCGCTCGTCCGTCAGCTCCTTGGCCGTCGCGTCGATGTAGCCGCGTGAGGTCTCGTTGATGTCGAGGCCCTGCACGATCGAGTACTCGCCGCCCGAGGTGGTCACGGGAAACGAGGAGATGATCCCCTCGGGCACGTCGTAGCTGCCATCGGACAGGACGGCCATCGAGACGAAGTCTCCGTCGGCGGTGCCGTTTACCCAGTCGTGGACATGATCGATCGCGGCGTTGGCGGCCGATGCCGCCGACGACGAGCCGCGCGCCTCGATGATCGCCGCTCCCCGCTTGCCCACGGTCGGGATGAAGTCGTCCTTGAGCCACGACTCGTCCCTGCCCGCGGCCTCCCATGCATCGGACCCGCTCACCTTGGCGTTGAACACATCCGGGTACATCGACGGCGAGTGGTTGCCCCATACGGCGAGCTTGGTCACGTCACCCACGGGCGCGCCGGCCTTCTTGGCCAGCTGCGTCATCGCGCGGTTCTGGTCCAGTCGGGTCATGGCGGTGAAGCGCTCGGCCGGGATGCCGTCGGCGTTGCGCTGTGCGATCAACGCGTTGGTGTTGGCGGGATTGCCCACCACGAGCACCTTGATGTCGTCGGCGGCGCCCGCGGCCAGGGCCTCGCCCTGGGGCTTGAAGATGCCGCCGTTTGCCTCCAGCAGATCGGCGCGCTCCATGCCCTTCGTGCGCGGGCGGGCGCCGACGAGCAGGGCCACATTCACGCCGTCGAACGCCTTGCCGGCGTCATCGCAGATGTCGATGCCCGTCAACAGCGGGAAGGCCGAGTCGTCCAGCTCCATCGCCGTGCCCTCGGCGGCCTTGACCGCGTCCGGGATCTCCAGCAGCGACAGGTGCACGGGGGTCTCGGGCCCCAGCAGCTGGCCGCTTGCGATGCGGAAGAGCAGGGCGTAGCCGATCTGGCCGGCGGCGCCGGTGACTGCGACTTTCACGGGTGAGGTGCTCATCAGAGGTTCATCTCCTTCTGCAGGCTCTCATCGATCGAATCGAGGAACTCTTGGGTGGTCTGATAGCCCTGGTCGCCTCCGACCAGCGCGGCAAGGTCCTTTGTCATGTTGCCCGACTCCACAGTCTCCACACAGACGCGCTCGAGCGTCTCGGCGAACTCGGTGACCTCAGGCGTGTCGTCCATCCGCCCCCGCGCGGCCAGGCCGCGTGTCCAGGCGAAGATCGAGGCGATCGGGTTGGTCGAGGTCTCCTTGCCCTGCTCGTGCTGGCGGAAGTGGCGGGTCACGGTGCCGTGCGCGGCCTCGGCCTCGACGGTCTTGGCGTCCGGGGTCATCAAGACAGACGTCATCAGGCCGAGCGAGCCGAAGCCCTGGGCCACGGTGTCTGACTGCACGTCGCCGTCGTAGTTCTTGCAGGCCCACACGTAGCCGCCCTCCCACTTCAGGGCGGCGGCCACCATGTCGTCGATCAGTCG
>JBBPXW010000042.1:0-15773 GCA_038200525.1 Solirubrobacterales bacterium | reverse complement strand
CCCGCCTCGGCGACGAGCTCGTGCAGCCGCGGCAGCAGCGCCTCATGGTTGGGGCAGCCGTCGAAGTAGAGGACCTCCAGGCGCATCATCGCTCGAAGCGCGCGAAGTAGCCGAGAGGGCTGCCGGATCGGCGCGCGAACGTCAGGCCTGCGCCCTCGCATCGGTTGCGGAGTCGCTTGGGGCGCACCCAGTGCGGATCTCCGAAGAGCTCCCCGACGACGAGTCGGCCACCGGGCTTTAGGACTCGGGCGAACTCGCGAAGCGCCACATCCTGGCCCGGTATCTCCCCGAGGACCGCGGTGAGACAGACGGCGTCGAAGGTCGCGTCGACATAGGGCAGCTCCCGCGCGTCTCCTCGCGTGGGAGTGATGTTCGCGAGCTTGCGTACGCGGGCGGCTTGCATCGTGTGGTCGAGCATCTCCTGCTGAACGTCGAAGATGTCCAGATTCCCGGTCGGCCCGACCCATTCAGCGATATCGAGGGTGTAGTAGCCGGTGCCCGGCCCGACCTCCAATATCCGTTCTCCTCGGTCGGGCGTGAGGATCTCGCGTAGCCTCGCGCGAGTGATGAAAGGGTGCGGGGGCTCGACCCAGAAGCGCTGGCCGTATGGGCAGGCGGAGGGGTGCTTGCGCCACCACAGCGCCCCGCCGACGATGGCACCGCCGAACGCCATGCCCGCATTGCGCGGTCTCATCCCGCCGGGACCGGGTGCCGGAATTGGGCGTGACCGCCCTGGTGGATGCCCTGCTCGTGCGCCCCGGCCTCCATGGCTCAGTCCTCGTGCCGTGGGGTCGCGTTCGATGAGACAAAGCCTCGCAGCCGAAGGGCGTTGGCCACGACGCTAAGGCTGGACAGAGCCATCGCCACGCCGGCGATCACCGGATTCAGGAGGCCGACGGCGGCGAGGGGAACGGCAGCGATGTTGTAGCCGAAGGCCCACGCCAGGTTCTGCTTGATGGTGCGCAGGGTCGCGCGGCTGAGGCGGATGGCATCGCCGGTTGCGCGGAGGTCGCCCGACACCAGAGTGAGGTCGGAGGCCTCGATGGCGACGTCGGTGCCGGTGCCGATGCTCAATCCGAGGTCGGCCTGGGCCAGCGCGGGCGCGTCGTTGACGCCGTCGCCGACCATGGCCACGACCCGGCCTTCGGCCTGCAGGCGCTTGATCACGTCGGCCTTGCCCGACGGCAGGACCTCGGCGATCACTTCCTCGATGCCGACCTCGGCCGCGACGGTGCTTGCGGTGGTGTGGTTGTCGCCTGTGAGCAGCACCGGGCGCAAGCCCAGCTCCTTGAGCTGCGCGACGGCCTGCGCCGAGGTCGGCTTGACCGTGTCGGCCACCACGAAGACCGCCCGCGCCCGTCCGTCCCAGCCGGCGACGGAGCCAGCGTCGTAGTCGACCGTTGCCTTCTCGGTGGCGTAGTTGACGGTCGCGGCCACGCCATCCAGCGTGTTCAGTTTCTTCTCGATGCGGTTCGCGCAGGAGGCGCAGGTCATGCCGATGATGGGCAGCTCGACGCGCGCGTCGGAGTTGGCCCCGGGTTGCTCGACGGTCGTGTCCATCTAATATCACTATACCCCTCTTGGGTATGTAAGTCCCGAGGAGCATTCCGGCTGAACCCGGCGCTGCGGCGGCGCTTCCTCCTAGGAGGAGGGCTTCGGCCTGATGAATATGTCGTGCAGCTCGTAGACCTCGGCACTGGATTCGCCGTCTGCGGCCTCGTCGCCGAGGGCCTCCCGGACGGCGGGGAGCAGCCGCTCCTCGCGGAAGCTCTCGTACTGCTCTTTTGACTCCCATACGCTGAAGACGCGAAAGCCGCCACTCTCTGCCGGGCCCGCTGCCTGAACAAGCATCCCTTCGGGAGCGTCTTCTCCGAGCTCCTCTTTCAAGGCATCGAAGCTCTCAGTCGTCATTTCCTGGACCTGCACCGAAACTGCGATTGACATCGACTTCTCCTCCTATGGGCGCTTGAACTCCAGTACCTGCTGGAACGTCGGACGGTTGGCGAACCGCATCGTCGAGTCGGCACATGCGCCCCCTCAGACGCTCCAGCCGGACTCTCTCACAGATGGGACGCCGAGGTCCAGGATCGCTGGACCTCGGCACCGTCGAGCCAGCGCTGCTAGCCCTCGGCCCTCTTGCGGTAGCGCCACACCGCAAGAGGGGCGAACACCGTGACGATGGCGAGCGACCAGGCGACCGCCTGCCACAGGCTGCCGCCGGGGTTGCCGATCCACAGCTCGCGCATCTCGTCGACCACCACGGTGAACGGGTTGACCTCGGCAAACCACTTCAGCGCCTCGGGCATCGTGTCGGGCGGGACGAACGCCGACGAGATGAACGTCAGCGGGAACACCAGCATGAAGCCGAGCGAGTTGGCCGCCTCCGGCGTCGAGACGAGCATTCCGAGGAAGGCGAACACCCACGAGAAGGCGTAGCCGAACAGCACCATAAGCAGGACGCCGGTGATCACGTCGACGATGCCCGTGCCGAAGGAGAACCCGATCAGCAGGCCGGTGATCACGAGGATCGTCATCGACAGGAGGTTGGTCGTGACGTCTGAGAACGTTCGGCCGGCCAGGAGCGCCGCCCGGGACATCGGCAGCGAGCGGAAGCGATCGATCAGCCCCTTGTTGAGATCCTCGGCCAGGCCCATGGCCGTCACGAACCCGCCGAAGGCGATGTTCTGCACGATGATCCCGGGAATCAGGAAGTCCTTGTAGTTGTCATAGCCCGGCGTCTCGATCGCGCCGCCGAACACGTACACGAACAGCAGCACGAACATGACCGGCTGGATCGTGAACGCGGTGAGGATGTCGGGCTGGCGCGGCAGCCGGATGATGTTGCGCTCCGCCATGATCAGCGTGTCGGTCACCAGTCGCTTCATGCCGCGGCCTCCTCGTTGTGGTCCTCGTCCTGCTCGGTCTCGACGGCTCGTCCGGTGAGCGTCAGGAACACGTCGTCCATCGTCGGAGTGCGCAGGCCGATGTCGGCCACGTCGACCCCGGCACTGCCGAGCCTCCGTACCGCGTCGACGATCGTCCCGTTTCGCCCCCGCACGGCGAGGGTGACGGTGTCGCCCTCGGCCACGGGCTGCTCGTCGGAGAGCGGGTGAAGCGCCGCGACCGCTCGCTCTGCCTCCTCGGGATCGTCGAGCGTGACCTCCAGCCGCTCGCCGCCCACCCGGCTCTTCAGCTCGGCCGGGGTGCCCTGGGCGATCACCTTTCCGTGGTCGATCACCGCGATGTCGTCGGCCAACCGGTCGGCCTCGTCGAGGTACTGCGTGGTGAGCAGCACCGTCGTGCCATCACCCACGAGATCCTCGATCATCCCCCAGAGATCGAGCCTGCTGCGCGGGTCCAGTCCGGTGGTGGGCTCGTCGAGGAAGAGCACGGGCGGCTTTGCCACCAGCGCGGCTGCCAGGTCGAGGCGGCGGCGCATGCCGCCGGAGTACTTCTTGACGGCGCGATCGGCCGCGTCGGACAGTGAGAACCGCTCGAGCAGCTCCGCGGCCCGCGCCTTGGCCTGCTTGCGCGGCATCCCGTAGAGCCTTCCGACCATCACCAGGTTCTCCGCGCCGGTGAGGCTCTCGTCAACCGACGCGTACTGGCCGGCGAGCCCGATCTTCTCCCGCAGTCGCGAGGGCTCGGCGACCGCGTCGATGCCCGCCACGGATATCTCGCCGCTGTTTGGCACCAGCAGGGTGGTGAGCACGCGGACCGCCGTGGTCTTGCCGGCCCCGTTGGGCCCGAGCAGGCCGAACACCGTGCCCGGGCGCACCTCGAAGTCGACGCCGTCGACGGCGCGCACGTCGCCGTAGGTCTTGACGAGCCCCGAGACCCTGATCGCTGCTGGTTCGGGGCCAGCTTGGTGCGTCTGCTCCGTGTCCACGGATGCAGCATCCGCTATCGCGGTGGAATCTGGCATGAGCCCAGCGTACGGAGAGTTTAGGTCAATACGTGACCGCAATAGCTGCGATGGTGTTCACACCGTGACATTGACCTCGGGCCGACTGCTCCAGCTGCTTTCGCTTCTCCAGGCGCGGCGCGACTGGCCTGGCGACGAGCTGGCCCGCCGTCTGGAGATCTCCCGCCGCACGGTCCGCCGCGACATCGAGCGGTTGCGCGCGCTCGGCTACCCCGTGCAGGCCACGACGGGCCCCGACGGCGGGTACCGGCTCGAGGCCGGCACGGCTATGCCGCCGCTGCTGCTCGACGACGACGAGGCCGTGGCCATCGCCGTAGGCCTGCGCACGGCCGCCGGAGCGTCGGTGGCGGGCATCGAGGAGACCTCGGTGCGGGCGCTGGTCAAGCTTGAGCAAGTGCTGCCCCCGCGCCTGCGCGGACGCGTGAACGCGCTCGGCTCGCACACGGCAACGCTGTCGCGCGGCTCGAGCGGGCCCCGAGTCGATCCGGAGACGCTCACGGTCGTGGCCGGTGCCTGTCGCGACCATGAGAGCCTGCGGCTTGCCTACCGCAGCCGCCAGGGGGAGGAGAGCGCCCGTCTCGTGCAGCCGCACTCGCTCGTGAACCTCGGCCGGCGCTGGTACGTCGTGGCGTGGGACTGCGACCGCGACGATTGGCGCACGTTCCGGATGGACCGGATAGAGCGCGTGTCCGGGGCCACGCGGCGGTTCGAGCCCCGGCCCGTGCCGGGGGGCGACGCCGCCAAGTTCGTGGCCGACAACCTTTCGGGGGTGCAGTACCGCCACCAGGCCGTGGTCACGCTCCACGACTCAGCCGCGGCGGTCACCCGCCGGATCCCGCACCTGACCGGTGTGGAGCCGATCGACGATCATCGCTGCACCTACCGCACCAGCGACGATTCTCTTGAGTGGCTGGCCATGCGGATCGCCTGGCTCGGGGTCGACTTCCACGTGCACGAGCCCGTCGAGCTGGTGGAGCAGTTCGCGCGGATGGCTCGCCGATTCGACGCAGCGGGCGCGCTGGCCGCGTCGCACGACGGCAGCCACGAGCCCGCCCCAGCCGGCCAACGCGGCGGTGGTGGCCGGTAGGAACGGCGGCCAGCACGGCGGCCGCCCATCGTCACGGCGACCGCCCATCGTCACAGAGTCGTTGCGCGTGTCGCCGTGCCGTCACACGGCGGGCGCCCGGGTCGAGGGGTGTCCGCAAAAGGTCCCGCCAGGCGGGATGAAGTCGTGACGATGGGCGGGAACACGATTCGCTTCGAGCGCGGCGCACCGCTCGATCTGCGGGCCGCGCTGGTTGCCGCGACTCAACACGGCACCGTCAGCGCCGCCCAGCTACGGCAGTGTGGGTTGAGCGCGAGCGCGATCGGCCGGCGTCTGCAGGCCGGGCGCCTGCATCGCCTGCACCGGGGCGTCTATGTCCCCGGCCACCGGCGACTACCGCCCCTCGGGTGGACCGCGGCAGCGGTGCTCGCGTGCGGACCCGGAGCCTCCGCGTCGCACCTCACCGCCGCGGGCCTACACGCGCTGCGGCTCGACTCGCGGACGCTTATCGATATTGCGGTGAGCTCAGCGCGCCGGCACGCACACGCGCGGGTGGTCACGCACTCGGCGCGCAACCTGCGCCCGCATGACGTGACCGTGGTGGACGGCATCCCCGTCACGTCGCCGGCTCGAACGCTTCTCGACTGCGCACCGGTCGTCGGGCCGGCGGGCACGGCGAAGCTCGTCGCTGTGGCCGAGCGGCTCGGGATCTTCGACCTGGCGGCGGTTGACGACCTCCTGCTCCACGTGCGCGGCCACCGTGGTCGGGCGATCCTGCGCACGGCGATTGCCGACGTCGCCCGGACGAGGGGCCACACGGAGTCCGCTCACGAGGACCGGTTGCTGGCGGCCTTTCGGGCAGCGAGGCTGCCCGAGCCCGCCTGCAACTACCCGATCCAGCTGCCCGAGGGCGCCTTCGTGAGGCCGGACTTCCTCTGGCACGCGGAGGGCCTCGTGGTCGAGGCCGATCCGCGGGTCACCCACGACACCACCGCCAACTACCGGTCCGACCGCGTCCGTGACCGCAGGCTGGACGCGATCGGATTGCAGACCATGCGCTTCAACGACGTCGATCTGCGCGACCCGGCGGGGTGTGCGCGGGAGGTCGCGGAGCGGCTGGCGCTCCGGCGGGCCGAGAGTCGACACGAGTTCCGCCCGCCCAACGGGCGGAACTCGTGACTCACAGCCCGCTCAGACCGCTGCCAGCTCACAGCCCGCTCAGACCGTCGCCAGCTCACAGCCCGCTCAGACCGCTGCCAGCTCGGGCGAATCCGTGTAGCGCTCGCCGCGGCCGGCCTTCTCGACCAGCGATGCCGGTGGCTCGAACCGCTCGCCGTACTGCGCCGCGAGCTCTCGGGCGCGCTCCACGAAGCCGGCCGGGCCGGGGTGGGTGGGGTGGGGATACCCGTTGATGTACTGGAGCACGCCCCCGGACCAGCCCGGGAAGCCGATGCCCATGATCGAGCCGATGTTGGCGTCGGCAACGGTCTCGATGACGCCTTCGTCGAGGCACTTCACGGTCTCGATCGACTCGATGAACATCATCCGCTCCTCGAGATCGCGGAGCGACACCGTGGAAGGGTCCTCAACTGGCGGGAAGGCGTCGCGCAGACCCTTCCACAGGCCAATCCGCTTGCCATCCTCGTACTCGTAGAAGCCGGCCCCCTCGAGCTTGCCGGGCCGCTCGAACTCGTCGAGCATCCGGTCGATCACGGCGACGGACGGGTGCTTGTCCCAGCCGCTGCCGCCCTCGGCCCCGGCCTGCTCGGCCGCCACGCGGATCTTGCGCATCAGCTTCAGATTGAGCTCGTCGGAGAGCTGCAGCACGGGCGCGGGGTAGCCGGCCTGTGAGCTTGCCTGCTCGATCGAGGACGCGGGAATGCCCTCGGTGAGCATTGCGATGCCCTCGTTGATGAAGGTGCCGATCACGCGCGAGGTGAAGAAGCCGCGCGAGTCGTTGACCACGATCGGGGTCTTCTTGATCTGCTTGGCCACGTCGAGCGCGCGGTAGAGCGTCGCGTCACTTGTCTTCTCGCCCTTGATGATCTCGAGCAGCGGCATCTTGTCCACGGGGGAGAAGAAGTGCAGCCCGATGAAGTCGTCGGGCCGCGAGACGCCCTCGGCCAGCTGCGTGATCGGCAGCGTGGACGTGTTGGACCCCAGCAGGGCGCCGTCGGCCAGATGCGGCTCGATCTCGCCGAAGACCTGGGCCTTGACGTTCGGATCCTCGAACACGGCCTCGATCACGAGGTCGGCACCGTCGGCCGCGGAAGCGTCCGTGGTGGGGGTGATGCGCGCAAGCAGCGCGTCGCCCTTCTCCTGGGTGACCTTGCCACGCTCGACGCCCTTGGCCACGAGCTTCTCGGAGTAAGCCTTGCCGCGCTCGGCGGCAGCCTGATCGACGTCCTTGAGCACGACCTCGATGCCTGACTTCGCGCACTGGTAGGCGATGCCTGCGCCCATCATGCCGGCGCCGAGCACCACGACCTTCTTGGCCTGGAACGTCTCGACGTCCTCGCCACGGCCACGGGGGCCGTTGACCTGCTGGAGGTCGAAGAAGAACGCCTGGATCATGTTCTTGGACACCTGGCCGCGGACCAGGTCCACGAAGTAGCGGCCCTCGATGGCAAACGCGGTGTCGATGTCGACCTGCGCGCCCTCCACGGACGCGGCCATGATGTGGTGCGGCGCCGGGTAGTTAGCGCCCTTCAACTGCTTGCGCAGGTTGGCCGGGAATGCCGGGAGGTTCTGCGCAAGCGCAGGGCTCGACGGTGTGCCGCCGGGGATCTTGTAGCCCTTCACGTCATAGGGCTGCACCGCCTCGGGGTTCTCGCCGATCCACTTCTTGGCGGCGGGGATCAGGTCCTCGGCGGAGGCCACGATCTCGTCGATCACGCCCTTCTCCTGCGCCTCAGCGGCCTTGTAGCGCTTGCCCGTCATGAGCCAGGTCATCAGCCCGTCGCCGATGCCGCGCAGCCGGGTGATGCGCGTCACGCCACCGGCGCCCGGAAGCAGGCCGAGCTGCACCTCGGGGAAGCCGAGCTGGATCTTCGGGTTCTCGGTGGCGATCCGGTGGTGGCAGGCCAGAGTGATCTCCAGGCCGCCGCCCAGAGCGGCGCCGTCGATGCAGGCCACGACCGGCTTGCCCAATGTCTCGAGCCGGCGCAGCTGGGCCTTGATCATCGTGATGCCCGCGCCGAACTCGGCCGCCTGATCGGGACCGACCGCGATCAGGTCGTTCAGGTCGCCGCCTGCGAAGAACGTCGACTTCGCGGAGGTGATGATCACTCCGGTGATGTCGCCGACCTCGGCCTCCAGCCGCTCGATGGTGGCCTCCATCGATTCGCCGTAGGCAGCGTTCATGGTGTTGGCCGACTGGCTCGGGTCGTCGAGGGTGAGCACGACGATGCCGTCATCGCCGCGCTCCCACTTGATGGTGGTGCTCTGGCTCATGCGCTTTGCGTTCCTCTCGTAGTCCGGGCCGGGCGCCTAGACGAGCTCGATGACGGTGGCGATGCCCATGCCGCCGCCGACGCACAGCGTGGCCAGCCCGTAGCGGCCGCCGGTGCGCTCGAGCTCGTCGATCAGCGTGCCGAGGATCATGCCGCCGGTCGCGCCAAGCGGATGGCCCATGGCGATCGCGCCGCCGTTGACGTTGACCTTCTCCATGTCGAGCTCCATGTCGCGGACGAAGCGCAGGACCACGGCTGCGAACGCCTCGTTGATCTCCACGAGATCGAGGTCGTCCTTGGTGATGCCGGCCTTGGCAAGCGCCTTCTTGGAGGCCGGGGCGGGGCCGGTGAGCATGATCGTCGGGTCAGACCCCGAGACGGCGGTCGAGAGGATGCGCGCGCGCGGCTCCATGCCGAGGTCCTCGCCGGTCTGGGCGTTGCCGATCGTGAGCAGCGACGCGCCGTCCACGATGCCCGAGGAGTTGCCCGGGGTGTGTACGTGGTTGATCTCCTCGACCCAGTGGTACTGCTGCAGCGCGACGGCGTCGAAGCCGCCCATCTCGCCCATCGCTGCGAACGAGGGCTTGAGCTTGCTCAGCGTCTCGACCGTGGTGCCGGGACGGATGAACTCGTCCTTGTCGAGCAGCACCTGCTCGTTGATGTCGGCAACGGGGATGACCGAGTTGTCGAACTTGCCGGCGTCGCGGGCCGCGGCGGCCCGCTCCTGGGAGCGGGCGGCGTAGGCGTCCACGTCGTCGCGGGAGAACTCCTCGACCGTGGCGATCAGGTCCGCGCCGATGCCCTGGGGCACGAAAGAGGTGTCGTAGTTGGTCTCGGGGTCCATCGCCCAGGCGCCGCCGTCGGAGCCCATCGGCACGCGCGACATCGACTCGACGCCACCGGCGAACACCAGATCCTCCCAGCCGGAGGCCACCTTCTGGGCGGCGATGTTCACCGCCTCGAGGCCGGACGCGCAGAAGCGGTTGAGCTGCACGCCGGCGACCGTGTCCGGCAGGCCCGCCTTGATGGCGGCCGTCTTGGCGATGTCGGCGCCCTGGTCACCCACAGGGGAGACGCAGCCGAGCACCACGTCATCGATCCGGTTGGGATCGAGCTTGACGTTGCGCCCGAGCGTCTCGTGCATCAGGCCGACCACGAGGTCGACTGGCTTGGTGCTGTGCAGGGAGCCGTTTGACTTGCCCTTGCCGCGGGGGGTGCGAATCGCATCGAAGACCAGCGCTTCACTCGCCATGGGGAGTCCTCTTTCGGAGTCGTGATAAGCCTGCCCCGAGCTTACTGGTTGACTGACCAGTCGGTCGGCGGCCGAAGACGTACCATCGAGGCGATGAGCGGTGGCCACGAGCACTCCCACGCCCGTCATTCGCACGGGGTCAGCGCCGACGCCGACTCCCGTTGGCTCTGGATCGCGCTCGGCCTGAACTTCGGCTTCCTGATCGTCGAGGTCGTCGTGGGGCTGATCGCCAACTCGGTGGCGCTGCTCTCCGACGCCGCCCACATGCTCACCGACACGGCGTCGATCGGGCTCGCCATCGTGGCCATCCGGCTGGCCGCACGGCCGGCGTCGGGCCGGTACACCTTCGGCCTCAAGCGCTCAGAGATCCTCAGCGCCCAGCTGAACGGCGCGGCGCTGCTGCTGCTGGCCGGCTTCCTGGGCTACGAGGCGATCGGGCGGCTCTCGTCGCCTCCCGAAGTGGCCGGCGGCCTCGTGATCGTGGTGGGGGTGGTCGGCGGGGTCGTAAACCTGGCCGCGGCGCTGTCGCTCGCGCGGGCGAACCGCAGCAACCTCAACATCGAGGGCGCCTACCTGCACAACCTGGCCGACCTGTGGTCGTCGGTGGCCGCGGCCCTGGCGGGCGCCGTGATCGTGTTCACCGGCTTCGACCAGGCCGACGGCATCGCCGCGCTCACCGTGTGCGCGCTGATGCTGTGGGGCGGCTTCGGGCTGGTGCGCGACTCGGGGCGGATCCTGCTCGAGGGCGCGCCGGACGGAATGGACCCTGACGAGATCGGCCGCGCGCTCGCGGCCGTCCCGGGCATCGTCGAGGTGCATGACCTCCACGTCTGGGAGGTCACTTCGGGCTTCCCCGCGCTCTCTGCCCACGTGCTCGTCACGCCGGGAGACGACTGTCACGCGCGCCGCCGGGAGCTCCAGACGCTGCTTCGCGACCAGTTCCACGTCGAGCACACCACCCTGCAGGTCGACCACGAACGCGAACGGCAGTTGATCGACATCGAGGGCACGGGGTGAGTCACCAGTTCCGCATCGAGTCCCTGATGATCGTCGCCAGGTCGTCCTCGCCGGGATCGCGCGGGGCGATGTTCAGCAGCCGCTGCTGCTTGAGTGCGCCCTGGACCAGGTCGGGGATGTCCTCCTCGGTGTAGCCCAGCTCCTCGACCCCGCTCGGGGCGTCGGCGTCGCGCATCAGGTCGCGCAGGACGTCGGGGAGCGTCTCGGGGCCGGGATCGGACGGAGCCTCACCCAGCAGGAGCTCCGCTACGTGGTGGTGGCGCTCGGGGTCTGCCTCGTAGGTGAAGCGAAACGCCGCGGGTGCGGTCACGATCACCGAGTGGCCGTGCGGCACGAACGGGTGGTCGTCGGGATAGCCGGGGGGCTGGTAGGTGTGCTTGAGCCCGGCGATCGGATAGGCGCAGGCGTGCGGGATATGCACGCCCGCCGAGCCGAAGCCCACGCCGGCCATGGTGGCGCCGAGCATCATGTAGCCGCGCGCCTCGGTGTCGTCGGCATCCGCCACGGCGCGACGCAGGTAGCGCCCGCCGTACTCGAGCGCCTTGGCCGACCACACGTCTGCCACCGGGTTCGAGCCCTGGTAGGGCGGCCGGTCGTCGGGTGACGCCGGCGCCTCCCGCTGGTCGAACGGCTTGGAGATGTAGGACTCGGCGGCGTGACAGACCACGTCGAGTCCGGCCGACGCCGTGACCTGCGCAGGCAGCGAGCGCGTGAGCTCGGGGTCGACGATCGCCTGGCTGCAGCGCAGGTAGCGGTGTGAGATCCCGGATTTGACCTTCAGCTCGGGAATGTCGAGCACCGCGACCGTGGTGGCCTCCGATCCGGTGCCCGAGGTGGTCGGGATCGCGAGGTGGGGGTGCAGCGGTGAGGGCGGCTTGCGCCCCTCTCCGACCGGCGGGTTGACGTAGGCCATCACCTCGGCGGGGTGGGTGACCACCAGGTTGCAGACCTTGGCCGTGTCCATCGCCGAGCCGCCGCCGACTGAGACGAACCCGTCGACCTTGGCCTCCAGCGCGAAGTCGCACGCCTCTTGCAGCGAGTCGAGCGTGGGCTCCACGCGGGCGCGGTCGAACGCGACGACCTCGATGCCCTCGGCCTCGATGCTCTCGCGCACGCGGTCCGGGATGCCGATGGCCGCCACTCCGGGGTCCGTGACCAGCAACGCGCGCGTGACCCCGAGGCGCTTGAGCTCCCACCCGGCGTCGGAGACGGCGCCGGGCCCGAACTTCACGGGCGTCGCCTCGAGGGTGAACACGGACTCGCGGGGGGAGGCTTTCGCGCTCATGTGGCCAGAGCTTGCCCGATCGGTGCGACCGCAAGCGCTCGGGCGGGCGCGCCGCCGAACAGGGCGAAGAGCGCGCCAGGCGGCGCCGGCGGAGGTCGAGCGTGATCGCGGGCACCACGCCTGTATCGGCTGGGATGGCCTGCAATAGCCTCCGGACATGGCGCCGCACGAGCTGACCGCCGCGCTGGGCGAGGTGGTCGGTGAGCGCCACGTGCTGACCGACGCCGACGTCCGCGAGGGGTATGAGCGCGACTGGACCGGGCGGTTCGGTGGGCGGGCGGCGTGCGTCGTGCGTCCGGCCGACGCAGCCGAGGTGGCCGGCGTCCTTCAGGCGTGCGCGAAGGCCGGGGCCGCGGTGGTGCCGCAGGGGGGCAACACCGGACTCGTCGGCGCCGGAGTCCCGCGCGGCGGCGAGGTGGTGCTCTCACTGCTGCGCATGACCGACATCGGGCCGGTGGACGCCGCGGCGGCGCAGCTGACGGTCGGGGCGGGGGTGACCATGTCCGGTCTCCAGGACGCCGCGCGCGGCGCCGGGTTCGAGGCGGGCGTCGACTTCGCCGCGCGCGACACGGCGACCGTCGGTGGCCTCGTGGCGTGCGATGCGGGTGGCGCGCGGGCCCTCGGTCACGGCACGGTGCGCACCCGGGTAGCCGGCATCGAGGCCGTGCTGGCCGACGGCACCGTCGTCGACAGGCTGCACGGGCTGCTCAAGGACAACGCGGGCTACTCGCTGCCGGCGCTGCTGATCGGCAGCGAGGGCACGCTCGGTGTGATCACGCGGGTGCGCTGGCGGCTGGTGCCCGCTCGCCCCGCGCGCGTGGCCGCCCTGATCCCGCTGGACTCTCTCGACGCGGCCGAGGAGACCCTCGCGGTGCTCAGGCGCGAGCTGCCGTCGCTGGAGGCGGCGGACTTCTTCCTGGACGACGGGCTCTCGCTGGTGCTCGACCACCTGGCCCTGCCCGCTCCGGTGAAGCGACGCAAGCCGGCCTACGTGATCCTCGAGTGCGCGGCCCGGACCGACCCCACCGAGGAGCTGGCCGCGGGCCTCGACGCCGCTGGGATCGAGGACGCCGTGGTGGCCGACGACACGGCCTCGCGCGAGCGGCTGTGGCGCTTTCGCGAGGGTCACACGGAGGCGATCGCCGCGCTGGGGGTGCCCCACAAGCTGGATGTGGGCGTGCCGCTGTCGCGGCTGGCCGAGTTCGCGCGCCGGGTGCCCGGGGTCGTGGCGCAAGCCGCGCCCGACGCGCGCGTGGTGCTGTTCGGCCACCTCGGCGACGGCAACGTGCACGTCAACGTGCTCGGCCCGGACCCCGACGACGACGCGGTCGACATCGCCGTGCTCGAGCTGGTGGCCGAGTGCGGCGGCACGATCAGCGCCGAGCACGGTGTGGGGGTTGCGAAGGCCGCCCACCTCGGGCTGGTGCGCGGCCAGGGGGAGATCGAGGCGATGCGGGCGATCAAGGGCGCGCTCGACCCGCGGGGCGTGCTGAACCCGGGCGTGGTTCTGACCGCGGCCTCCGATCCGGTGGGAGACTGACGCCATGCCCACCGTCCGCGAAGCCGCCTTCGACCTCTTTCGCGCACACGGGATGACCACCGTGTTCGGCAACCCCGGCTCCACCGAGCTGCCGATGCTCGCCGACTTCCCCGAGGACTTCACCTACGTCCTCGGCCTGCAGGAAGCCGTGGTGGTCGGCATGGCCGACGGGTACGCGCAGGCGTCGGGGCAGACCACACACGTGAACCTGCACACGGCGCCCGGCATGGGCAATGCGATGGGGGCGATCTTCAACGCACAGGCCAACAAGGCCCCCTTGCTGGTGACGGCGGGCCAGCAGGTGCGCGCGCACATGACCATGCAGGCCAACCTCACCAACCGCGACGCCACGCGGATGCCCCATCCGCTCGTGAAGTGGAGCTACGAGCCGCCGCGTGCCGAGGACGTGCCGGCCGCGTTGGCGCGTGGCATCCACCTGGCCTCGCTGCCGCCCGCCGGACCGGTGTTCGTGTCGCTGCCGATGGACGACTGGACCGCCGAGGTCGATCCCGGCGATGCCGCCCGCACGATCGCACGTGAGGTGTCGGGGGTGGCCGGTCCGCCGGCCGCGACGATCGAGCGGCTGGCGCGGCGGATCGAGACGGCCGCGAACCCCGTGCTGATAGCCGGCCCCGACATCGACGCGTCCGGAGGCTGGGACGCCGCCGTCGCGCTGGCCGAGCGTGCGGCGCTGCCCGTGTGGGCGAGCCCGGCGCCGGGGGGCGGGCGGATCGGCTTTCCCGAGGATCATCCGGCCTTCCGCGGGGTGCTGCCGCCGGCGATCGGCCCGGCCGGCCAGACGCTCGAGGGCCACGACCTCGTGCTGGTGGTGGGCAGCTCGGTGTTTTCCTACTACCCCTACATCCCGGGCCCGGCGCTGGCCGAGGGCACCGAGCTCGTCGAGATCACGCGCGACCCCGACGAGGCCGCGCGGGCGCCGGTCGGCGATGCGATCGTGGCCGATCCGCGGCAGGCACTCGAGGCGCTGGTGGTGGCGCTGGCCGAGACCCACCGCGCGACGCCCGAGCCGCTGCCGGCACCCGAGCCGCCCGAACGTACCGATCCGATGGGCTCCGGCGAGGTGCACGCCGTGCTTGCGGACGTCCTGCCCGCCGAGGCGATCGTGGTGCTCGAGGCGCCGTCGAGCACGCTGGCACTACGCAGCCGCGTGCGGATCGGAAGGCCGGGCAGCTACTTCTTCGGCGCCGGCGGCGGGCTCGGATTCGGCCTTGCCGGCGCGATCGGCGTGCAGCTGGCGCAGCCGGAGCGGCCGGTGGTCTGCGTGCTCGGGGAGGGATCGGCCCAGTACGCGATCACCGGCTTCTGGACGGCCGCCGCCTACGGCGTGCCCGTCACCTTCCTCGTGCTGCGCAACTCCGAGTACGCGATCCTCAAGTGGTTTGCGGGAATGGAGGAGGTCGAGGGCGCGCCGGGACTCGACCTGCCCGCGCTCGATACCGCCGGTGTGGCGTCGGCCTACGGGGTGAACGCGCGTCGTGTGGAGGGTGCCGAGGAGCTGCGCGAGGCGCTGGCCGCTGCGATCGCCTCGGATCGGCCAGAGCTCGTCGAGGTCGGTGTGGCTGCCGGCATGTCGCTGTTCTGAAAGGGTCGGCCCCATGAGTGTTCTCGATCGATACAAGCTTGACGGCAAGGTGGCCATCGTCACGGGGGCCTCCTCGGGGCTCGGAGTGGCCTTCGCCATCGGGCTGGCCGAGGCGGGCGCCGACGTCGCGGTGTGCGCCCGGCGTGCCGACCGCCTCGAGGAGACGCGCGCGAAGGTCGAGGCGCTGGGGCGGCGCTGCATCGCGGTTTCCGCCGATGTGTCAAAGGTCGAGGACTGCAACCACGCGGTGCAGGAGGCGGCCGACCAGCTCGGGGCCGTGAACGTGCTCGTCAACAACGCCGGCATCGGCACCGCCGTGCCCGCCACGCGTGAGGAGCCCGACGAGTTCCGGCAGGTGATCGACGTCAACCTGATGGGCTCCTATTGGATGGCCCAGGCGTGCGCGCGGGTGATGCAGCCCGGCTCGGCCATCGTGAACATCGGATCGGTGCTCGGCTCGACCACGGCCGGCCTGCCCCAGGCCGCGTACGCCTCGAGCAAGGCCGCGGTCGAGGGGCTGACGCGCGACCTTGCCTCGCAGTGGACCGCCCGCAAGGGCATCCGGGTAAACGCGCTGGCACCCGGCTTCGTCCCGTCGGAGATGACCGACCAGTACCCCGACGGCTACCTCGACGCGATGATGCCGCGCGTGCT
>JBBPXW010000041.1:0-4240 GCA_038200525.1 Solirubrobacterales bacterium | reverse complement strand
GCGGCCCGAGATGGGCGACTCCGTGGTCGAGGGCACGCTGCTCGAGTGGCTCGTCGAGGTCGGCGATACCGTGTCCCGCGACGACGGCCTGGCCGAGATCTCGACCGACAAGGTCGACGCGGAGCTGCCCTCTCCGGTGGACGGCACGATCGTCGAGCTGATCGGCGAGCCCGACGACACCGTGACCGTCGGCGCCGTGCTCGTCCGCATCCAGGCCGGCGCCGACGCGCCGTCTGGCACCGTTTCGCCGGCCGCCGAGTCGAAGGTCGTGAAGCCGGACGCCGGCGCGACCCCTGCCACGCGCTCGACCAGCGATGCAGACGCCACACCGGTGGCCGCACGGGTGGCCGCCGCGCTTGGCGTCGACCTCGCAGGCGTGGCCGGCACCGGCCCCAGCGGTCGTGTGACCCGCGATGACGTGGAGGCAGCGGCACGAAACGGCGCCACCGCGGCCGCGGCGCCGGCGGCCCCCTCCGCGCCGGCGCCACCGGAGGGCGCCGAGAGCAAGCCCATCCGCGGTCCCGCCGCCACGCTGGTCAAGTTCATGGACCGGAGCCGCTCGATTCCGACGGCCACCAGCTTTCGCACGCTCTCGGTTGACCCGCTCTCCGATCACCGCGCTCAGCTCAAGGCGGCGGGCAAGAAGCTCTCGTTCACGCACCTGATCGCCTGGGCCATCGTCCGCGCAGCAGCCGACGACATGCCGGTGATGTCCAACTCCTTCGCCGAGGTGGACGGCAAGCCACACCGGGTGACTCCGGGTGCCGTGAGCCTTGGCCTCGCGGTCGACGCCGAGCGCAAGGACGGCACCCGCACATTGATCGTGCCCGTGATCCACGGCGCCTCCACGCTGTCCTTTTCTCAATTCGTCTCCGCCTATGACACCGCCGTCTTCGGCGCCCGCGACAACACGCTCGGGCCCGATGCCTACCAGGGCGCCAACATCACGCTCACCAACCCGGGCGGGATCGGGACCGTGGCCTCCGTGCCGCGCCTGATGCCTGGTCAGGGCACCATCGTCGCCACCGGCTCGATCGCCTACCCACCGGGCCTCGGCGGCATCGACCCCGAGAAGCTGGCAGAGCTTGGCGTCTCGAAGGTCATGACGATGACCTCGACCTACGATCACCGCGTGATCCAGGGCGCGGAGTCCGGCGCCTTCCTGAAGCGCGTCGACGAGCTGCTGCAGGGCAGCGACGGCTTCTACGGCTCGGTGTTCTCGGCGCTCGGCGTCCAGGAGGGGCGCGTCGAGGGCCAAAGCACCGGCACCGAGGGCGTGACCGCCGCCGATCCCGTGCCCGCCGGCACCACGCCGGCCGCCTCCGGCGTCGTGGACGAGGCGCTCATGCAGGCCGTCCAGGCCGCCACCTCCCTGATCAAGGCCCACCGCACGCAGGGCCACCTCGCAGCGCGGCTCGATCCGCTCGGCTCCACTCCGCGCGGCGACCCCTCACTCGAGCCGGCGTCGGTCGACCTCACGCCCGAGCTGATGTCGCGGATCCCGGCATCGGTGCTGCGTGTGGCGGTGCCTGGCAGGACCTTCGGCGACGCCCTGCCCCACCTCGCCGAGACCTACTGCGGCACGATCGCCTACGAGGTCGAGCACATCGCCGGACCCAATAGGCGCGTGTGGCTACGCCGGGCGATCGAGTCGGGCGACTATCGCGTGGAGCTGGGCACCGAGGAGCGCGTTCGCCTGCTGGAGCGGCTGTCCGAGGTCGAGGCGCTCGAGAAGTACCTGCACAAGGCGTTCCTCGGCAAGAAGCAGTTCTCGATCGAGGGTCTCGACGCCCTCGTGCCGATGCTCGACGAGACGATCGAGCTCACCAGTCAGAGCGGAGCGCGCGAGGTGGTGCTCGGCATGGCACACCGCGGCCGGCTGAACGTGCTCGCTCACACCGTCGGGCGTCCGTACGGATCCATCCTCGTCGAGTTCGAGGGCGAGCAGACCCTCTCGGCCGACACCGCCGCCCCCGAGGGAGGCACTGGCGACGTGAAGTACCACTACGGCGCGAAGGGCACCTACAAGACCCCCGAAGGCAAGGACGTGACCGTCCGGCTGGCACCAAACCCGAGCCACCTCGAGTACGTGAACCCGGTGATCGAGGGCGCCGCGCGCGCAGACCAGACCAGCCGCAGCGGTCGCGAGCTGAGCCACGACCCGAGCGTCGTCGTGCCCGTGCTCATCCATGGAGACGCGGCCTTCCCCGGCCAGGGCATCGTGGCCGAGACGCTCAACCTGCAGGCGCTTGCCGGCTACAGCACCGGCGGCACGATCCACATCATCGCCAACAACCAGCTCGGCTTCACCACCGATCCGGACGAGAGCCGCTCGACGCGGTACGCCTCGGACCTCGCCAAGGGCTTCGACATCCCGATCATCCACGTGAACGCCGACGACATGGAGGCCTGCATCGCCGCCGTGCGCCTGGCCGTCGCCTTCCGCAACGAGTTCGGCCGCGACGTGCTCATCGACGTGGTGGGCTATCGCAGCTTCGTCCCCAACGAGACTGACGAGCCCGCCTACACCCAGCCGCAGATGTACGACACGATCAAGCACCACCCGGCGGTGCGCAAGGTCTACGCCGACGAGCTCATTGCCGCCGGCGTGGTCGACGAGCCGACCGCGGAGAGGCTGGCCGCCGATGCCTATCAGCGCGTGGCCGATGCCCACGCCGAGCTCAAGGAGACGATGGCGGGCCCGCCCGCCACGGGCCAACACGAGCTGGACACCACCATGAGCCGGGAGCCGAAGACCACGCTTCCCGAGGACACCCTGCGCTCCCTCAACGAGCAGATCCTGCGTGTGCCCGATGGCTTCACCGTGCACCGCAAGCTCAAGCCGTTCCTCGAGCGCCGTCGTGAGGCGGCAGCCGACGGGGGGCGCGTCGACTGGGCCCACGCCGAGTCGCTGGCGTTCGCGTCGCTGCTGGCACTCGGCGTGCCGGTGCGTCTGACCGGCCAGGACTCAGAGCGCGGCACCTTCAGCCAGCGCCACCTGGTGCTGCACGACGCCGAGAACGGCGACCGTTACACGCCGCTGCAGAGCCTCCAGAGCGCTGTCGCCCCGTTCGAGCTGCACAACAGCCCGCTCTCGGAGCAGGCATGCGTCGGGTTCGAGTACGGCTACAGCGCCGCCGATCCGGAGACGCTGGTGCTCTGGGAGGCCCAGTTCGGCGACTTCGTGAACTCCGCGCAGGTGATCCTCGACCAGTTCATGGTGTCCGGACTGGCCAAATGGGGTGCCACCTCGCGGCTGACGCTGCTGCTGCCCCATGGCTACGAGGGCTCCGGCCCCGAGCACTCGAGCGGGCGCGTCGAGCGCTTCCTCCAGGCCTGCGCCGAGGGCAACATGCGGGTGGCCAACACCACCACCCCCGCCCAGTACTTCCACCTGCTGCGCCGCCAGGCGCTCGTGTCCAAGGCGCGCCCGCTCGTGCTCATGACGCCGAAGAGCCTGTTGCGCCTGCCCGCGGCCACCTCCTCGATCGAGGAGCTCTACGACGGCAGCTTCAGCCGGGTGCTCGACGACCCGAGCCCGCCCGAGGACCGCGGCAGGGTGACCAAGCTGGTGCTGTGCTCGGGCAAGGTCTACTACGACATCGTCGCCAACGAGGAGCGACCGAGCGCCGAGCACATCGCCGTCGCGCGGGTCGAGATGCTCTACCCGTTCCCGGAGCAGGACCTGCGCGACCTGATGGACAGCTACCCCAACCTCGAGCGGGTGGTCTGGGTCCAGGAGGAGCCGCGCAACATGGGCGCGCGCGCCTACATGCGCCGGCGCATGGCCGCGATCCTCCCCGAGCACCTGCACTACTACTACGTGGGCCGCCAGCTGCGAGCGGCCCAGTCCGAGGGCTACTCGGCCGCCCACCGCAAGGAGCAGGCGCGAATAGTGCGGGTGGCCCTCGATCTCGAGGAGGACGCGCTCACGCCCGACGCCTCGGCCGAGCGCCCCCGCCTCTAGAAGACCACCGTTCGACTGTCGTAGACGATCACGCGATCGTCGAGGTGGCTACGCACCGCCCTCGCCAGCACGCGCCGCTCGATGTCACGCCCAAGCTCTGTGAGGCTTGCCGCCGTGGCGCGGTGATCGACGCGCTCGATGTCCTGGGCGATGATCGGGCCGGCGTCGAGCTCCTCGGTCACGTAGTGCGCGGTGGCTCCGATGATCTTTACTCCGCGCTCGAGCGCCCGCCGGTAGGGATCTGCGCCCGAGAACGCCGGGAGGAACGAGTGG
>JBBPXW010000040.1:0-9627 GCA_038200525.1 Solirubrobacterales bacterium | reverse complement strand
GGCGGAGATCAACTACGGGCTACGCAAGCTGCCGAGCCCGGATCGCCTCAGGCGCGTGGCACGGCCGTGGCGCCCGTACCGGACGCTCGCGTGCGTCTACCTGTGGGAGTCGCTTGGAAACGCGCCGGACTAGCGAGTCAAGAGCCGCAGCTTGCGTCTTCGTCCGCGATCCGGAACGAAGAGCCGCAGCCGCAGGAGGCGACGACGTTGGGGTTTTTCACTTCGAAGCCGGCACCCATGAGGCTCTCGGTGTAGTCGACCTGGGAGCCGTCGACGTAGCGCAGGCTCGCGGGATCAACGATCAGCGGGATGCCCTCGTGCTCGAAGATCACATCCTCGTCGCGCTTCTCATCGAGCGCCAGGGCGTACTGGAAGCCGGAGCACCCCCCGCCACGCACGCCGACGCGCAAGCCGACATCGCCCTCGGACTCCTGTGAGGATAGGAAGCCCCGAACCTTGTCCGCTGCGATCTCAGTCATGGTCACCATGCTTCAACAAAGATAGCAATGGGGATCAAGGCTGGCAAAGGCGCCAGTCACAGCCCGCTATCTTCAAGGTGTGCCGAGCGCGGACGATCTCAAGGACCGCATCGAGGGAGCCTTCCCCGGAGCCGCTGTGGCCGTGGAGGACCTGACCGGCGGTGGCGACCATTTCCGAGCGGAGGTGGTCTCTGACCGGTTCGAGGGACTGAGCCGGATTCAGTCCCACCAGCTCGTGTACGGCGTGTTCGGCAACGAGGTGGGCGGTGCGATCCACGCCCTCTCGATCAAGACTTCGACACCGGGAGGTTGACCCCGTGGACAACGTAGAGATTCGTGACTTCATCGACCAGTCCATCAAGGAGAACGAGGTGATGCTCTTCATGAAGGGCACGCCCGAGGCTCCGGCCTGTGGCTTCTCGATGCGCACCTCCGGGCTGCTCAACACGCTCGGCGTGCGCTACGCGGCACTCGACATCCTTCCCGACCCGCGCATCCGCGAGGAGCTCTCGGAACTGTCGGGGTGGCCCACAATCCCCCAGCTGTTCGTCAAGGGAGACCTGGTCGGCGGCTGCGACATCGTGATGGAGATGTACGAGAACGGTGAGCTCGTACAGCTCCTCGGCGTCGATATGCCCGAAGACGACGACGAGCCGGCGCCGGCCGCGCAGCTGACCGAGGACGACATCCCGGCCCAGCAGGGCAACATCCAGCTCGAGAACAACCTGAAATAGACCGGCGGCTTCGCCGCCTCCTAGAACTGTTCCGAGCGGGCGGGTGCTCCCAGGAGCACCCGCCCCGCGAAGTCCCACGTCGACGGGTTGACCAACATGTGCTGGGTGGCCACGTGGATGTCCCGGAAGCGGCGTTGCAGTGGGCTCGAGTCGTAGACGGCGCTGCCGCCGGCGAGCGCATACATCTCGTCGACCACGTGGGCGGCGGTGCCCATCGCGTGGCTGGCCGACAGCCGCAGGCCGGCGCGGCGTTCGATGTCGACCTCGCCTTCGCCGAGCGCCTGTTCCCACGCCTCGCCGATCGCGTCCTGGACGAGCGCCCGTGCCGCCCGCAGCTCTGCCTCTGCGCGGGCGACGCGTGCCCGGGTGTCGGGCTGCTCGGCAAGCGAGTGGGTGGCCATCGCGGGTGTCTTCGCGTCGGCCAGCCCGACCAGATCCTGCACCGCCCCGCGCGCGACACCCATGCCGACGCCGGCGATCGCCAGGGCGAGGAGGCCGAACGAGGGAAACGCGTAGAGCGGTCCCTCGTGGCGCGGCGCATCGGCGATGAGCGACACCGACCGAGCCTCGGGTACCTCGACCGCGTCCACTGCGAAGTCGTGACTGCCCGTGCCGCGCAGCCCGCTGACGGCCCAGGTGTCGATCACGTTCGCCTGCGCGGCGGGCACTAGCACCATCCGGACATCGGGCGCTCCGCTCTCCAACGTGCGCACGCCGTCGGCCTCGGCCACCGTGCACCCCCCGAGCAGCCAGTCACAGTGCGCCACCCCGCTGGCAAACGACCAGCGGCCGCTCACCTCGAGCGTGCCGGGCCGCACCGGCGTGGCGCGGCCCTTGGGTGCGAACACCCCGCCCGCGCAGCTCATCGGCTCGCCGAATACCTCGCGCGCGTGCTGGTCGTCGAGGTAGGCGGCAAGCACGCCGCTCGTGGATGCCACCGAGACGCACCAGCCGGCGGCTGCATCGCCCCGGGCGAGCTCCTCGACAGCAGTGACCATCTGCCACGGAGTGGCCTCGCCTCCGCCGAGCGATGCGGGCACGAGCATCCTGAACAGGCCCGACTTGCGCAGGGCCTGCACGAGCTCGGGCGCGAGTCGCCGATCCCGATCGCAGCGGGCGGCCAGGGAGCGAGCGAGCGGCGTGACCAGCCGTGCAGCCGCCAGGGGGTCGGCGGCCTGAGAGCCGGTCTCTAGGCCGGTGGCCACGTCGCGCCTAGCGAGGGAACCCGCCCGGCCCCTTCCCGCGGGCCTTGACGACCGCCGTGCGACCGCGCTGCGCGTACGCACGTGCTTGGCGCCGGTAGCGCTCCTTGTCGGCCTCCGGCAGCGCCTGCCAGCGCTCCCACGCCATCATCACGAACGGCCATGCGCGCTTGGCGGCGGGACCGGCGCGCCTGACCCGGTGGGCGGCGCCCGGCCTGCCGGCGCGAGCCATCAGGCCGGCTCCGCAGCCATCGGGGCCGGCGCCTCGGCCTCGCCGAGATGATCGACGTACTCGACGATCCGGTGGGAGTCGTGAATCACCTGATCGCCGTGGACCAGCACTGGAACCCACCGCTGACCGGTGAGCTCATCGACCTCGGGCCGGTCCCGTTTCAGGAACGGAACCCGGACCTCCTCGAACTCGATGTCGGCGGCGCGAAGCCTGCGCGCCACCCGGCCACAGCGGCAGACGAGATCGGTTGGCGCCTTGCAGCGATAGAGCGTTGCCATGCCGCTTCAGCCTAGCTTGAGCCGACCCCGAGGAGACCGAGAAGCCTACGTCCCGTGCTGACGACTCCCTCGCCCATCGCGATGACCCCACCGGCCGCCCGATACTGCAGCTCCTGAGAATGGCGCGACCGCGCTATACGGTCGCCCTCCTGGTCCTGATACCAGTCGACGGTCGCCTCGAGCGTGACCTCGTGGCTGCGGGCGCGAAAGCCCAGCTCGCGCTTGGCCTTGGCCGAGCTGTACGTCCAGAACTGGCTGGCGGCCGTGACTTCCGCCGCGGTCAGCGTGCTGCGGCCGGGGCCGAGCCCGAGGATGCTCGTGGCCGCGGCGGCCAACCCAAGGGGCACCTTGACGGGGGCCGCGACGCCGGACAGCCGGCCGAGATCGGCAAAGAGGCGGTCGAAGGTGTAGTTGCGCCCGCCGAGGATGTAGCGCTCGCCGATCTGGCCCAGGGCGTCGGCCTGCAGGTGGCCCTGGGCCACGTCGCGCACGTCGACGATGTTCAGGGCACCGCCGGCGTAGGCCGGCACGTTTCCGAGCAGGAAGCTCCGGACGAGCCGGGTCGAGGTCACGTGGATGTCGCCGGGGCCGAAGGTCGCTGCAGGGTTCACGCACACAAGGGGCAGTCCCTGCGCGGCCAGCCGCATCGCCGTGGCCTCCGCCTCGTGGACCGAGTTGACATAGGGAATGCCGAGCTTGGCAGCGGTGAACAGCTGCTCCTCGTCGGCGGTCTCGCCGCACGGCGCCGGCCCGAGGGCGGCGGCACTCGAGGTGAGCACCACCCGCTCGACACCGGCACGCAGACACTCCTCCATCACCACCGCCGTCCCTCCGACATTGACCTCGAAGAGCCGATCGGCATCGGCTGGGCGCACCGACGTCATCCCGGCCGCGTGGAAGACCTTGTCGACGCCCTTGAGCGCGCGGCGCACGGCGCGGCCGTCGAGCACATCGCAGCGCACCGCCTCGAGGTCAAGGCCTGCGAGCTGGCGGGTGTCGGATTCGTCGCGCACGGTGATTCGCACCCGGTCGCCGCGCTCGACCAACGCGCGAGCGACATGCGAGCCGATGAAGCCAGTCGCGCCTGTGAGCAACGTGATGGGCATGCGTCCGGGAGTATGGCGTCGAGGCGCAGCCGGCGGGGTGGGCGGCGATAGGGTCGGGCCATGCCTCCCGTCGCCGTGGTCGCCGACACCACCTGCTATTTGCCGCCCGAGCGCATCGAGCGGCACGGGATCACCCTCGTGCCTCTCTACGTCGTGTTCTCGCCCGAGCGCACCGAGCGCGAGGACTCGATCACCGACTACCACGCCTTCTTCGATGAGCTGCGCAGCGCCGAGTCACTTCCGGGCACCTCACAACCTTCGGTCGGCGACTTCGTGGGTGCCTACGAGCCTCTCCTTGCCGAGGGTCGTGACATCGTCTCCGTGCACATCTCCGAGGGGCTGTCGGGCACCGGCGGCGCGGCGCGCCAGGCGGCCGGCCAGCTCGAGCGCGACGGCAAGGGCGGCGAGCGGATCCGCGTGCTGGACTCCCGCACCGCCGCTGGCGGCACCGGCCTGATGGTGCTTGCCGCCGTGCGCGCCGCGGAGACCGGCGGCGACCTCGACGCGATCGAGACGGCCATGGAGCGCGCGCGAGCCAACTTCAAGATGTGGTTCGCGGTCGACACGCTCGAGTTCCTCAAGCGCGGTGGCCGCATAGGAGGGGCCAGTGCATGGATCGGCTCGGCGCTGAAGGTGAAGCCGATCCTCACCGTGGAGCGCGAGATGGTGCCGGTCGAGCGCGTGCGCACGAGCAAGCGGTCCTTCGAGCGGATGGTCGACTACGCCCGCCAGCGCCACGAGTCCGGCGCCGACGGCTGGGTGGTGCAGCACATCTCGGCCCCCGACGAGGCCGAGCGTCTGGTGGAGCGCTGCTACGAGGTCTTCGGCTGTGACCCGACGTTCGTGAGCGAGGTCGGGCCGGTGCTCTCGACCCACACGGGGCCAGGAATGCTGGGCGTCGGCTCGGTGCCGCGCGAGCTCGTGCCGTGATGGCCACCGAGGAGGACTCAGCTCACCTCTTCACCGCCCCGCGGGTGGTGGTACGCACGGTGCTCACGATCGTGCTCGTGATCGTCTCGCTCTACGGCATCTTCCTGCTGCGCAAGCCGATCGGCTGGATCTTCATCGCAACGTTTCTGGCCGTGGCCCTCTCGGGCCCCGTGAACCTGCTGCAGCGCTACATCCGCCGCGGCCCCGCCATCGCCATCGTGTTCGTCGGGCTGTTGTTGATCCCGATCGCGATCGGAGCCCTGGTGCTCCCGCCGATCGTCAACGGTGCCGACGCGCTGGCACGCGATGCGCCGTCCTACGCGCGCGACGTGACCAGCTACGTTGAGGGAAGCAGCCGCCTGCGGAAGCTGAACGACGACTACGGCGTGACCTCGAAGCTTCAGCAGGAGGCCGCCAACCTGCCGGGGCGCATCGGCGACGCCGCGAGCCTGCTGCGCGACGTCGGCTTCGGCATCGTCAACTCCGTCTTCGCGCTTGTGACCATCCTGATCCTGACCGCGTTCATCCTCGGCAGCGGCCGTGGGTGGGTCGACGCCGCGCTGCGCTACATGCCCGAGGACCGCGCGCGCAGGGCGGAGAAGGTACTGGCCCGTTCCGCGCGCGCAGTCGGCAGCTACGTCGCCGGTGCGCTCGTGCAGGCGGCCATGGCCGGCGTGCTCACCTATCTCGTCCTGTTGGTGCTGGGCGTGCCCTTCGCCGCGCCGTTGGCGGTCCTGATCTTCTTCCTCGACCTCATCCCCCTGGTCGGCGCGACCATCGGCGCGGTGATCGTCGCGGCGGTCACCGTTTTCAATGACTTCCCGACCGACACGATCGTATGGGTGGTGTGGGCCATCGTCTATCAGCAGATCGAGAACAACCTCGTGCAGCCACAGATCCAGAAGCGGGCGGTGGACATCAACCCGTTCCTGGTGATCGTCTCGGTGCTGTTCGGCAGCACTCTGCTCGGCATCCTCGGGGCGCTTGTGGCCGTCCCTGTCGCGGCCTCCATCCAGATCGCTGCGCGCGAGTACGCCGACATGCGCGGCATCAAGCCGCGCGCTGCCGTGGGTCCGGTCGAGGGGCCGGAGGAGTCGCCGCCCCGTCCGGCCGACCCCGCGCCCGCGTAGCGAGCGCAGAGGGTGGCGAGGCCGCGACCGCCGGCGGCTGAGGTCGGGGCTGGCAAGGACGCAGCCGACGACGCGTGCGAACGCACGCGAGGAGGTGAGAACGCAGCCAGGCGGCCTCAGCGCCGGCGGCGGAACAGCGAGACGGTGGCCGCGATGCCCCCGCCGATCACGAACCCGGCGACCGCGGCGGTAGCGAGGGCCGCCTCGCGGTTGTCGGCCAGCTGGCGGCGCCAGTTGGTGATCTCGGTGACCTTCGACCGGAGATCGTTCACGGAGAAGGCGAGGTCCTTGCGGGTGGCCTCGATGGAGCTGCGGATCTGCTCCGGTGTGCGGTCTGCAGGAAGGCTCGACATCAGCGGGTCTCCTCCTTGGCGTCGGCGTCGGCGTCGGTGTCGGCGTCGGTGTCTCGGTCGAGCGACCGTCCGAGCTGGTCGCGCTCGGTCTTCTGGTGCTCGAACTGGGCCTTTGTGGCCTTTGCCTCCTGGATCGCGAGATCCGGCGTGGGCGGACCGGTGCTGAGCCACTTCTTGGCCAAGAGTCCGGCCACCACGCCAAGGACGGCGAGGATCAGGGTGGTGATCAGGAAGCCGGGCCAGATGCTGCCTCCGAAGTTGAAGAGATCGACCCAGAACCAGGACAGCGCCTCGAGGAAGATCACGAAGGCGAACACGAGAAAGACCCCGGCGGCGGCTCCGACCGCGGCACCCTTGCCGAGGGTCTTTGCCTTGGTGGTGATCTCGGCCTTCGCGAGCTCGATTTCCTCTCGGACCAGCAGTGATGCCTTCTCGGAGACCTCGGCGACGATGTCGCCGACGCTCTTGTCGGCGTTGTTGTCCGGGGGCGTCATCGGCCCAGCAACCTGATCAGGCCGGCGATGGCGAGGCCGCCGGCGAACGCGGCGCCGACATAGATCTCGGGCCGCTCGGCGAAGGCATCGGACTCTGTTGCTGCGTAGGCATCGGCGGGGGACTGGCCCTCCTCCGCGGCCCAGGGCGTGGTCGTGGTCCCTGACGCCTCCATCACGCGTCCGGGGGCTCTTCGTCGAAGATGCGGATCCAGAGGGCGATGGCCACGCGGTTGGCGACGATCGTGCTCAGCGCACCCACGCCCGCAAGCATGCCGCCCCAGAGCAGTCGCTTGGTGAGGTCGTTGTCCATCGGCGGGATTCAACCAGAGACGGCGGGGCCGCCCGTCACCGGTGCCTGCAGACCCCCGCAGATGGCGTCGGTCACGAGCCCTTTGGCCTGCTCGAACTGCGCGTCGTCCTGGGGCAGGATGTCGAAGATCCAGCTCGTGAGCAGCTGCTCGATCGCCCCGTAGAAGCACATGGCCGCGAACTGCGAGGAGATCCCCTCCTTGAACTCGCCCCGGCCGCGGCCGACCTCGACGATGTCGGCGATGCCGGTGTAGGCCTCGCGGATCTTGTCCAGGTGGATCCGTCCGAACGAGTTGGCCGCGCGCGTGACCTCGACGATGATCACCTTCATCAGGTCGGGCTCGTTGCGGTAGGAGTCGATGATGAAGCCGGCGACCATGTACAGCTTGTCGCGCACCTCGACGTCGTCGCGCACGTCGATGGCTGCGATCGCGTCCAGCATGATCTGCCAGCGCTCGAGGAAGAGCTCGTTGAGGATCTCGTCCTTGGAGTCGAAGTAGTGGTAGACGAGCCCGTAGGCCACGCCGGCCTCGTCGGCCACGTCAGAGACGCGGCAGTGGTGAAAGCCCTGGCGCGCGAAGACCGTGACTGCGGCGTCGAGGATGAGGCGACGCTTGTCCACGGCGCCGGCCCGTTGCGGACGGGCGGCCATCAGGCGGTGACCTCCCGCTCCCAGCGGTAGGCCGACGGCACCCGGTTTCGGAGGCTTGGCAGCGTGGCCCGCACCTCCTCGAGGCGCGCGAGATCGATGTCGGCCGCAACGAAGCAGGGGTCCGAGGAACCGGCGGAGGAGTCTGGCGCGCGTGCCAGCACGTCGCCCCAGGGATCGACGATCTGAGAGCCCCCGAAGCTGTGGTTGCCCGGCGGCGAGGGGCCGATCTGGTCGGCGGCCACGACGAAGGCCTGGTTCTCGATGGCGCGGGCCCGCAGCAGCGTGTCCCAGTGCGCGGCGCCGGTGGCGGCGGTGAAGGCCGACGGCACGGCGAGGATTCGCGCGCCCCGCACGGTGAGGATCCGGTAGAGCTCGGGAAAGCGCAGGTCGTAACAGACCGTAAGCCCGAGCAGGGCTCCCTCCGCCGGGGATGTGACGATGTCCTGGCCGGGCTCGTGCGACTCGGACTCGCGGTACTCGGTGCCCTCGACCGTGACGTCGAACATGTGGATCTTGCGGTACACGCCGCGCAGCTCTCCGTCGGGCCCGACGTGCACGCTGGTGTTGCCGAGGCGGTCGTGGCCCTCGCGCCGCTCGACGAACGAGCCGCTCACGAGGTCGATCCCGAGCTCGGCAGCCGTCCGGGTGGCCCAGTCGACAGTAGGCCCGTCGAGCGGCTCGGCGCCCGCACGGAACTGCTCGTGGGTGCCAAGCAGGTTGAACTTCTCGGGAAGCACCACCAGGTCGGCGCCGTCGGCGGCGGCGGCACGGGTCAACCGGTCGGCGGCGCTCATGTTGGCCGCGACGTCGTGCGTCGAGTTCAGCTGCACTGCTGCTGCGCGCATCGTCCTCCCCGGTCCGCCCGGCGCAGATTGACTGGTCAGTCAACGAGTGTAGAGGCCGTGGCGACGCCGTGCGCGCGCACTCGCATCGGCATCCCGTGCCCCGGGCTGAGCGTCGGGCTCTGGCGGACGTCGAGCTGGAAGCCGGGCTGGAGCTCGAGCCGGAAGCGCGCGAGGATCCGCGTCACGATCGCGCGGATCTCCATCTGGCCGAAGCGCATGCCGACGCAGGTGCGCGAGCCGCCCCCGAAGGGCACGTAGGCGCCCTTGGCCAGCGCGGCCTTCGCCTCCGGCTCGAACCGCTCGGGCACGAACGCCTCGGGGTCTGACCACACGTCGGGCAGGCGGTGACTCGCCCACGAGCTGTAGTTGACCGCGGCGTCGCGGGGCACGTGGCGCCCCAGCAGCTCGAACGGATCGGTAGCGCGACGCGGGCCGATCCAGGCGGGTGGATAGAGACGCAAGGTCTCGTCGAGCACCATCTCGAGCCGGGGCAGCGCACCGGCCAGATCGCCGGCGCCGGGCACCCGGCCATCGAGCAACCGGTCCTGCTCGTCAAGCAGCAGGTCCTGCTCGCGTGGGTGCCGCGCAAGCTCGTAGAACAGGAAGGCGATCGTCGACGTCGTGGTGTCGTGACCCGCGAACAGCAGCGTGATCGCCTGATCGCGCACCTCGCGGTCCGACAGCGGGCGGCCCTCGTCGTCAGTGGCCGCCAAGAGCATGTCGAGGATGTCCTCCTCGCCGACCCCCGTGCGCCGGCGGCGCGCGATCTCCGAGTACATGATGGCGTCGAGGCTGTCCCTGGCCCTGATCATCTTCTGCCACGGAGATCCCGGGCCGCGGAGCACACGCAGGTGGAAGTCGGTGCCGAAGAAGTGCAGGGCGT
>JBBPXW010000039.1:0-7250 GCA_038200525.1 Solirubrobacterales bacterium | reverse complement strand
CTCGCCCGGCGGCACCCGGAAGCCCTCGGTCACCAGCTTGAAGTGGTGGATGAGCGCCACCATCGAGGTGGCCAGCTCGTGGCGCGGCGGCAGCGCGACCTTCCGGTTGGCGGTGATGAAGGGGCCCTCGGGCAGCCCGTCGAGCGCCTGCTCGACGATCTTCAGCGACTCGCGCATCTCCTCGATCCGCACTCGGTAGCGGTCGTAGTTGTCGCCGACGGTGCCCACCGGCACGTTGAAGTCGAAGTGCTCGTAGGAGGAGTAGGGCATCGCCTTGCGCAGATCCCAGCCGTGCCCGGTCGCGCGCAACAGCGGGCCCGTCACCCCGAGCTTCAGCATGTCCTCCTGGGAGACGATCCCGGTGTTCTTCATCCGCTGCAGCCAGATCTCGTTGCGGTCGAGCAGCGACTCGTACTGGTCTATCCGCGCGGGCATCCCGCCGATGATCGAGCGGCACTTCTCCTCGAATCCCGGCGGGATGTCCTCCATCACGCCGCCGACCTGGAAGTAGCGGGTGTGCAGGCGCTGGCCGCCGGACATCTCGAACAGGTCGAGAAAGCCGTCGCGCTCGCGCAGGGCCCACCACAGCATCGACATCGCGCCTATGTCGAGCGCCGCGGTGCCCAGCCAGAACAGGTGGCTTGCGATCCTGTTCAGCTCCATGTGGATCACGCGCAGGTACTGCGCTCGGGTGGGCACCTCCTCCTCGAGCAGCGTCTCGACCGACGAGCAGAACGCCATCGCGTTGAAGTAGTAGGCGAGGTAGTCCATCCGCTCGACGAACGGGATGGCCTTCCAGTACTCCTGGTCCTCGCAGCTCTTCTCGATGCCGGTGTGCACGTAGCCGATGATCGGCTCGAGGTCGAGCACGGTCTCGCCCTCCAGCGTGCACAGCAGCCGCAGCACCCCGTGCGTGGCGGGATGGTGCGGACCGATGTTGATCGTGAGGAGCTCTTCCTCCACGTCGGGCTGGTAGTCGGTGCCCGCGCCCGGGGGATCGAGCCCCGCCATCTCCTGGGAGGTGACCGACTGCTCGCGCTCGCGGTAGGGGACCTTCAGTGCGCTGCGCGTGCGCGGGTGGCGCTCCTCGATCGGATCGTCGGCCATCAGTCGTACCAGCGCGGCAGCTCGTGCTCGTTGAAGGTGAAGATCACGGGCTCGCCGCCCATCGGGAAGTCGCGCCGCTGGGGATGTCCCACGTAGTCCTCGGGCATCAGGATGCGCCGCAGGTCGGGGTGGCCCATGAACTCGACGCCGAAGAAGTCGTAGACCTCGCGCTCCTGGGCGTGCGCGGTGGGGTAGAGGTCCACCACGCTGTGCAGCTGCGGCTCCTCGACAGTCAGTCGGGTCTTCACGTTGAGCCGTTCGCACCGATCCATGCTGAGCAGCTGGTAGTGCACCCCGAGCCGGGGCTCCTCGGGCAGGTAGTCGCACCCGTGCAGGCTGGCGAGGAACTCGTAGGGCTCCTCGTCATCGTCGCGCAGGTGGCTGAGCACCTCGTGGACCGAGGCGGGCGCCACCTGGAGCGTGGCCTGCCCGTGCGCGTGGAGGGTGTCGACCACAGCGTCGTCGTTCACGGCCGAGCGGACGCGCTGAGCGACCAGTTCCAACCCTGTCGCGTCAGGCATCGTCGCCGTGGCCCGAATACGCGGGAGCGGGAATGCTCTCGCCCAGGCCCTCCTCGGTGCCGGCCGAGCGGTAGCGCTCGCGCCAGCCCTGGTGCGGCGAGCCCTGGATCTTGTCCTGGAGCTGCATGATCCCGTACATCAGGGCCTCGGGCCGCGGCGGGCAGCCGGGCACGTAGACGTCGATCGGCAGGAACTTGTCCGCGCCGGCCACGAGCGCGTAATTGTTGAACATGCCCGCGCTCGACGCGCACGCGCCCATGGAGATGACCCACTTGGGCTCGAGCATCTGCTCGTAGATGCGGCGGATGACGGGCGCCATCTTGGTCGAGACTCGGCCGGACAGGATCAGCAGGTCGGCCTGGCGCGGGGTGAAGCGGATGGCCTCGGCGCCGAAGCGAGCGAGGTCATTTCGGGGCGAGCCGATCACGGTGATCATCTCGATTGCGCAGCACGCCAGGCCGAAGCCGAGGGGAAAGATCGCGTTCTTGCGTGCCCAGTTCTGGGCGTCCTCGAAGCGGCTGAGCAGCAGCGACTTCTCGACGTGCTCCTGGAGGTCGGCTCCCTCGAGCTCGCCGCGCAGCATCTGCTGGGCCTTGAGCCCGCGTGCGCGCATCTCCTGTGACCTGCCGCTCAGCTTGGTGCGCGTCACTTCCACGAGAGGGCTCCCCGTCTCCAGACGAATACGAACGCGACGAACAGCAGCACCACGAACACGATCGTCTCGACCAGCGCGAACGTGCCGACGGCGGCGAGCTGCACGGCGATCGGGTAGAGGAACACGACCTCGATGTCGAACAGGATGAACAGCATCGCGATCAGGTAGAAGCTGACCCCGAAGCGGAAGTTCCTGCGCACGTCGGAGGGCAGGCCGGACTCGTACGGCTCGCTTTGCACGCCAAGGCTGCGCTGCCGGGGGCCGAGGAAGGTGTTGGCCATCGCGAATGCCGCGCCGATGGCGCCTCCTAGCAGCAGAAACACCAGCGCTGGTAGGTAACTCTTCAGCAAGGTCCCGCATTGTATAACGCAGCTTGTGCGGAGTTGCTACATAGTGGCGATGGGCGCTTGGGGGCCGTCGCCATGAGCACCGTCCACATGGTCGTCGGCATCGCCGTCCTCGTCTCTAACGGGGTGGCGGGCATCTGGGGGGCGGTGGCGTGGTCCCAGGGCTTCTCGACACAGGCGTTCTGGTGGCTGCTGCGGGCGGCCCAGGCCAGCGTGGCCGTCCAGGTCGCGATCGGGTTGATCCTCGTCGCGCGCGGCGCCAGCTCGCCCGACGGTCTGCACATCGCCTACGGCATCTCGCCCCTGGTGGTCACGTTGGTCAGCGAGGGCATGCGCGTGAGCGTGGCCGAGAAGGTGCTCGAGGAGATCCCCGACCTCGATGCGCTCACCCGCAGACAGCAGATCGCCGTCGCGCGAAAGGTCGCGCTCTCGGAGATGGGTGTGATGACCGTCGGGGCGCTGCTGATCCTCACGCTCGCCCTTCGCGCCTATCAGACCGGCGGCTGAGCAGTGTTCGAGAAATGCCGTTTGGGGGCATAGGGCTTGAGTCGGGCAGGCGATTGAAGGCAGGGGCAGCACATGAACGGGACGCGTTCGGCGTTCAAAGCGCGGGAACTGGAGATTCCGCCGACCTCGCGAAGCTCCACGACGCGCGGGAGTGGGCATCGCAGGCGGCGGACGACTTCGGCCTGCATGAAGACGACCGCTTCGAGGTCAAGCTCGCGATGAGCGAGGCGGTCACCAACGCGATCATCCACGGTTCCGGCCGCGAGGACTCGGTGCGGATCGCCGCTCGTTGCGACCGCGACCGGCTGGTGTTCGAGGTGGTCGACGAGGGGCGCGAGCATCCCGGCGCAGGCCCGGTTCAGCGACTGGCCGAAGGTGGCCGTGGCCTCGATCTCGTGTCGATGGTGATGGGCGAGGTGGAGCTCGTCCGTGTGAAGGGCGGCGGTCTGCTGCGCTTCGCCAAGCGGCGCGCGCGCCTCGTCTGAGGGAATCGGTGCGGTGCTCGTCCGATCGTCGATCGGACCGCGCTCCTCCCGCGAGAGAGCCGAGCACGGCCGCGGGGTAGTATGCCCGCCCGTGAGCAGCGCCAGGACCCTCTTCCGCCTCCGACGGGCTATCACGCTGACGCTCGGCGTGGCCGCGCTCGCGGTGCTCGCGGCCGGCTGCGGCGGCGAGATCACCGCCGCGAAGCCGGACAAGCCGGCGGCCACCCTCTTCAACGAGCGCTGCTCGGGCTGTCACTCGCTGGACTCCGCGAACGCCTACGGCTCCAAGCCCCTGGGCAAGAAGGAGGGCGGCGAGCGCACGAACGGCCCGAACTTCAACATTCGCAAGGAGAAGCGCGACGACGTGCTCTACGCCATCCGCAACGGCGGCTTCTCCGGCGCGATCATGCCGGCCAACATCGTCACCGGCAAGGAGGCCGACGAGCTGGCCGCCTTCCTGGCGAAGTACTCCGGCGGGAAGCGCTGAGACTCGCGCGGTTGGCGCGATGCTCGACCTGAAGGCCATCCGCGAGGACCCCGCACCAGCCCGCGAGGCGCTGGCGCGGCGCGGCGACGGATCGGAGGCGGTGCTCGACAGGGTGCTCGCGCTCGATGTCCGTCGCCGTGCGCTGCTCCCCGAGGTCGAGGAGCTGCGCAGCACCCGCAAGGCCGCGAGCAGGCAGATCGGCGAGCAGCAGGGCCGGGGTGACGATGCGTCCGAGGCGATCGCCGAGGTGCGCCGCTCGGGCGAGCGCATGAAGGAGCTCGAGGCCGAGCTGCGCCGGGTCGAGGAGGAGCTCGACCGGGCGGTGGCCGAGCTGCCGAACCCGCCCGACCCCGGCGCGGCGCCGCAGGACACCGTGCTGCGCGAGGTCGGCCGGAGCGGCGCCACGGGCCGAGACCACCTCGAGCTGCTCGGCGACCTCGTCGACCTCGAGGCGGGCGCCCGCGTGGCGGGCTCACGCTTTGCCTATCTCAAGGGGCCGCTCGTGCTGCTCGAGCTCGCGCTGGTGCGGTGGGCGATGGAGGTGGCCGGTGGCCACGGCTTCGAGCCGGTGATCCCGCCAGTGCTCGTGCGTGAGGAGGCCCTGTACGGCACCGGGTTCCTGCCCGACACCGAACAGCAGATCTACCGCGTGGCAGATGACGACCTCTACCTCTCCGGCACGAGCGAGGTCGCGCTGGCGTCCCTGCACGCCGGCCAGCTGCTCGACGAACCCGATCTCCCGCTGCGGTATGCCGGCTTCTCTCCCTGCTTTCGCCGCGAGGCGGGCGCCGCCGGGCGCGACACGCGCGGCATCTTCCGCGTGCACCAGTTCGACAAGCTCGAGCTGTTCTCGTTCGTGTCGGTCTCGGAGGCGGTCGCCGAGCACGAGCGCATCCTCGCCATCGAGGAGGAGCTGATGCAGGCGCTCGGCCTGCCCTACCGGGTTGTGAACATCGCTGTGGACGATCTTGGAAAGTCGGCCGCCAAGAAGTACGACATCGAGGCATGGCTGCCGGGCCAGGGCGCCTACCGCGAGCTCACCTCATGCTCGAACACAACCGACTACCAGGCACGCCGTCTCGACATTCGCTACCGGCCCGCCGAGGGGAAGGGCACGGTGCACGCCCACACCCTCAACGGCACCGCCGTGGCCGTGGGTCGCACGATCATCGCGCTGGTCGAGAACGGCCAGCAGGAGGACGGCAGCATCGTGCTGCCCGAGGTGCTGGGGCAGTGGGGGGCGCCGGCGCGGATCGAGGCCGCCTCCTAGGCCCGCAAGCGGAGGGGGTGGGATTCGAACCCACGGTCGAGGAAGCCCCGACTCTGGTTTTCAAGACCAGCGCATTCGTCCACTCTGCCACCCCTCCGGGGCCGCGCCGGCGATGCTAGATGGTCAACCAACTAGTGCGTATCCGGTTGGTTCGGTTTGGCGGAGGAGCGTCGAGGGCGGCTGGGTGAGAGGTGGGGTGCTGTTGCGTTCGTGGCGGTTCTGTCACACGGTGTCGTGGTGCTCGACGTGTTTGCTCCGCATGGAGGCGCAAAGGCGTCGAGCATGAAAATCGCGGGCGCCGAGCGCGGCGAAGGTAACGAGATAGCTACAGCGAGGCAGGGCCGTAACACAGCCCCGCCGCCCACCCAGCCGCGGCAGACGCCGGACCCGCCGCAACTCCTTGAAGAAGGTGCCGTTCTCCAGTCTGAGACCAAGACGGAACCAACCGGATACGCATCGACCATCTAGTGCGGCCGGCCCTCAGCGCTCATCGAGGATGGTCTTGATCGTCTGGGCCACATAGATCGCCGACAGCACGAAGAACAGGGCGCCGAGGGCGGCGCGCACCTGGTCCTCGTCGAGCGGCGAGCGCTGGGCCACGGCGGGGGCCGCGTGGTCGGCGACCTTCTCGCGCCAGCCGGCGAGGCCGGCCTTGCCCGCATCCTTGAGATGCATCAGGCGCCCATCTTCCCGCGGCCCTTGCGGCCGGCCGCGGCGCTCTTGTTCGTCGCCTTCCGCGACGAACTGAAGGGCTTCTGTGCCCAGCGGCCCAGGAACCCCGGGAGGATCCCGCCGGCCTGCTGGCCGGTGCTCAAGGTCTTGTCCACGCCCCGCTGCGGGTGCCGTGAAAGGCGCGGGAACACGAAGGCCAATACCAGCAGCAAGATGCATACGACGGCGATTGCTCCTATCAGCATGTGTCTCTCCTCGATCTGACGGCCGGTAAATCGATCGTCTCGCCGTCGCTACCCCGCCGCCCCCGCGCCAAACCGAATGCCGGCCGGCCCGCGCAGCTCAAGGCGTCCTTTCCCGCGCCCGATAGCTCTGACAGACCCGATGGATACCCTGGGCGACTCGGAGCCGCCTGGCCCCGCCCGTCCCGCCCGTCCCGCCCATGCTCAACCGCGAACAGATCTCAGAGGCCCTGGCCGGTCTCGACTCCCAGGATCGTGAGATCCTCGACTACTCGCTGCGCCGTCGGGTGCCCGACGCGGACCTCGCGACGATCTTCGCGTCTGACACGGCCGAGGTGGCCCGTCGCCGGGCCGCCGCTATCGAGCTGCTGGCGCAGCGCCTCGATGTCCAGCGCGGCGCCGATCTCGGTCACGTGCTCAAGGCCCTGCTCGAGTCAGAGACCTGGGAGGCCATCACCGCGGCGCCGGCTTCTGAGCCCCACGAGGCGCCGCCGAGTCAGCCGGAGGCACTCGCGATGCGCGGCCACCGACCCCTCGGCGCCATGGACAATCCAGGCGGCGGCGATCCCGAAGCCCACGATCCCGGCGCCGCCGGGCCGACACCGGCTCCGGCGACGGAACAGGCCAAGCCCGACCGGAGCGGCAGGACAGCGAGGCCCGTGCTCGTCGGCATCGGGGTCGCGATCCTGGTGCTCGCTTCGGCAGCCGTCGTCGCTGCCCTGACCAGCGGCGATGGCGACGCGGCGGGCCAGCGATCGGACGGCTCGAGCGTGAAGCCGTTCACGCCGCAGAACGAGAAGGTGGCCGAGCCGTTTCCCGCGGACCCCCAGAGCGCCGGCCAGTACCCGACCGCGCGCGTGCTTCGCAAGACGGCGCTGTACACGGCGCCCGACGGAAAGGTGCGGCTGCGGATCAAGCCTCGGACCGAGTGGGACTCCCCGCGCATCCTCAGCGTGG
>JBBPXW010000038.1:0-7832 GCA_038200525.1 Solirubrobacterales bacterium | reverse complement strand
TCGAAGGGAAGTGGCGATAGACGGTGCCGACGGCGACGCCCGAGCCCTCGGCGACCGCATTGACCGAGAGCGCGCCGTAGCCGCCCGCGGAGACGACGTCCAACGCACAACCGAGGATCCGGTGGCGAGCCGCGAGCCGGCGTGCCTCGGTCTGGTCGGTCGCGCGGTAGGGCATCCAATGAAGAAGTGAACCACGGTTCAGCCTTTCATGCAAGGGTGCACGTCGACCGGCGGTTCGGGACGCAACTCCAGCTAGTTCGACGGCTACGCCCCCACGGCGTCGCCGGAGACTCAGAGCAGGCACTTCTCGCTGATGGCAAAGTCGGGTGTCGAGTCCGCGCGCGTCACGTTTCCGTGGACCGCGATCGAGCCCACGAAGAACAGGTTCGACTTCGACCGCACCGACCGAACCGTCACGGCGGCGGCGTCCCATCGCGTCGAGGTCCTGCCGGTACTGCTCTATACGCCCTACTGGGCGCGGGTCGACAAGCACAACGCCTACTTCGACACGCTGCTGAAGAAGCTGATCCAGCGGTACGGGCCCAGGGGCTCCTTCTGGAAGGCGCACCCCGAGCTGGCCAAGCGCCCGATCCGCAACTGGCAGATCTGGAACGAGCCGAACAACGACATCGAGCGCTACTGGGACGCTCCGCGCGGGAGCAGGTACGCCTGGCCGGGGGGACTGTTTGGCCCGAGGCTGAGCAGAAAGGGCATATGCACCACGAAGACGCTCAGGGCGGCGATCGCCCGGAGTGAGTCGAACAACGGGAAGCGGGGGCTCGCCGTCACGCCCTGAGTGGTCGCGGCTCGACTTCGCGGCGGCGCAGGCTCAGCGAGAGGATCACTACAGCCGCCGCGGCCTGGAGCGCGCAGAGCGAGATCGCCACGTTGGTGAGATTCGCGCCGATGCCCGCCAGCAGCACCACGTCGGCGATGGCGGCGATGCCGAGGACAGGGATGAATCCCTTGCGGCCGAGGGCGAGCAGGTACTGCACACAGAGGTAGGAGCACGCGAGAAAGGTCATCGCCAGCCCGAGCCAGGGCAGCGCAGCGGACGCACCGGTCAGATCCTCGCCGAAGACCGCTCGCAGGAGGGGCTCGCCCGCAAGCGCGTATACGAGCACCATCGGCAACCCCCCGAGTGCCACGAGGCCGAGCGTGCTGAGCAGGACCGGACGAGCGTCGGTCCCGATGCGGGCGCGGTGCGAGGCTTCGGGGAGCAGGTACATGCCGAGGCCGACCGCCACCCAGATGATCGCCTTGGCGGCCACGGCAGCTACGGCATAGGCGCCCGCGGCCTTGCTCGATGCCTCGTGCTTGACGACGATGACGTGTGCTTCCTGGAGCGCGAACAACAGGGTGAGTCCGGCCACCGGGGCCCGGGAGCCGGCCAGCAGGTCGCGGAGCCGCTTCTCGCCCTCGTTTAAACGGTGTGGCAGTCTGCTGTGAAGCTGGGCGAACAGGGCCACGCCGACGCATATCAGCGCAGCGCCGGTGCCGAGGAAGGCGCCGGTGACATCGAGTCCGACTCCGACGAGGAGCAGCGCGAGGGCGAGGCGCGCGACTCCCTCGGTCACCAGGCTGAAGCCCACGAGCTTGTAGTGCTGGAGCCCCTGCAGGGCACCCCGCTCGACACAGATGATGGCCCACAGCATCCCGGTGAGGGGCACCGCAGCCGCAGCCCATGTGTCATCGACCGCGATGATCGAGCCGAGCACGCCGCGCAGCGGGACGACGAGAACGGCCACCACGGCCGTCGCGGCGATCAGGTGCAGAAGCCACAGACGCACGCCGTGGCCGGCGTTCGGATCGCCGTCTGCCACCGCATGACTGACCTCGCGGGCCGTGGCGATCTGCAACGCCGAGCCCGGGACCATCAGGATGATGAACGCCGAGAGGAGGGCAGCGAGCGAGCCGTACCCGGCTGGTCCCAGGATCCGCGCGAACACGACGGTGAACACGAGCGCGAGGACGTTCATTGCGATCACCGCTGCCGCGAGTCCGGCCGAGCGTCCGGTGTCAGACGCAGCGAGACGGCGGAGACGCGCCTTGGTGGAGCCGCGCCTGTCGGGCTCCACCTCGAGGACCTCGGGATTCACGAGGAGAAGTATCGCCGGATCCGACGAGTGGACGGTCTCGGCGCCTGCAATACGGTTCGCGCCGTGATAATCGGCGTAGACGGGCGCACCGTGACCGGCGAGGGGGCAGGGTTGCGCCAGCCTCGTGGGATCGCGCGGTACGCCTCCTCGCGATCGTGGCCGGCTACCCCGAGCACGAGTGGCGCGTGCTGCTCTCCGACGACGCCGGCGACATCCGCTTGCCGGGGGCGCCGCTTCACCGCCCACGGGGCCGCGCCGGCTGGCCAACGCCTCAGCCTCGGTGATCGGTCGGCCTCGACTCGACCGCATGCTCGGTACCGACCTCGACGTCGTGTGGCTCCCGGCCCGGCCCCCGTGGCTGTCTCGGCCGCTACTCCCTACGTCCTAACGGTGCACGACTTTTCCACAGAGCTGCGGCGCCCTCGTCGTCTCGAGCTCGAGCGCATGGGCGCATGCCGTGATCTGCGCGAGGGCACGGTGCACGTGAGCTACTGCCACAACCCGTTCCGCTACGCCTGGAACGAGCGCCCGGGCCCTCGAGGAGTGGCAGAGCCGCTCAGCCGGGCTTTCAGCGGGGTTTCCTGCAGCGCTGGCGCGAATGGGATTGGATCGCGGCGCAGCGCGTCAATCAGTACGTGACCAACTCGGAGACCACCCGCCAGCGCATCGGCGCCTACTTCGGCCGCGAGTCGCGCGTGGTGTACCCGCCTGTCGAGATCTCCCGCTCACTCCCGGCGAGCCCGGCGAGTGCCCGGGTGCTTCTGTGACGGTGGGCCCGAGGATTTGGCCGACGCCGTCCGCGGCTTCGACCCGTCGGCGGTGGATCCCGCGGCTTGTGTGGCCAGTGCACGTCGCTTCGACAGCGACCTGTTCAGGTCCGGCCTGCATCGGGAGGTCGCGCGTGCCGTGGCGACGGCGCACGAGCATGCCGCCCGTCGCGACGGCGATGCGCATCCCCGGCAATCACGGCGCCCACCGCCGTGGGCTCCGGCGCCGAGCATCCCTCCTCGGCGGATCTGAGCTTCGCGGCGGGTCCCGGCCGCTTCGAGGCCCGACTCGGTCGCGGCGGCGGGGATCGAGCTGGTCGCAGCCTCTACCATCCCCCCACGTGGATGAGTGTGCTCTCACCGAGCGTCTGATCACCTACGACACGTCGACGCTCGAAGGGATGAAGGCGGCAGCGGCCTTCATGTACGGCTGGCTGGAGGCGCGCGATGTCGGGGTCAAGGACGAGGATCACAACGGCCGCCCGGTGCTGGCCGCGACCGTGGGCGCCGTAGAGGGGCCGACGGTGGTGCTGCACGGCCACCTGGACGTGGTCCCGGGCCACGAGGCGCAGTTTCAGCCCAGGATCGACGGTGATCGCCTGATCGGGCGCGGCGCCTACGACATGAAGGGCGGCCTCGCGGCGATGATGTGCGCGGTTCGCGACCTGGCTTCCCAGGACGCGGTCAAGGTCCACTTCGTGTGCGTCTCTGACGAGGAGTCCGAGGAGCAGGCCAACCGTGCCTCCGACTTCGTGGTCGAAAAGGGCTACGTCGGCGACTTCGCGATCACCGGTGAGCCGACCAACCTGCGCATCGGCATCCAGGCCAAGGGCGTGCTCGGGCTGCGGCTCGAGGTGCGCGGCCGCTCCGCGCACGGCTCCACGCCGTGGCTCGGTGACAACGCGGTGGTCAAGGCCGTCGACGTGTTCCGCGGGATCGGCTCGATGCCGTTCACGCGCGAGTCCTCGGAGCTGTTCGACCGGGCGTCGATCAGCCTTGGAAAGATCATCGGGGGCGACGCCGTCAATCGCGTGCCCGACCTGTGCACCATCGACCTCGACATCCGCTATCTGCCCGGTCAGGACCCCGATGAGATCCTGGCTGCCGTGAACGCGATCGAGGACACCGAGGTCGTACACGTCTTTCACCGCGAGCCGATCGTGGTGTCGCGCGAGGAGCCCTACGTGAAGGTGCTCGCCGATGCCGTGGCGAAGACGACCCCGGTGCAGGATTCGATCGCAGTCGGCCGCGACGGGACCTCGGACGTGATCTCGTTTCTCAACGCGGGCATTCCCGGCGTCGAGTTCGGCCCGAGCGGCGACGGCCACCACGGGCCCGATGAGTGGGTGTCGATCGAGTCGCTTGGCCAGTACCGGCGCGCGCTGGTGGAGTTCATCACCGCAGTGCCATCGCGGGCCGCGCGACCCAACCTGACCATCGCGGAGGCGGGATGAGCCCGAGCTTCGAAGATCTCCCGCGCCCCAGCTTTTGGAAGAAGCTGTTCCTCGGTGCGCTGCTCGTGGTGTTCGCGACGGCCTCGGCCACCGCAGTCGCCGCCTTCCGCGAGGTCGGCAACGTCGTCACGACGCTCAAGCGGAACCCCGACCTGAAGCTCGGGCAGGGCCTGGCGCAGGTCGATCCCGGCAAACCCCAGACCATCCTGCTGCTCGGCTCCGACCGTCGCCCGAAGGGCGCGACGGACGGTGGTGCCGGCACGGGTGCGCGCTCGGACACGATCATCCTCGCCCGGCTGGATCCCGACCGGCAGGCCACCGCGTTGATGTCGTTGCCGCGCGACCTGCGCGTGCGGATCCCCGGCCGCGGCACCGCGAAGATCAACGAGGCCTACGACCTGGGTGGGCCCGCGCTCACGTTGAAGACGGTCAAGGCACTGACCCAGCTGCCGATCAACCACGTCATCAACGTCGACTTCAAGGGGTTCGAGAGCGCGGTCAACGCGATCGGCTGCATCTACGTCGACGTCGATCGGCGCTACTTCAACGACACCGCCGCGTACGCCTACATCAACGTGCCGTCGGGCTACCAGCGGCTGTGCGGCCAGCAGGCGCTGGAGTACGCGCGCTTCCGCCACGAGGACAACGACCTGGTGCGCGGCGTGCGTCAGCAGGAGGTGATCCGCGCGACCAAGCAGCAGGCAGGCATCACCGGGCTGATCGGCAACCGCAAGCGGCTCCAGAGGATCTTTGGCAGGTACACGACCTCCGATGCGTCGCTGAAGGACAACAAGGCCATCCTCAGCCTGCTCAAGCTGGCGGTGTTCAGCGCCGGCCAGCCGATCCGCGAGGTCCACTTCCAGGGCGAGGTCGGCATCACGTCGGGCAACGAGGCCACGAACACGCCGAGCTTCGTGACCGCAACCAACTCGACCGTGCAGAAGCTCGTCCAGCAGTTCCTCGGCACCGAGGCGAGCAAGGGCGTCAAGGGCACGCTCGAGCCCACGGGTGCGAAGCGGCGGCGGCGCAAGTCCAAGGGGCCACCCGACGGCGGTCTGGAGAAGGCGTCCGTGCCCGGCAGGGACCAGGCGGTGCAGGCCGTCCAGCAGGGCGCCGGCGGCCAGCTGCCGGTCTACTACCCAACGTTCCGCCTGAAGGGATCGCTGTTCGCGGGGCCGCCGCGCTACTACAAGATCCTCACGCCCGACAAGCGCCATGAGAAGAGCTACCGGATGGTCATCAAGCGCGACAAGGTCGGCGAGTACTACGGCGTGCAGGGCACCACCTGGAAGAACCCGCCGATACTCGAGGGTGGCTTCGACAAGAAGCGGATCGGAAAGCGCACGTTCGAGATCCATTACGACGGCGATCGCGTGAAGATCGTGGCCTGGCGCACCAACAAGGCCGTCTACTGGGTGTCCAACACGCTGCTCCAGAGCCTGAGCAAGGACCAGATGCTCACCATCGCTCGCACCACCCGCATGCCCTAGACCGTGCCCGATAGCCTCCCCGGCTTCCATGATCGCCAACGAGCCCATCGGAGTCATCGGCGTCGGCTGGGTCGGCCTGTGCACTGCGGCCGCATTCGCCGAGCTCGGACACCACGTCTACGCCCGCGACATCCTGCCTGACAAGGTCGAGTCGCTCACGCGCGGCGAGGTGCCGATGCACGAGCCGGGACTCGCAGAGCTGCTGGCAGACAACGCCGAGCGACTGCATTTCACGACGGACATGGACGAGGTGCTCGCAAACGCCCAGCTGCTGTTCTGCTGCGTGGACACGCCGCCCACCTACTCGGGCGACGCCGACCTCTCGCGTGTCGAGGCCGTGATCGAGGAGCTCGGTGACTCGACCGAGCACGCGATCGTCATGAAGAGCACGGTGCCCGTCGGCACCGGCCGCTCGATAGCCCGCCGGCGCGGCGACCTCGGCTACATCTCGAATCCCGAGTTCCTCACGGAGGGCACCGCGGTCAAGGACTTCATGCACCCCGACCGGGTGGTCGTCGGATCCGAGCCGGGGTCCGAGAAGTTCGCGGCGCGGGTTGCGGCCCTGTACGAGCCGCTCGGCGGTCCGATCGTGATGACCGACGTGGCCAGCGCCGAGATGATCAAGCTGGCCTCGAACGCCTTCCTCGCCACGAAGATCTCGTTCATCAACGAGATCGCCAACGTCTCGGAGGAGCTCGGGGCCGACGTCAAAGAGGTCGCACGGGGAATGGGTCTCGACGACCGGATCGGCCCGAAGTTCCTGCAGGCGGGAATCGGCTATGGGGGAAGCTGCCTGCCCGGCGACGAGACGGTCTTGACGAGGCGCTGTGGACGCACCGAACTCTCGCGCTTCGACCAACTGTGGGCGGAGCTCGAGGGGGATGAGGAGGCTGAGACGCAGGACGGGGTGATCGAGCCCAGATCGCTCGAGGTGCTCGCGTGGCTTCCTGAGCAAGCCGAGCCGATCTTCCTTCCGGTGTTGTGCGTGACCCGGCGTGACTACGAGGGTCCCGTCATCGATGTGAAGACCAAGATGGGGCGCCGGCTGACGACGACCGCGGACCATCCGTTTTTCGTCAGCGACGGTGACGGCGCGGAAGCGACACGGAAGTTCGCCGCCGACCTCGACGAAGATGACTGGCTCCCACTGGCCATGAGGCGTTCACAGCGCGAGGATGACGCAGGAGCTGCTTCGCTGCTTTCAGCCAGCGAAGCAGCTCAGCTATCACCAGATCAGCTAATCGTCCGGCCCTCCTCAAAGGAGGTCACAGCGCTCGTCGCAAGATCGGTGGGGGGGCACCAAGTCGCCTTCGGCGACACCACCGTGGCTAAGCGCGCGGGCGACGTCAAACGGACTGGAACGATGCGGTTGAGCGACGCTGCGCTTGGCGACGTAGCGTTGGCGGGAGCAACCCTGGCATCGGCTCGCAATGGCAATCAAGCGGCGTCGGCCCTCTCGCTGGACTCATCTTTTTGGAGAATGCTCGGGCTCTACATTGCCGAGGGCTGCGCAACGCAAATAGGGCACCACCACTGTTTGAAGTGGTCCTTTCACCCCACGCGGGAAGAGCATCTCGTGCGGGAGGTTGCGACCTACTGGAGTCGTCAGGGCCTACGGCCCTTCAAGGGCCATACGCCGACGGCACGGCAGGTCACCGTCAGTTCGAGACTCGTCATCGCGTGGTGGCTCGATGTGCTTGGTCTCGGACGAAACTCCTACGGTCAGCGTCTTCCGGACCTGATTTGGGACCGGCCGGAACCTGACAAATGGGCACTGCTGTCTGGGCTTTTCGAGGGGGATGGCTCGTGGTCACTGATCAATGGCGGGCCGAGCGTGATCATCGAGCTCGGCACGGTCAGCGATGAGCTGGCGGATGGCGTGCTCCGGTTGCTCGGGGAGCTCGGCATCGTTGCGTCACGGCGGATTGGTCGAGGTGCCAAGTCGACAAAGGACACCCATTGGATCCGTATCTCCGGCGCGAACCAGATCGAGCGCGCCATTGAGCTGGTGCCGACGCGGGA
>JBBPXW010000037.1:0-16182 GCA_038200525.1 Solirubrobacterales bacterium | reverse complement strand
GACCTTCACCGACGTGCCCGGCTTCCTGCCCGGCACCGACCAGGAGTGGGGCGGGATCATCCGCCACGGCGCCAAGCTGCTGTACGCCTTCACCGAGGCCACCGTGCCCAAGCTCACCGTGGTCACGCGCAAGGCATACGGCGGCGCCTACGACGTCATGAACTCCAAGCACATGCTCGCCGACTTCAACTTCGCGTGGCCGCAGGCGGAGGTGGCCGTGATGGGGCCCGAGGGCGCGGTCAACATCATCTACCGCCGTGACATCGCCGCCTCACCGACGCCGGACGAGCGCCGCCAGAAGCTGATGGAGGACTACAAGGCGCGCTTTGCCAACCCGTACTCGGCGGCCGAGCGCGGCTACATCGACGACGTGATCGAGCCGCACGAGACGCGGCCGAAGCTGATCCGCGCGCTGCAGATGCTCGAGACAAAGCGCGTGGCCGGCCCCAAGCGCAAGCACGGGAACATCCCGCTGTAAGGCGTGGAGAATGACGCTCGTTCCGGGGTCGGCTCATCCTCGCTCAAGGTGAACCGATCAGCGTCGGTGCGCTGAGTGCCGGGCCTGGGACTTCGTCTGGACCGGAGGAGTCGGCCGGTCGGCTGGCCGCCTCGGTGCGGTCGCGCCCATTGGCCTTGGCGCGGTAGAGCGCAGCATCTGCCGCCGAGACCAGACCGAGCAGCACCTCATCGGTGCCGCGGCCACCGGAGACGCCAAAGCTCGCGGTGATGGCTCGGTCGACGCCGGCGACAGCAATCTCGCAGAATGCGCTCCGGAGCATCTCTGCGACGACGTAGGCGCCCTCTTCATCGGTGTCGGGCATCAGAATCATGAATTCCTCGCCGCCGAAGCGACCCACGAAATCGCCGGAACGGACCTCTGATCGTGCCGCGGCTCCGACAGCCGCGAGAACCTCGTCTCCCACGCCATGGCCGTAGGTGTCGTTGATCGACTTGAAGTGATCGAGGTCGAGCATGGCCACCGCCAGCGGGGTCTTCTTCCGGGCGGCTTGACCGGCCATGCGCCTGAGCGCCTCATCGACCGCTGCCCGGTTGGGCAGGCCCGTGACGATATCCCTGTGGGCTCGGGAGAGGGCCTGCTCAAGCTTACGCCGGCCCCTGAGCACGCTGAGCAGCGAGAGCACCAGCAGCAGGGACGTGAGCGTCAGGGCCGCCTTGATCCAATCGGGGATTGAACTCACCACCTCGCCGAAGGTCCTTGGCCTCTGTGGACCTCGGCCTGCCTTGACCCCCGCCGCGCCGACCGTTCCGGGGCTGGGCGCTGAGCCGGCAGCTCGACCTTTGGGACCCGATGACGGGCGGCGCGCCGGCCGGCTTTGGCGACCCCGTGTTGCGGTCTGGCGACCCGGCGCTGTCTCTCTGGCACGGGCGGGGGCGTCGGCGGACGCGGGGGCGGGGGCGGGGGCGGTCACCTCCGGGTTGCTGACGATGCCGGTCGGGCGAGGGCGCCTCTTGCCACGGCTCTCCTGGGTGGGACCCACGCCACCGGGCGGAGGCGGCGAGAGGAGCGCCCCCGGCTCGATGCCGATCTGGTCGACCCCTCCAGCGGCTATGTCCGGGCCCTCGTGCAGGAGGGCCCCAACGTCCTTCCCGACACCGGTCGGGGAGATCGCCGGATTCGTCCCTGGCAGGATCCCTGCTGCCTGTGCGCCAGGAGCCAGCAACGCACTTACGATGGTCGCGCCCAAGGCGATCGTTATCCTGGTCGCTGCTCTGCGCCTCACACGGCTCCTCTCGTTTCGGGCGGGGGCTGAGCCCATCTCCCATGGGCAGGGCCTCTTCACCTCTATCGGCAGCGACCGGCAAGCGGTTTAGGCCTGCCGAGCTCGCAGCGAAGGGCAGCTCGGTATGTGCCAAACCGCCTGGAGTCGGTCACGCTCTCTAGGAGCGGACGTCGTCGCGCGTGGTCTTTGCCTGGTAAAGACGCTGGTCGGCGCGGAGCGCGAGCCGGTCCGGCGAGTCGCCGGAGCCGTCCCACTCCGCGACCCCGATCGAGAGGGTGATGCGTGCGAGCACCACGTCGTCCCCACGCTCGTCGCCCACGGCACGTCGGATCGCTTCGGCCAGCCCGACCGCGCCGTCGAGCTCAGACCCCGCGCAGAGGATGGCGAACTCATCGCCGCCGATCCGGGAGACCACATCGCTGTCCCGCGCCCGAGTCCGGAGGATGTCGGCGACGGCCTTGAGCACGGCATCGCCGGCGGCGTGGCCCAGGCGGTCGTTGACCTCCTTGAGCCGGTCGATGTCACACAGGACGATCGACAGCGGCCCGTGCCCGCGGCGCGCCTTGGCGCACTCACGCGTAAGCGCCTCGTCCCAGCCGCGCCGGTTCGCCAGGCCGGTGAGCGGGTCCTCCCGGCTCTGACGGTCGAGCTCCTCGACCAGCTCGAGGCTGTGGGCCCGTTCGCGCTCGAGCTCGATGCGAGCATCGAACTCCCGCCGCGCCGTGCGCTCGCGGTGGGCCTGACCGAAGTACGCCACGATCGATGCCGTGGTCAGATAGAAGCCGACGGTGGTGATGCCCGACACGTCGAGCGGGCCTGGGGCGGTGACCAGCGCGAGCCCAAGCGCGGACCAGGTGACCCCGATCGCCATGGCCGTATAACGCGGAGGCCACACCAACAGGAACGCCGTGGCGTAGATCGCGATCGACATGCCGAGCGCGTAGGCCGCGTACTCGCTCTCCAGGCGCGGGATCATGAAGGCGATCGCGACCTCGACCGCCGAGATGATCACCAGCCCGCACATCTCGGGGCGGCGCCTGCCGAATGCCGTGAAGTAGGCGGCCAGGCCGGCCAGCATGGGCACGAGCGCCACGAGCCGGAAGACGGCGAACGTGCCCGCCTGCGCCGGCTCGAGCACGTAGTCGAAGCCGATCCACGCCGGCAGCCCGACGATCGCGACCGCGCCGGCGGAGATGCCCGTGGACCGCGTGGCCTTCCTCACCTCCGCGGCGAAGCGTGTTTCGTCGGCGGACGGGCCCGCGACAGGAGCAGACGAGGGGTTGCGGGCCACAGGACCAGATCGTCAGGGTGGCGCCATCCCTTGAGCCTCTGTGACGGGCAAAACCTTTCGCCCTCCCACCGCGGTTCCCACACGACGTAGGCTCCGAGCATGCGGACGACGACGCTCGTGGCTGTGCTGGCAGCCTGCAGCCTTGGAGGCCCTGCCGCAGTGGCGGCACAGGTGCCGCCCACGCCGGTGCCCCTGGCCGAGGAGCCCGCACGCATAGCGGAAGGGGTGTCCTCCGTGGGCGTGGCGCTCGGCGGCCTCACGCTCGACGACGCCGTCACGGCGCTGCGTCGCCGCGCCCGGCCGAAGGCACAGCGCCGCCTCGTGGCAAAGATCGGCCGGCGCTCCTACGTGCTCACCACCGGGCGGCTGAGGCTGCGCTTCGACGAGCTCGCGACCGCCCGCCGGGCGCTGCGCGCGGGGCGCAAGGCAAAGGGCAGGCGGGTGAAGCTCGCCCCCTCGGTCACGTTTCGCGCCGCCTCGCTCTCCGCGTTCGTGCGCCGCGCCGCGCAGGTCACCTCGCGAGCACCGCGCAACGCCTCGATCCGCATCACGATCGACAAGATCGTCGGGCGCAGGGCGATCTACGGCCGGCGGATCGACCCCGCCCGCCTCGACAAAGCGCTGCGGCGGCGCATCCGGGACCCGCTCGTGGCACGCGGCGTGCGCCCCACCCTCCGCCGGGTGCGCCCCGCGGTGCGTCTCATCGACCTGCGCCGAAGCAACTCGACGATCGTCACCGTCAACCGCGGCGGTCACCGGTTGCGGCTCTTCAAGCGCTTGCACTAGGACCGCTCCTACCCGGTCGCCGTCGGGGCCGCGGGCTTCGAGACCCCAAGGGGCATCCGCCGGGTGCTCTCCCGCCAGGTCAACCCCGCGTGGACTGCCCCCAACCGTCCATGGGCCGGCTCCTATGCGGGCCGCACCGTGCCGGGGGGCGCACCCGACAACCCGCTCAAGGCCCGCTTCATCGGTCTCGGCAACGGCATCGGCATCCACGGCACCTCGGAGGCATTCTCCATCGGCACGAGCGCGTCACACGGCTGCATTCGGATGCACGTCCGCGACGTGGTCGACCTGTTCCCGCGCGGGCCGCTCGGCACGCGCGTGCTCATTCGCTGACTCGGCCGAGGGCTTCGCAGCGCGCACGCCTCACAGCGTGACCGCCGTGCCCTTGACCGCGCCGGCGCGATGAGCCTCCAGCACGGCATGACAGAGGGCGAGATCCTGGATCGCGAGCCCCGTGGAGTCGAACAGCGTCGCGGCCTCCGGACCGGAACGACCGGGCGCGGCACCCGTGAGCACGGCCCCAAGCTCAGTCACGTCGTCGCGGCTCACCAGCCCGGCCTCCACCGAGCCGGTCAGCTCGCCGCCGTGTGCGGCCTGGTTCCACTCGTCGCAGAACAGCTCGCAACGCTCGACGGCCGCAAGCTCGGCCTCGGCCTTTCCGGGCCCGTCGGCGCCAAGCATGTTCAGGTGCATGCCGGGGCGCACGAGATCGGCGGTGACGACCGGCTCGCTGCCGGGGGTCACGCACGTGACTATGTCGCAGGCGAGGGCATCGTCGAGCGCGCCGGCCTCCCACCCGAGCTCTCCCGCCAGGGCGCCGGCCGCCTCCGGATCGGGGTCGAAGCAGACTCCCGGCCCGAACTCCGCGGCCGCCAGGCAGCGGGCGGCCCAGGCGCCGTGCAGGCCGCAGCCGACGATTCCCACGCCGGCAGCGTCCTCGCGGCCCAGCTCCTGTGCGGCCACGGCCGCCACCGCACCGGTCCGCAGGGCGGTGATCGAGCGGACGTCGATCAGCGCGAGCGGCTCGCCGGTCTCTGAGTCAGAGACGCAGATCATGCCCATGACCACCGGCAGGCCGGCGGCCGGATTTGCGGGAAACGACGTCACCCACTTGAGGATCGCGAGCCCGGACCCGAGCGCGGGCATCGCGCGGAAGTCCCCGCCCGGAGGGGCATCGAGGTAGACCTTCGACGGCATCCGCCAGTTTCCGGCCGCGTACTCGACGAAGCCGTGACGCACCTGCTCGATCGCCTCGAGCGGGTCGATGGCGCCGAGCACGGCGCTCTGGTCAAAGGCGGGGATCGTCGGCACGCGAGCAGCGTAGTGCGATGGGGCAGTTAGGCTGCGGGCCTTCCATGGGCGTAAACGGCAACCACCACCCACCACGGCCGCGGATCGAGGTCGCCCAGGCTGCGGCCTCTCCCGAGGAGGCCGCAGCGATAGCGGCAGCGCTGGAGCAGTTCCTGCGCGAGACGGCGCCCGCACCCGCGCCGGCCGAGACTGCGGTGAGCCCGTGGCTGCGCGCCGGCCTGTTCGAGAATGCCGGCCTCGATCCGGACGGGCCGAGCCCGTGGGGCGATCAGGAGCCCTGGGGGCGCTGAACTGAATAGCATTAAACCCTGGGGGGTTTTGCTACTTTCAGCGGATGGAGCCGACCACGACGCCTTCGAGCAAGCCCCCCGGCCGGGAGGGCTCGCTCAATAACCCGGAGATCCTCGAGAACGTGCCGGGCCACGTGATCCCGATCCTCGAGCGCGAGTTCGACGACTTCGACAGCGAGTCCGAGGAGTTCCTCGACGGCAGGACCGAGGAGACGGAGTTCATCAAGTTCCGTCTGAAGCAGGGCGTCTACGGCCAGCGCCAGGCGGACGTCCAGATGATCCGAATCAAGCTTCCGATGGGAGGCATCACACCGGGACAGATGGACACCTTCGCCGACGTGATCGAGGAGTACGCGCCCAAGGACAAGGGCCATATCACCACGCGGCAGAACATTCAGCTGCACCACGTCCCGCTGCGGGACGCCGCAGAGCTGATCCGCAAGATCTCCGACTCCGGCCTCTCCTCGCGCGAGGGGTGCGGCAACACCGTGCGCAACGTGACCGGCGACCCGTGGGCCGGCGTGTGCGAGGACGAGCTGTTCGACATCACGCCGTGGGCCGGCGCCTACGTGCGCTACTTCGTGCGCCACCCAACCACGCAGATGATGCCGCGCAAGATCAAGACCGCGTTCACCGCCACCGACGAGGACCGCGCGATCACCGGCATCCACGACATCGCCTTCCTCCCGCGCGAGCGCGACGGCGTCAAGGGGGTCGAGGTGCGGGTGGGCGGCGGCACGTCGATCATGCCGCGCGTGGCACCGACGCTCTACGACTTCGTGGAGCTCGAGAACGGCGACTACCTCAAGGTCTCCGAGGCCGTGCTGCGGATCTTCGACCGCCAGGACTTCCTCCGTGTGAACCGCGCGCGGGCGCGCATCAAGGTGCTGATCGACAAGATCGGCATGGACGCGTTCCGCGAGATGGTCGACGAGGAGCTCAAGGGCGACTGGGTCGCCGAGCGCGACTTCGATCCCACCCCGCTGCTGCTGCTGCACGACGAGGAGGCCAACGCGCCCGCCGCGGGGGCCTCGTATTCGCAGCCCAACGGCGACCTCTCCGAGTTCGAGCGCTTCAAGAGGTCCAACGTGCAGCCCCAGCGCCAGGAGGGCTTCTCCACCGTCCAGGTCCGGGTGATCCGGGGCGACCTCACGCCGGACCAGTTCCGCGGGATCGGACAGATCATGCGTGAGTACTCGGGCGGCTACGCCCGCATGACCGTGCACCAGAACATGGTGCTGCGGTGGGTCCGTGACGAGTCGGTCTACGACGTGTACAAGCGCTTGAAGGCACTCGATCTGGCACAGCCGGGTGCGGACGAGATCACCGACGTGGTCAGCTGCCCCGGCACCGACAGCTGCAAGCTGGGCATCACCGCCTCGATGGGCCTGAATCAGGCCGTACGGGAGCGAATCGAGGCCATGGACATCGAGGATGAGCTCACCAAGAAGATCCACGTGAAGATGTCCGGCTGCCCGAACGGCTGCAGCCAACATCACATCGCCAACATCGGCTTCTACGGAGCGTCGATCAAGGTGGGCGACAAGACGATCCCGGCCTACATCCCTCACATCGGCGGGACCTACGAGGGTGGCGAGGTCATCTACGGCACCCGCCTGAAGTCCCGGATCCCCGCCAAGCGGGTCCCCGAGGCGGTCGAGCGGTGGATCCGTTACTACCAGGACGAGCGCTCCGACGGCGAGGAGTTCAACGCCTTCGCCGAGCGCGTTGGTGCCGCGACCTTCACCGACCTGGCAAAGGACCTGTCGCTGCCCGTCGAGTTCAACGTCGAGAACATGGGCTTCTTCATCGACTGGCAGCGCAACGACCTCTACGAGGTCATCCGTGGCGAAGGGGAATGCGCGGTCTGATGAGCGCGCAATCTGCGCAGGCGACTCTCGAACAGGCTGTCGCCGAGCATCATCCCCGGCTCGCATTGGCCTGCTCCTTCCAAAAGGAGGAGACCGTGCTGATCCACATGCTCCAGCAGGTCACCGCGGAGGCCAGGGTGTTCACGATCGACACCGGGGTCCTGTTCCCGGAGACCTACAGCACCTGGCGCGAGCTGGAGCACCGCACCGGGGTCAAGGTGGAGGTCCACGACGCCCTGAACGGGGACGGCACGCCGTGGTCGGCCACCAACTGCTGCGGCGGGCACAAGGTCGCCGCGCTGGAGAGCGCGCTCGATGATCTCGACGCCTGGATCACCGGCCTGCGCCGCGAGCAGTCTCCCACGCGTGCCGATGCCGAGCACGTGGAGTGGGACGAGCCCCACGGTCTATGGAAGTTCAACCCGCTCGCACACTGGTCCGAGAAGGACGTCTGGAGCTACATCCACGAGCACGAGCTGCCGCACAACCCGCTGCACGACCGGGAGTACTCCTCGATCGGCTGCGCCCCCTGCACGCTGCCGGGATCCGGTCGTGAGGGCCGCTGGGCGGGCGAGGACAAGACCGAATGCGGCCTGCACGTCGTCAAACGATGAGCGTGCTCGACAGTCCAGCCGCGGGGCGTGAGCTCTCGCACCTCGAGGCACTCGAGTCAGAGGCCATCCACGTGTTCCGCGGGGTGGCCGCGGAGCTCGAGAGCCCGGTGCTGCTGTTCAGCGGCGGCAAGGACTCGATCGTGCTGCTCCGCCTCGCCGAGAAGGCCTTCCGCCCGGGCAGGTTCCCGTTTCCGGTGATGCACGTGGACACCGGCCACAACTTCGACGAGGTGATCGAGTTTCGCGATCGGCACATGGCGGCGCTCGGCGAGCGTCTGATCGTCGCATCGGTGCAGGAGTCGATCGATGCCGGCCGCGCGACCGAGGAGACGGGGCCACGCGCCTCGCGCAACCGCCTGCAGACCGTGACGCTGCTCGACGCGATCGAGATGCACGGCTTCGACGCCGCGTTCGGCGGCGCGCGCCGCGACGAGGAGCGCGCCCGGGCCAAGGAGCGCGTCTTCAGCTTCCGCGACGACTTCGGCCAGTGGGACCCGAAGGCACAGCGCCCCGAGCTGTGGTCGCTCTACAACGGCCGCATTCGCAAGGGCGAGCACGTGCGCGTGTTCCCGCTGAGCAACTGGACCGAGCTCGACGTCTGGCAGTACATCGCCGAGGAGCAGCTCGAGGTGCCCTCGATCTACTACGCCCACACGCGCGAGGTGTTCGAGCGCGACGGAATGCTCTACGCCGCCTCCCCCCATATCGAGCTGCAGGAGGGGGAGTCGACCTTCGAGGTGTCTGTGCGCTACCGGACCGTCGGGGACCTGACGGTGACCGGCGCCGTGCGCTCGGAGGCCACCACGCTCGAGGACGTCGTCTCGGAGATCACCGCCACGCGCGTCACCGAGCGTGGCGAGACCCGCGCCGACGACCGCGTGTCAGAGGCGGCGATGGAGGACCGGAAGAGGGAGGGCTACTTCTAGTGGCCGTCGCTCAGGCGCCGATGCTGCGCCTCGCCACCTCAGGCTCCGTCGACGACGGCAAGTCCACGCTGATCGGACGCCTGCTCTTCGACTCCAAGCAGGTGCTCGCAGATCAGCTCGAACACGTCGAGCGGGTGTCCGAGAAGCGCGGCGACGGCTACGTCAACCTGGCGCTGCTCACCGACGGCCTCCGCGCCGAGCGCGAGCAGGGCATCACGATCGACGTGGCCTACCGCTACTTCCAGACCGCGCGGCGAAAGTTCATCATCGCCGACACCCCGGGCCACGTGCAGTACACGCGCAACATGGTCACCGGCGCCTCGACGGCCGACCTCTCGATCGTGCTGGTTGACGCCCGCGCCGGCGTGGTCGAGCAGTCAAAGCGCCATGCATACATCGCCTCTCTGCTGCGCATCCCCCACCTCGTCGTGGCCGTGAACAAGATGGACCTCGTCGATTTCGACGAGGCCGTCTATGAACGCATCCGCGCCGAGTTCCTCGACTTCGCCTCAGGCCTGGACTTCACGGAGCTCACCTTCATCCCGGTCAGCGCGCTCGACGGCGACAACGTCGTAGACGTCTCGGAGCGGACCCCGTGGTACGACGGTCCCTCGCTGCTCGAGCACCTCGAGCAGGTGGAGATCGCCGCGGATCGCAATCTCGACGACCTGCGCCTGCCGGTCCAGTGGGTGATCAGGCCGCAGTCCGCCGAGCACCACGACTTCCGCGGCTACGCCGGGCGGCTGGCCGGCGGTGTGGTCTCCGCCGGCGACGAAGTGGTGGTCACGCCGTCGGGCAGGCGAACGCGGATCCGGGCCGTCCACGGCCAGAGCGGGCCGACCGAGGAGGCGGTCACTCCGACCTCTGTCACCGTCGAGCTCGAGGACCAGATCGACGTGTCGCGAGGGGACCTGATCTGCGATCCCACCAGCGCACCCGCGCCGGTTCGTGAGCTCACGGCAGACATCTGCTGGATGGCCGACGCGCCGCTTGGGCTCGGTGGCCGTTATGTCCTCAAGCACACCACCCGCACGGTCAGGGCGATAGTCGAGGCGATCGAGCATCGCGTGGACGTCCACACGCTCGCCCCGGAGGACACGACCGAGCTCGGACTGAACGACATCGGCTGCGTGCGCCTGCGCCTGTCGGCGCCACTCATGGTCGATCCCTACTCCCGCAACCGGGACACCGGCAGCTTCATCGTGATCGATGAGGCCTCGGGCGACACCGTCGGCGCGGGCATGGTGCACGCCGCAGGCCGACCGGGCGTCCATGCCCGTCCCGTGAACCGCTGATGGATCCCGCACTTGCCGGCTTCGGGCTCGGGGTCGGATTGCTTGTGGGCATGACGGGCATCGGCGGCGGGTCGCTGATGACGCCGCTGCTGATCCTGGTGTTCGGCATCACGCCGATCACAGCCGTGGGCACCGATCTGGCTTACGGAGCCGTGACCAAGACCGTCGGCGGCTTCAAGCACTTCCGCCAGCGCACGGTGGACCTGCCGCTGTCGTTGTGGATGGGAGTCGGCTCTGTTCCCGCGGCGATCGGCGGCGTCTTCGCCCTGACCGCGATCGAGCGCGCCCACGGCGATGTGTTCGACAACATCCTGATCCTCGCCCTTGCGATCACGTTGCTGTTCTGCGGGATCATGACCCTCGCGCGGGCCCTGTTCTTGAAGCGCATCCTGGGACGCGAGCGCGACAGCGTCGAACTCGGACGCCCCGAGAAGGCCCGGGCAGTGTTCCTCGGCGTGGTCGTCGGATTCGTGCTCGGCGTGACCTCGGCCGGCAGCGGGGCGCTGATCGCCGTCGGCCTGATCATGCTCTTCCGACTGGTGCCCCAGCGGGTGGTGGGCACCGACGTCTTCCACGCGGCGATCCTGCTGTGGGCGGCAGCGCTCGCGCACGTGGTGGCAGGCAACGTCGACTTCGTGCTGGCCGGCAACATCCTGCTCGGCTCCGTGCCCGGCGTATGGGCCGGCAGCCATCTGTCGGTGCGGATCCCGGTGGCCACGCTTCGCACGATCCTGGCGATGGTGCTGATCGGATCGGGGCTCGGGCTGCTGACCAAGGCGGGCGTCGGCGTCCCCGTCGGCGTGCTCGGCGCCTTCCCGGTGGCGGTCACGGCGCTTGTGGCGGTCACGTGGCGCAACCGCCGCCGTGGTCTTCCCCATGAGCACAGGTCGGCCGATCCCGCGCCGGCGGCCGGCTGAGCTTTCGGCGACCGTCCCTAGGAGCCGAGCGCCGCGCCGTCCTCGATCCGGTCGGGCCCGTCGACCTCGACCGCGCCGGTCACGGTGACATCGGCGCCGAAGGTCACGTCGCCGCGCACCGTCAGCCGCTCGCATCGGAGCAGCGACGGGGGGCCTGAGGCAAAGCGCTGCTCGAAGTCTGAGAGCAGCTTGTAGTAGTCGGTATCGAGGTCCACGCCGGGCTGGGCGTCACGCCCGGCGGCCAGCACGACCTCCCAGACTTCTGTGACGTCGTAGCAGTCCGAGCGCAGCACCAGCAGGTCGTTGGTGGTCTTGACCGGCGCGAACCGCTCGCGTGCCACCTCGATCGCCTGCGCCCCCCCGAACACGCCGATCGCCGCGCCCATGGCGGTCTCGAGCTGCACCACGTCGGGCGACGAGGTGTCGGCCGGATCGACGGTCTTGCGGTTCACGATCAGGGGGAGCCTCAATGCCCCGTCGCTGTCTTCGAGCTTTTCCTTCAGCGTCGGGAGGTGAATCCACAGCGAGTTCGTGTTGAAGAACGGGTGGCGCGTGATGTCCTGGAATGAGTCCTCGTCGTCCTCCGGCGTCTGGGCGGACTCGCGCAGCACGAGCTGGCCGTCGTCGAGCCGGCGGGCGATGTGACCACCCTTGCGGTCGTTCTCGCCCCGCCGCGAGACCTCCATCAGGAACGGGAGCCCCTCGGCCCGGAACCAGCTGAGGATGCGCGGGTCGAGCACCGCGCCGAGGTTGTCGGAGTTCGAGACGAACGCCACGTCATAGCCGCCCTCCAGCAGCTGGTCCAGCAGCCCGGAGGCCACCAGCGCGGGATAGATGTCCCCGTGGCCGGGTGGGCACCACTCGAGGTCCGGTTGGTCCGGCCACTCGACCGGCTCAAGGGAGTCCTCCAGCAGCTTGGGCTCCTTGTTCTGGACGAAGTCGAGCGGCAGCTCGCCCTTCAGCTCCGGGTACTCCTCGAGCACCGCCAGCGAGTCCTCGCGCGTATGGAAGCTGTTCATCAGCAGGAGCGGCACGGCTTCGGGCAGCGCCAGCACCTGCCGGGCGATCAGGTCGAGGAACGCGAGGCCGGGCTTGACCTCGACAAGTGACTTGGCCTTGGTCATGCCCATGCTCGTGCCCAGGCCGCCGTTGAGCTTGACGATCACCGCCCTGGCGAGATCCTCGGGATCCCCCTCGGGCAGGTCCGCGGCGGAGGGAACGTCTGCCACCGGATCGATGTCGGCTTCGGCGAGCATCCCCGTCTCACCTGCCGCGAACGCCTCGTAGGCGTGGTGAAACGCGGCGATGGCGGCCTCGTGGACGCCCGCCTCCTGCATCTTGGACGTGCTGGACTTGATGGCCACCGACGGGATCCTATGCCTCTTGGCGCTGGTAGCAGAGTTGCTACCTTGGCGTCGATGACGACGATTCCGCAGAAGGACCTGCGCAACAACGTCGCGGAGGTCCTCAGACGCGCCGAAGCCGGGGAGGAGTTCACGGTGACCGTGTCGGGCCGTCCGGTGGCCCGGCTCGGGCCGGCCGCCAAGCGCCGGTGGGTCAGCGGCCCGGCGCTCAGGGAGGTCTACCGCACCCCCGCTCCCGCGAGCTTGGCAAAGGATCTCGAGCAGTTCCCGGGAGAGCTCGCCGACCCCTTCAGGTGAGGCGCTTCCTGCTCGACACGTCCGTGTTGATAGGCGCGACCGACCCGGGCGAACTCGATGCAGCGATCAGCGTCGCGTCGATCGCGGAGCTTCACTTCGGCGTCCTGGTCGCGAAGGAGTCGGACGAGCGAGCACGCAGGGCGCAGCGCCTCGGTGTGATCGAGGCGAGCTTCGAGCCGCTCGCGGTCGACGCTCCGGTCGCCCGCGAATGGGGTCGGCTGGCGGGTGCCGTCACCGAGCGGGGCGGGCAGCCGCGTCGCCGGACGATCGACCTCGTGATCGCTGCGACGGCGAATGTGCAGGGTGTGCCCCTGCTCACCGCAGATGCAGCAGACCTCGCGATCATCGACGACCTGGTCGAGGTGGAGGCCGTGGGCCAGGACTCCTAGGCGGCGCATGCGGCCGCATGTTGTGTGACCGCGTCGATGTAGTCTCCCCGGCCGCATGTTCTCCAAGGTCCTGGTTGCAAACCGCGGCGAGATCGCCATCCGTGTCATGAGAACGCTCGAGGAGCTCGGCATCGCCTCCGTGGCGGTGTACTCCGAGCCGGACCGCGAGGCCCCGCACGTGCTGCGCGCCGACGAGGCCTACCTGCTCGGCGGCGGGCCCGCGGCCGAGAGCTACCTGAACGTCGACAAGATCATCGAGGTGGCAAAGACCGCCGGCGCCGAGGCGATCCACCCCGGCTACGGCTTCCTCGCCGAGAACGCGGCGTTCGTGCGCGCGTGCGACGAGGCCGACATCGTGTTCATCGGCCCCCCCGCCGACGCGATCGACGCGATGGGATCGAAGACCAAGGCGCGCGAGCTGATGAAGGCCGCGGGCGTGCCGATCGTGCCGGGCACCACCGACCCGGTCGAGACGGTCGAGGACGCCAAGAAGATCATCGACGACTCGATCGGCTACCCGGTGGCCATCAAGGCGGCCGGCGGCGGCGGGGGCAAGGGCTTCCGCGTCGCGCTGGAGGAGTCCGAGCTGAAGGACGCCTTCGAGGGCGCCGCGCGCGAGGGCGAGAAGTTCTTCTCCGACGCCACCGTCTACATCGAGCGCTACCTGCCCGACCCCCGCCACGTGGAGGTCCAGGTGCTGGCCGACCGCTCGGGCAACACCGTGCACCTGTTCGAGCGCGACTGCTCGGTCCAGCGCCGCCATCAGAAGCTGATCGAGGAGAGCCCGGCGCCCGCTGTCTCGCCTGAGCTGCGCGAGCAGATCGGCAAGATCGGCATCGACGCCGCCAAGGCGGTCGGCTACTTCAGCGCCGGCACGATCGAGGGGCTGCTCCAGGATGGCGAGTACTACTTCCTGGAGATGAACACCCGTGTGCAGGTGGAGCACTGCGTGACCGAGATGGTCACCGGCATCGACATCGTGCGCGAGCAGCTGAAGATCGCCGCGGGCGAGGACCTCCAGTTCGGTCAGGACGACATCCAGCTGCGCGGCCACGCGATCGAGTGCCGCATCAACGCCGAGACCGCCGCAACGAACTTCGCGCCCGCGCCCGGCCAGATCACCCACTACGTGGAGCCGAGCGGGCCGGGCGTGCGCGTCGACTCGGGCGCGCGCGAGGGCTATGAGGTGCTGCCGCTGTACGACCCGATGATCGCCAAGCTGATCGTCTGGGACTCCGACCGCGACGCCTCCACCCGGAGGATGATCCGTGCGCTGAGCGAGTACGAGATCGGCGGGCTCACCACGCTCATCCCGTTTCACACCGCGCTCATGGGCACCGACCAGTGGCGTGCCGGCGAGACCTGCCGCGACCTCGTGGAGGACAAGGACTGGCTCAAGAGCCTTGCCACCCCGCTGCCTGAGCCCACTGACGACGACGAGCCCGAGAAGGTGGAGCGCGACTACGCCGTCGAGGTCTCGGGGCGCCGGTTCGACGTCAAGGTGATCGGCGAGGCCTTCGCGGGCGGCAGCGCGGCCGCGCCCGCCAACGGCGCCGCGCCCCCCAAGCGCGCGGAGCGCAAGAAGGCCGCCGGCGGCGGGCCCGACCAGATCAGCTCTCCTCTGCAGGGCAACATGTGGAAGGTCGTGGTCAAGCAGGGCGACGAGGTCGAGGAGGGCCAGCTGCTCTGCATCATCGAGGCGATGAAGATGGAGAACGAGATCACGGCCCACAAGGCGGGCACGATCGCCGAGCTGTCGATCACCGAGGGCGAGCCGATCAAGACGGGCGACCCGATCGCCACGATCAGCTCCCCGCCGGCAGAGGAATGAGCTTGCTCACCGACATGCCGAACGTCGGCCCCAAGGTCGCGGCAAAGCTGGAGTCGATCGGCATCGCCTCGCCCGACGATCTCCGCGGGCGCGACGCCCAGGAGCTCTACGAGCAGCTCTGCGCACAGGACGGCGTGCGTCACGACCCCTGCCTGCTCGACACCTTCGTCGCCGCTGTGGCCTACGCGGACGGCGGGCCGCCGCTGCCGTGGTGGCACTACTCGCGCGAACGCAAGGCGCGCGCGGCGCTGGCGTCGTGAGTGCGCGGTTAGGCCAGACCGTCTCCTACGTGCGTGATCCCTGGGGGACGCTCGTCGAGATCTGCTCCCCGGTCGTGGCCCCGGAGTAGCTGCGAGCCAGATAGGCGATCAGCACGGAGACGGCGGCCACCTCGGCCGCCACGGCGATGATCACCGGAGTACGCCAATCTGGCTCCTGATAGCCGAAGATCCCGCCGCCCATCGCTAGCACGATCGAGACGAGGGAGCCAAGGCACAGGGGGATCGACCCCAGCGCGGAGAGCCGGTTGAACGTCGTGTCCCTCAACAGCAGCCCGACCGTGAGCGCGGCGCCCCCTGCGGCGTTCAACAGGAAGAGCACGCCGATGGTCTTGACCTGGTTGAGCTGGTCGATGTACTGCTGGTAGTGCACCGCCGCCACGACGAACACGAGCGCAGCGGCCACGTACCTGAGCGTGGTGGCGTTCCTCACTTCACGACCTTGACGTCGCCAGTCATGAAGGCGTGGAACTGGCAGTAGTACTTGAAGTCGCCGGCCTTGCTGAAGGTGACGGCCTTGCTTTTGCCCTTGGTGAGCTTGCCGGTGTCGAAGGCGCCTGAGGTCTTGGACGTGGCGGTGTGCGGGGCCGTGTCCTGGTTTGTGAAGGTGATCTTCGAGCCCACCTTCACGCTGAAGTTGGGCGGCTTGTACTTGAAGTCGGCGATGTCGACCTTGGCGCCCGACTTGAGCAGCGATCCGCCGCCGGCCTTGGCCTGTGACCCACCTGACTTCGAGTCGCCGCCGGCAAGCAGGAGTGCGCTGCCTCCGACGATGATGGCCACGATCGTGACGACGATGATCCCGTTGCGCATGCCAGGGTGTTCGGCGTCCGAGCTGGGAGCGGATCATCGGCGGACGACGTGAAGGTCAACGCTGTGAGGCTCGCCTGCGCCCCCGCGATGTCGCGATGCGCCAGCCGTCAGGGGCGCAGCCCGCGTCGCTTCGGTCCCTGCCCCAGCTCCTGGCCCACCAGCTCGTG
>JBBPXW010000036.1:0-6608 GCA_038200525.1 Solirubrobacterales bacterium | reverse complement strand
GGATCAACAACGTGGGCACGCGGACGCGGTCGACCACGCCAGGGAACCCGCGGCTGCGAAAGAACTCCACGCTCTGGTCCGAGAACTTGCCGGTGGCCACCCCCTCGACCCCGGCCTGGGTGATCCGGGGGTCCTGGCTGCCGGTCTCGGGACCGCTCACCTTGATCAGGCCACCGGTGACGGCGGTCTGTCCCCCGGCCAGCAGGATCGATCCCCAGCCCGTCTTGACCACCTGCTCCTTGTAGAGGCTGGTGAGCAGGTCGTTGTAGGCGATCGTCGGCGTGATCACATCCACGCGCCGGTCGATCGCGGCTGTCACGAGCTGGATGGCGCCGCCGTAGCTGGCGCCATTCATGCCCATGCGTGGATCTCCAGGGCCGTCCAGCTGAGCCTCGGGCTGCTTTGACGCGAAGTCGATCAGCGCCTGCACGTCGCGTCCTTCGTATTGGGGACTGTCGACCTCCACCTGGCCACCCGACTGGCCAAAGCCGCGCGCATCCCAGGTGAGGACGTTGTAGCCGGCGCGCCGCAGGGGGCCTAGGCCCACCGAGCCGAAGAGGTTCTCCGACGCGCTGTTCTCATCGGTGTCCCCGGTCTGGCCGTAGCCGTGGCCCACGAACACCGTGGGCGCCTTGTTGCCGGCCCCCAGGCCCGCGGCGGGGAAGAAATGCGTGTTGATCTTGGTGCCGTCGAAGGAGACCACGGTCGCATCTCGCGCCCAGGACGACGGGGCGCAGACGCCGAGCGCGATCAACGTCAGAGCGAAGAGGAGCTTGAAGCGGCGCGCGCGCACAGGACGACAATACCGTCGCGCGGGAGCTCGATGCGTAGCTTTGGGAGCGTGCCCGAGCTGCCCGAGGTGGAGATCGCCGCTCGCCGCGTCGGAGCGGCGTGTGCGGGCGCGCGCGTGGAGTCGGCGCTTGCTCCCGGAATGGTCACCATGAAGACCTTCGATCCGCCGCTCGACTCGCTCGCCGGTTGCGAGGTCACCGGCCTGGGCCGGCGCGGAAAGATGTTCGTGGTGGAGCTCGGCGAGTGGTCGCTGCTCATCCACCTGATGTCGGCCGGGCGCCTGCAGGTATGGGACAAGCGGGCGTCGCTGCGCGACCGCGCCTCGCGCCTGCTGTTGCGCCTGGAGGACGGGCGCGAGCTGCGCCTGCGCGAGTTCGGCACCCAGCAGCGCGCCTGGGCCAAGCTGCTGGCCGGCGACGCCGTGGAGGCCGACCCAGACATCGCCAAGCTGGGCCCCGACGCTTGGCCGGAGCTGTCGGCCGAGGCCTTTTCCGCGCTGATCGACCAGCCCCACCACCTGCACCCGCTCCTGCGTGATCAGCGCACGATCGCGGGGATCGGGCGCTCCTGGGTCGACGAAGTGCTGTGGACTGCTCGCCTCTCGCCGTTCAAGAAGGGCTCAGACCTCGAGGATGACGAGGTGGAGCGCTTGCGGGTGGCCGCAGCCGACCGGCTTGGCGGCGCCCTCGACCACTACGAGAAGGTGATCGGTCCGACCGTTCCGGACAAGCTGCCGATGCCGCTGCAGGTGCACCGGCGCGCGGGCGAGCCCTGCCCGCGCTGTGGCACCACCATCGAGGCGATCCACTTCAAGGACTATGTGATGTGTTACTGCCCAACCGAGCAGACCGGGGGCCGCGTGCTCAAGGACCGGCGCCTGTCCCGGCTGCTGAAATGAGGCTGGTGCTGCCCCAGGCATCCGTCGGCGAGTCGTTCCGGTCGTTCTTCGACGCGCTCGACCAGTTCTTCTTGAACCTCGCCAATGTGCAATGGGCCTCGCTGCTGGTGGGCCTCGGGGCGTTCGTCGTCTACCTGACCTTCCGGGCGAGGGCGTCGTTTCACATCCTGCGCGCGGCCTACCCGACGGAGGCGTTCCGCTTTCGTGACATCTGGGGCGCCTACTTCGCGGGCTACGGCTTCAACTCGGTGATCCCGGCCCGCGGCGGCGACGTGGTGCGGCTCTTTCTCACCAAGACGTCGGTGCCCCGGGCCAGCTACCCCGCCGTGGGGGCGAGCTTCGTGGTCGAGGCCGGCTTCGACCTGGTCATGGGCGTGTTCATCCTCGGCTTCGCCTTCACTCAGGGCGTCTTTCCCAAGCCGCCGGACTTTGCGGACCTGAACGCCTTCGACCTCTCCTACCTGGCATCGCACCCGCAGTTCGCCCTGTTTCTGCTCACGGCGCTCGGCGTCGGGGCTCTTGTGGCCTTCGCGATGCTGTCGCTGCGCGTACGGGCATTCTGGGCACGGGTGCGGCAGGGCTTCACGATCGCTTCGGACCGCCGCCGCTACCTGCGCGAGGTCTTCGCCGTCCAGCTGGTTGGCTGGCTGTTCCGATTCACCGCGTTCTGGCTGCTGCTCGACGCGTTCAACATCGGCGGGTCGGTGAAGAACGTGCTGCTCGTGCTCGGCGTGAACGCCGTGTGTGCGGCGGTGCCGATCACCCCTCAGGGGGCCGGCGTGGCACAGGCCCTGCTCGTGAAGGTGTTCGCAGGCACCGCGTCGGGCGCCACGGTGGCCGCCTACTCGGTGGGCCAGCAGATCGCGCTCGGTGGCCTGACGTTCGGCGTCGGGTTCGTCGCGCTGTTCTTCATCTTTCGCGTGCGCAGCTTCAAGGAGATCATCGCCCGGGGCAAGGAGGACAAGGCCGCGGAGAGGGCAGGGCGTGACCGGCCGGCGGAGGCTGCTTACCCCGGCTAGGCGGCAGCGGCTGGGAGAGGCACCTTGCCGCCAACCAGATTGCGCACGAGGAAGTCGAGCTGGTCGGCAACCGTGGTCTCGAACTGCGGGTCGACGTAGATCTCGAAGTGGCCGATCGGGTAGCGCTTGAGCTCGGCGTTCGGGCTGGCGGAAGCGGCCTTGACCGACGGCGCGGCGGGTGTGGTGGTGTCGGCATCGCACACCTGCACGAGCACAGGCTGGCGCAGGCGGGAGAACTTCGAATAGGGCCGGTAGGCACCAACCGTGAGCGCGATCCGGCCCGCTACCCGGTTGACCCAATTGCTCCTCTCGGGATTGATCTTGGCAAAGCCGAGCTCGGCGTCGGGCGCGGTCATGACCGCGGTGGTCCCGGCCGGGCCGACGGCGGGCAGGTAGACCGGATCGCGCCCCATCACCACGGCGAGGCCGTCACGGAGGCCCGCGGCGGTCAGCCGCAGTGCCGGCGCGACGCCGCCCGCCCTGATGCTCGAGAGGCCGTCGGTGAACGGTGCCTGGGAGACCACGGCGGCGATGGCCGGATCGGCGGCAGCGACCGCGATCACGTGGCCGCCACTGAACGACGAGCCCCAGATGGCCACGCGCTTGGGATCGACACGCGGCAGGTTGCGCGCGTGAGCAACCCCGGCCCGCCAGTCCTCGAGCTGGCGGCGTATCGAGAGCAGCTGCCGCGGCTCGCCTGGACTCGCGCCGAAGTGCCGGTAGTCGAACAGCAGCACCGCCATGCCTGCTGCTGCAAAGCGCTCTGCGTAGGCGTCGAGGCGCTGCTCGCGGGTCGCGCTGAAGCCGTGGGCCATGACCACGCAGGGATGCGGGCCATCGGCCTCGGGCAGGTAGAGCCAGGCCGCGCAACGGCCGTCGCCGGCTGCGAAGTCCGAGTCGGTCCGGGCGGGCGCGGCCACGGGCTGCAGGCCCCTAGGCGCCGAAGCCCTCGCGGGCCTCGCGAACGAGCGCGACCGCCTCCGGGAAGAGACGGGTCATGGCAGCGCGCAGCTCCTCGGCCTGCTGCTCGGTGTTGCCCTGGAGGTTCAGGCGCGAGACGCCGGCAACCGTCATGTCCGCCGCCAGCTTGATCGCGTTGTCGGCCCAGGCCACCTTCTGGGCACCCTGCATCTGATCGGCGAGCTCGGCCATGCGCTTGCGCAGCTCCTCGGGATCTCCGAACAGGCCGCCGAATGGATCTTCTGAAGACATGCCTCGATCATAGGGACCGGGCCCGAGGTGGATACGATCGTCGTTCGTGGCTCCGCTGACCCCAGACCAGCTTCGTACGCGCGAGCGGGTCGAGACCCTCATCCGGATCGCCGCGCCCGCTCTCAACCTCGTGCTGGCAGTCGGAGAGCGGATCTCGAAAATCGCGGAGCCCGAGGACCACGAGTACTACCCGCCCCGCACCTCGACGGGCACCGCGCCGCCACCGCGCAGGCCCGATGCCGACGAGCCGGTTTCGGGCCTCTAGGCATCGCCTCGGTGGGAAACTCCGAACAGCTCGCCTGGGAGGCGGAGAACGGTCCGCGCTTTGCGCTGGCGGCCTTCGCGGCCGGACTGCTCACGCTTGCGTCGTTCTTCGTCCAGCTGCTTGTGGTCGGTGGCGGAGCGGGCAACGAGCGCGAGGCGCTGATGCGGATCGACGACCACCAGGGCGGCTTCCTCGTCAGCCTGGCCTGCCAGGCCGTCGGCTACTTCTTCCTGGCGGCCGTCTTCTACTACATGGTCAAGGCGATCGTGGCCCGTCGCCCCGAGGGGCTGCGCTTCCTATGGCCGCTGCTGATCGCGGCGCCCGTGCTGCTCACGATCGGGGGGATCCTCACCCAGATCGAGCTCGCCTCGATCGCCAACACCTTCCTCGACGGCGGAGCGCAGACCACGAAGCGGGCCAAGGCCCTGATCGACGATCGCAGCCCAGCGAGCGGCATCGTCGCGTCCATCGGCACGCTCTGCCTCGCGCTCTCCTACGTGCTCGTCAGCGTGAACGCGATGCGCGCCGGGCTGTTCAGCCGTTTCATGGGCATCATCGGGATCATCGCCGGGGCGCTGCTGATCCTGCCACTGCTTCCCGGCGGCGGCAACTTCATCCAGCTCTTCTGGGTCATGGCCCTCGGGTTGCTGCTCCTCGGCCGCTGGCCCAACGGGCGCGGCCCGGCGTGGGACACGGGGGAGGCGATCCCATGGCCAACGGCGGCGCAGATCCGCGGGTTGTCCGAGGAGCCCACCGACCAACCACAGGCCCCGCCGGAGCCTGCGGGCGCGGCCGGCGAGGGCGAGCCCGAGCAGTCGCCGCGCCAGCGCTCGTCGCGCAAGCGCAAGCGCCGCTAGACGCTCCAGCGCGAGACGAGTACGGACACGGACACCTCGATCGGGGCCGGCAGCGCCGCGATCCGGGCGCGCGTCGACCCGGGCTCGCGGTGGCGCGCAGACGGTCCCATGGCCACCAGCGCGGCCGTCGCCGACCGGTCGAGCGAGAGGGTGAACGAGACCTCCTCCCGGGCGTCGCAGCCGAAGTGCGGCGAGAGCTCCGCATCGAGGCGCTCCTCCTTGCGGGGGTCGACCGCCAGCAGCCCGAGCGGTCGCGCGAGCTCGGCCAGGTGACGCGAGGTGGGTATCACCACCAGCAGAGCGCCGCCGGGTGCGAGCACACGTGCCATCTCGGCTCCGTTGCGGGGAGCGAAGACGTCGAGCACGACGGCCGCGGAGCCGTCGCGAACCGGCAGGCCCCGCCAGGCGTCGCAGACCACCGCCCCCGCGCGTGGATGGCAGCGGGCGGCGCGTCGAGCGGCGAACTTCGACGCGTCGAGCGCCAGTCCATTGCGCGCCAAATTTGCGTCGAGCACGGCTGACAGGTACCACCCGGTGCCGCTGCCCACATCGACGACGGCGCCCGCGGCGGCCACGGTCTCGGTCGCCTGCGCCACCGCGTCGGCGATCGGTCGGTACCAGCCGGCTGTCAGGAACGTGTCGCGGGCGGCCACCATCGCGGCGTCGTCGCCCTCGGCCCCGCGCTTGCCGTCGACAAGGCTCGCATAGCCCTGGCGGGCGACATCGAAGCTGTGCCCTCGCTCGCACCGCAACGCGCCGCCCGCGGCGGCCAACGACGCACCGCAGAGCGGGCAGGCCAGCAGCTCGACTATCAGCGGATCGACGGCGCCTCGGTCAGACGGCCTGCGCGGCGGCTACGAGCTCGGCGTAGGCGGACGCCGGATCGTCTGAGCCGAACACCGAGGATCCCGCCACGAACAGTCCCGCACCGGCCGCGGCGGCCGGCCCTGCGGTATCGGCGTCCACGCCCCCGTCCACCTCGATCGGGACATCGGAGGGCAGGACGGACCGCAGGGCGGCCACCCGGTCCTCTGAGCCCGGGATCCACTTCTGACCGCCCCAGCCGGGGTTCACGGTCATGCAGAGCAGGAAGTCGAAGGACCCGTGGAGCGAGTCGACAGCGCTGAGAGGAGTTCCCGGGTTCAGCGCCAGCCCTGCGTGGCATCCGGCCTCGCGCACCGCCTGGAGCGCGAAGTGGATGTGGGGAGTCGCCTCGACGTGCACCGCGATCGAGTCGGCACCGGCCTCGGCGAACTCGGCCACGTGGCGCTCGGGGTTCTCGATCATCAGATGGACGTCCAGGAATCCGTTAGCCGCGCGCACTCGCTCCTGGATCGACGCCGTCACTGCCGCGCCGATGGAGATGGGGGGCACGAAGTGCCCGTCCATCACGTCCACATGGATGACCCGCGCGCCGGCATCCAACACCGTCTGCACCTGGTCACCGAGCCGCGAGAAATCGGCGGCGAGGATCGAAGGGGCGACTCTGCGGTCTTGCGGAAGGTCGGCGGACACCCCCGCGACGGTACCGAAACGACGAGGGGCCCGCCTAAGCGGGCCCCTCG
>JBBPXW010000035.1:0-2015 GCA_038200525.1 Solirubrobacterales bacterium | reverse complement strand
CACGCGCAGGGCCTCGACCGGCTTGCCGAGTGCCTCGGCCGCGGCGGCGACGTTGGATTCCGGGGTGCCGGCGATGTCCAGCACCCCCCGCAGCGCGGCCGAACCGACGAGCTTGTCCATGTAGAAGGCCCGCCCAAGCGCAGCCATGGCGTCGCGCTCGGCGAAGGCGATCGTGGTCAGCGCGCCGGGCAGCCCGTTCGCGCAGAGGTCCGTGCCCTCGAGCGGGTCGACGGCGATGTCGAAGGCCGGCGCTTTATAGAGCCCGACACCCTCGCCCTCGTACAGCATCGGCGCCTCGTCCTTCTCGCCCTCGCCGATGACGACCGTGCCCGATCCGGGAGCCGATGCGAGCGCGGCACGCATGGCCTCGGTGGCTGCAGCGTCCGCGTCCTTCGGGCGCCCCCGCCCGATCCAGTCCTGGCAGGCCAGGGCGGCCGCACGGGTGGCGGCAAGCGCGGTGGACTGGAGGACATCGATCTCGACTCCCCGGCTTGTCATGGCTCGATCAGTGGCGACGGCAGGGAAGCTAGCGGCCGCCAGTTCGATTAGCAAGAAGATGTTCGAGGGGTCCACATAGAAGCGTGCCTATGCGGGGTCCGACGCCACCGACGGCTCGACCAGCCCGTCAGGCCCCAACCTCCATGAGCGTCCGTTCCGACTCGGTCACGTCCGCGGGATCCTCGACCGCGAGCACGGCGTCGAGCGCAGCGATGGCCACGGCGAGCTGGGACAGGTCGGGCTCGCGCGTGGTCAAGAGCTGCAGCTGCAGGCCGGGCCACATCAGCACTTGCGCCCACCGTTTCGAGCGGTTCCGCCCGAACCACTTGATCACCTCGAAGGCGATGCCCGCCACCAGCGGGATCCCGATGATCCGCGAGGCGAACAGCCACTGCCACTCGAGCTTGCCGAAGGGCGCGAACACGAATACTGCAACGACCATCACGATCAGCAGGAAGCTCGTGCCACAGCGCGGGTGCAACCGGGAGAAGCCCGTTGCATTCTCCGGCGTGAGGTCCAGGCCGGCCTCGTAGCACGAGATCGTCTTGTGCTCGGCCCCGTGATACTCGAACACCCGCTGCAGATGGTGCAGGCGCGAGATCAACCCGATGTAGACGAGGAAGATCGAGAGGCGCACGAGCTTCTCGATCACCACGAACAGCACGCCGTTGGGGATCGAGTCGGCGAAGATGTTGGTCAGCCCGGCCGGCAGCAGGAAGAAGAGGCCGATGGCGAACACCATCGCGAAGGCGACGGTTCCCGCCCACGTGCCGCCCCCGATCTCCTTGGCCTCGCCCTGTTCGTCGGGCGGCACCTGGGCGTTCGCGGAGATTCCCAGGGCCTTGAAGCCGAGCTTCATCGACTCGCCGAGCGCGACCACGCCACGCACCAGCGGCAGGCGGGCCCAGCGGTGGCTGCGCGCATAGGAGCGAAGTGGCGCGGAGACCACCTCGATGTCACCGTGCGCGCCCTTCTCGGCGTCGAGCTCACCCCCCGCCAGGTCCTCGGCGGTTGGCTTGCGGACGGCCACGGCCCACGAGGAGACGCCGCGCATCATCACGCCCTCGAGCACGGCCTGGCCCCCGACGGGCAGGTCCCGCCCGACCTTGACCGGGGCGTTGGTGTGGTCGCCCTCGCTCACCGCAGGATCGTATCGGCGGCTTTCAGGCGCGACGTGAGGGCTCTTACCCGATAGGGCAGGCCGCGGTGCGCGAGTTGTCGGTCTCGTCGGACTCCCTGACCAGCAGGCCGGGGTCTGCCTCGGCGGTGATGTTGACCGAGCACGTCGGCGCGGTGAGCAGCACCTCGGCGGTCTGACCGACTGCCAGCGCCGGCACCGCGGCCCGGCCCACGGTGGAGCCGTCGGCGAGGAGCTTGAAGGTGGACGCCGGTGCGGCTGCGCTGCCGCGGTTGATCAGCGTGATGGCGTACTGAGCGCGCTGGGGCGCCCCATCGATCCGCTGTGCTCCGATCCGCTGCACGGCGAGGTTGGGCAGCGGCTTGCCCTGACGGCACGT
>JBBPXW010000034.1:0-6175 GCA_038200525.1 Solirubrobacterales bacterium | reverse complement strand
TGGCGGTGACGAGTCACGACTTGACGTCGGTATGCGGCGTCAAGTCATCACTCGGCCCGGAAAGTGTGACAACGACGTCACGAGCGCGACCGAACAACCCGCCTACCCAGCCGCCGTACACGCCCGCAGTCGTGGAACCACGCATCTAGGCTGATCGCGTGGAGTACGGCCTTGCGCTCATCGTCCTCGCCGTCGTGGTTGCGGTCGTCGTGGTCTGGCCGCTCGTCTACCGGGAGTCAGACGCCCAGGTCGAGTCCGGCGCCCACGCGGAGCTCGAGGCCGCCAAGGAGGCCAAGTACCGCGAGATCCGCGATGCCGAGCTCGATCTCGAGATGGGAAAGCTCTCGCGCGATGATCACCGGGCCATCGACCGCGAGCTGCGGGGCGAGGCCATCGAGATCCTCAAGCGCATCGATGAGCTCGCAGCCAGGGCCCCGCGAGCCTGATCGCCTCCGCTAGCCTGCGCAGCCATGGAAGCGATCCTCAGCGGCGTCCAGGTCGTCCTCTCGATCGTCCTGATCGTGCTCGTGCTCCTGCACTCGGGCAAGGACACCGGCCTGTCCGGTGCCTTCGGCGTCGGCGGCGGCTCCGGCCCGCTCGGTGGCGGCTCGCTGGTCGAGCGCAACCTGAATCGGTGGACGATCGCGTTCGCCGTGCTGTTCGTCGTGAACGTGCTCGTCCTGCTGAAGGTCTAGCTCTCTCAGAGGGCGCGCGGGCGCCGGCGTTTAAACAGGAAAGCCCCCGGCTCGCCGGGGGCTTCCAGTGCGCCCAGGGGGACTCGAACCCCCACGGCCCATTCAGGCCACAAGGCCCTCAACCTTGCGCGTCTACCAATTCCGCCACAGGCGCTAGCGGGCGCCGATCATAGCGGTGCCGGGCGCGGCGCCCCTTTCCGTCCGACATGGAGCTATTCTACGAACGTATGTTCGAGAGAGCGTCAGAAACCGCCACCGGAAGAGGTGCCAGATGGCCGAGCTGAACCTGACCAAGCGTCAGCAGGAGATCTTCGACTTCATCGGGCGCTACTCCGCCAAGTACGGCTACCCGCCGACCGTGCGGGACATCGGAAAGGCGATCGGCTTGACGTCCTCGTCGACCGTGCATGCGCATCTGGCCAACCTGGAGAAGGCGGGGATCCTGCGTCGGGACCCGAGCAAGCCCCGCGCGATCGAGCTGCTTGTGGACAAGGCCAAGCGGGTGAAGACCGGGATCAGCACCGCCGCGGGTGGAGCGCTTCCCGTGGTCGGCCGGGTAGCGGCGGGCGAGCCGGTGCTCGCCGAGGAGAACATCGAGGAGTACGTGCAGATCCCCGACCTCGCGGGCGGCGACAGGGGGGAGTTCATCCTCACGATCACCGGTGACTCGATGATCAAGGCCGGCATCCACGATGGCGATCACGTGGTCGTCCATTCGCAGGACACGGCGAGCGACGGCGAGATCGTGGTCGCGATGGTCGGCGAGGCGGAGGCCACGGTCAAGCGCTTCTATCGCGAGAAGGACCACGTCCGGCTGCAGCCCGAGAACGACGCGCTCGAGCCGATACTCAGCGCCGAGGTCACCGTGCTCGGCAGGGTGGTCGGCGTTCTGAGGAGGGTCTCATGACCACCGCGTCGCGCACGCTCCCTGCTCGCAGGACCGAGAGCCAAGCCCCGTCGGGGCGTCGGGAACGCAGCGCGCCGTGCGTGCGCACGACCGAGGACGACGTGAGGAGCCGTTCCACGGGCTCCCCCGACGACGGCAGGCTCACGCTGGAGAGGCGACTCGACAGCGTATGGGAGGGCCTCGCCGTCGCCGGACGGGCCGTATGCCCGGTCTGTGCCGCTCAGATGGGCGGCACCGGGCACTGCGGCGGTTGCGGTTCCCGGCTCTCGTAGCTGCTCATGTGGCGCCTGCAGGTCCAGGTGGATCCTGGCTACGATCGCCAAGCCGGTCAGGCAGTCGCGGGCGTCGGAGAGAAAACCGGCGTTCGAGGAAAGTCCGGACACCGAAGGGCAGGGTGGTCGGGAAACCCGACCCGGGGAAACCCGCGGGCCAGTGCCACAGAAACACACCGCCTCCGCTGCGGGCTTCGCTCGCGGCGCGGCAAGGTTGAAATGGTGCGGTAAGAGCGCACCGGCGTCGTGGTGACACGGCGGCCAGGCAAACCCCACCCGGTGCAAGGCCAAGCAGGGGCGTTGACGCTGCTCGCAGAGTCCCAGGTAGGCCGCAGGGTCGAGAGGTCCGCCCCACGGGGCAGATGGATGACTGTCCACGACAAGATCCGGCTTACAGACCGGCTACGGAAGGGCCTCGCCTCGGCGGGGCCCTTCTATCGCTGTGCACCGGATCGCGCCCGCGTAGCCTCTGCTCGATGCCCGAGGCGATCGACTCCGGAGTGGCGCTCACATGGATCGAGCGGGTAGCCGAGGGCCGCCGCGAGACGGTGCGCGACGAGGTGGCGATCGAGGAGCCGCTCGAGATCCGGGTCGACGGGCGGGCGCTGGCGGTCACCATGCGCACCCCGGGCCACGATGAGGAGCTCGCCGTCGGGTTTCTGATCGGCGAAGGCCTGATCGGCGGAGCCGACGAGGTCGTCTCGGTCGGCCCCAACCGGGAGCTCGAGGCAAACATCGTGGAGGTCGTGACGCCGGCCGGACTCCGGCGCGATCCTTTCGACGAGCGCCGGTTTCACATGACGTCGTCTTGTGGCGTGTGTGGAAAGGGTGCGCTCGAGCAGGTGCACCTCGCGCTTCCCGACCGGCCGCTCGCGCGGGTCGCCCTCGGGGTCGATCGCGTGCTCGACCTGCCCGCCCGCGCACGGGCGGTTCAGAAGGCATTCGACCGAACCGGGGGCATCCACGCGACCGCGCTGTTTGGTGGCGAGGGCCCTGAGCCGCTCGTGCTCCGCGAGGACGTCGGGCGCCACAACGCGATGGACAAGGCGATCGGCTCTCTCGCGCTTGCGGGCGCGCTCTGCCGGACCGCCACGGTGGCCTGCCTCAGTGGCCGGATCGGGTTCGAGCTCGTGCAGAAGGCCGTGATGGCCGGGCTCGGGGGCATCGTGGCCGTCGGTGCGCCCACCTCGTTGGCGGTGAGCCTCGCACAGGAGCACGACCTGCTCATGTGCGGCTTCGTGCGCGGCGGCTCCTTCAACGTGTACGCCGGAGCGACCCAGCTCGACTCCGCCTAGGGTTGCCGCGCCCCGTCGTGCCGGTCCAATAGGATCACCGCCGCATGTCGATCCTAATCGTCCTCATTCCCTTCGTTCTGATCGGCGTCGCCGTCATATTCGTCGCCTTCTCGGGTGGTCCGGGCGCCGCGCGCGAGGCATACCTCACCAAAGGGAGCCGGGCCTTCACTGTGCTCGTTCCGATCGCCTTCCTCGGGCTTGGGGTTGTCGTGCCCGGGCTCGTGCTCGCCAACCGGGGACAGGCTCAGGGCGGCGCGGGAGACCTCCAGACGGCATCGCTCAGCAAGACCGACGCCGAGGGCAAGCTGCTGTTTCGCGAGCGCTGTGCCAGCTGTCACACCCTCAAGGCGGTGAACGCCCGAGGGGTCACCGGACCCAACCTCGACAGGATCGGCGAGGTGTCCAAGAAGCGGGTGCTCAGCGCCATCAAGATCGGTGGCACCGGCGAAAAGCGGATGCCTGCGAACCTGGTCAATGGCGCCGACGCCGAGCACGTCGCAAGCTACCTCTCCAAGGTCGCCGGCCGCTAGACCGACCCGGCGGCCGCGAAGTCGGCCCGTGCCTTCCGGGCGTCTTGGTACAGTGCTCGCCGTTCACGCCAAAGCCCCGATCGGGGCGTGGGGGAACCACAGGCCGAGAGGCCGGGGGCGAACGGTCCAGAGACCCAGCGCAGCTCTTTCAGCGCGAGCCCGACAGCTAACCCCGCAGGCATAGAGAAAGAGAGCGAATGCCCCAAGCAGCCGCTGCGCGCCTGTCGCCGGACGACGAGTACGAGCCCTACACGCCAGTGACGCTCGCGGAGCGACGCACCGTGCGGATCACGGGGCATCCGACGCCTCCGCGCCGGCGCGAGTCGGCCACGCGCAGCCAGCTGCGCGCGCGCCCGGACCGCCTCGTGATGTGGGCCTTCCTGCTCGGTCTCTTCCTGGTCTTCATGGCGGTGGCCACCGCCAGCGCGCAGAGTCTCTAGCCGGAGCGGCGCCATTCGGGCGCGTAGCCGATCTTCGCAAGAGATCCTCGCGGGCCCTGTCGTGCGTATGCCTTCTACTAGCTCGCATCGGAACGAAGAAGGAAGCGGCCCATGAAGACCAAGGAGAGCAGGTTCCAGGTTCACGACGATCTGACCGCGCCGGAGCGCAGCCTCCCAGTGCTCAAAGGCGCTCTCTCCGGCGGCGGGCAGCTCTCGAACATCGTCGGCGTGCTTGCCGGTGCGCCCGCCGCGCTGCGTGGCTATGCCCTGTTTCGGTCGGAGCTTCGCAACGGCACCCTGCCCTTGCCGACCCAGCAGCGCATCGCCCTCGCGGTGGCTGAGCACCAGCGAAGCGACTACGCGATCGCTGCTCTGCAGCGGTCGGGCCGCGAGGCCGGTCTCGGGATCGACGAGATCGCGCTGGCACGTGAGTTCGACTCCCACGACGAGCGCGAGGCGGTGCTGCTGCGCTACGTCAAGGCTCTGCTCGAGGTCGATGGCAGCCCGCCCCTGCATAAGCATGAGGAGGCCCGCGAGGCCGGATGGGCCGACGAGCAGATCCTCGAGGTGATCTCTCACGTGGCACTGAACTCGTTCTCAAACCTGGTCACGCGGGCGGGCGACGTGCCGCGCGACGGCTCCGGTGAAGAGGGCAGGTTGCTCCAGGTCGCATAGATCTGGTCACTCGCGGAATCGTCGTTTACAGTTGAGGCCGCAATGGTTCCTGGCACCGCAACGGTGGTCCTGGCCGAGGGCGAGGCCGCTGATTCCCTCCACACGACCCGGTCTCCCTGCTGCTCCCTGTACCACCGCGCAGTCGAGCTCGTCGGCAGGCGCTGGACGGGTGCCATCCTGATCGTGATGCTCGAGGGCCCGGTGCGGTTCTCAGAGATTCGTCAGCTCGTGCCCGATCTCTCCGACCGGCTGCTGTCCGAGCGTCTCAAGGAGCTCGAGGGGGAGAACATCGTGGCCCGTCGTCAGGACTGCGACTCGCCTTCGTGCGTCAAGTACGAGCTCACGCAGAAGGGCCAGGCGCTCGAGCCGGCCGTGCGAGCCTTGAAGACCTGGGCGCACGAGTACTCCTAGCACCCGTCTCGCGACGTTAGGCTCCCCGTCCTCATGGCCGACCAGCCCACCAGCGCCGAGGACGTCCGAGCGCTCATCGAAGAGCGCGACATCCGCTTCATCCGGCTCTGGTTCACCGACATCCTCGGCCAGCTCAAGAGCTTCTCGATCAACTCCGCCGAGCTGGACGACGCGCTCGAGGGCGGCATGGGCTTCGACGGCTCGTCGATCACGGGGTTCAACGCGATCGAGGAGTCCGACATGATCGCGATGCCGGATGTCTCGACGTTCCAGGCGCTGCCGTGGCGGCCGGAGGAGTCGGGCGTCGCGCGCATGTTCTGCGATGTGCTGACGCCCAACCGCGAGCCTTATGAAGGGGACCCCCGCCACGTGCTCCGGCGCGTGCTCAAGCGCGCCGAGGAGATGGGCTTCGACACGTTCAACGTCGGACCCGAGCTCGAGTACTTCCTCTTTCGCAGCGCGCGCCCGGAGTCCGGTAAGCCCGAGATCCTCGACGAGGGCGGCTACTTCGATCTGACCACGCTCGACGCAGGCTCCGACGTGCGCCGAGAGACCGTGCTCGCGCTCGAGGAGCTCGGCATGCACGTGGAGTACTCACACCACGAGGTCGGGCCCTCTCAGCATGAGATCGACATGCGCTATTCGCCCGCGCTCAAGATGGCCGACGACTGCATGACCTACCGCATCACGGTCAAGGAGTACGCGATGAAGTACGGCTGGCATGCGACGTTCATGCCAAAGCCCCTGTTCGGCGAGAACGGCTCGGGCATGCACACCCATATGTCGCTGTTCAAGGACGGTCGCAACGCGTTCTACGACGCCGACGACCAGTACTACCTGTCCGGGGTCGGCAAGGCATTCATCGCGGGCCAGCTGCGCCACGCGCGTGAGATGAGCTCCGTGTTCGCGCAGTGGGTGAACTCCTACAAGCGGCTGGTGCCCGGCTTCGA
>JBBPXW010000033.1:0-7905 GCA_038200525.1 Solirubrobacterales bacterium | reverse complement strand
TTGACTGAATCGTAACGACCCCGTTCCGGCTGCCAACGGGGTGCCCGGGGCGTCGGGGAGCCGTTTAAGGAGCGCCTCCGGCGTGGCTGCGAACGCGGGCCACAGCTCGCGCTCCTCCTGGTAGAGCGCGGCAAAGACCTCCCCCCTGCGCGCGTCGATCAGCGGGAGCCGCAGCGGAGCCTCGATGCCGGCGGCAAGCGCCGCGAGCGAGGAGACCGGGCGCAGCGCCAGCGCGTGTGAGGAGGCGAGCGCCCGGGCGGTGGACACCCCGATCCGCAGGCCGGTGAAGGCGCCGGGGCCTATCCCGACCGCCACGCAGTCGAGATCTGACCAGTCGAGGCAGGCCTCGTCGAGCACGACGGCCGCGCCCGGCAGCAGATCACGCGAGTGCGTCGGCGGACCAAGCAGGTCGGTCGTGTGCGGGCGCCGCTCGAATGAGGCGCCGTCGTCGCGCAGCACCGCCGCGACGCTCGAAGCCGTGGACGTGTCGATGCCGAGAACGTTCACGGTGCGTCGACCGTCACCCGCCGGCGGTCACCGCCGGCATGCTCGAGCGTCACACGGGCGGCGACGTGGTCAAACGCGCCTTCACCGACCGCCGGCCACTCGACGAAGCCGATGCGCTCCCCGGTGAGGTAGTCGTCGAGCAGAGCCGGGTCCTCGCCCTCGAGCGTCGCCATGCGATAGAGGTCGAGGTGGGCGATCTCGACCTCTCCCGGGAGCACGTGGCCGATGGTGAAGGTCGGACTCGTGACCGGGCCGTCGAAGCCGAGCGCGCGGCACGCGCCGCGAACGAACGTGGTCTTGCCGCTGCCGAGCTCGCCGCTGATCACCACAACGTCGCCGGGGCCCAGGCGCGCGGCGAGCTGGGCACCGAGCGCCTCGGTCTGCTCGGCACCCTCGGTCTCGGTGGTCACCCGAAGAGGCCGAGCTGATCGGCAGGCGGCGCATCGTCGTGCCCCTCGGGCGCCGGCGCGGCCAGGAGCGCGGAAAGCTTGGCGAAGTCCAAACGGAGTTGGTCCTTCACCGCCGGGGTGCGCAGACCGGCTGAGGGGTGGAAGATCGGAAACAGCGTGACCGTACGGGCCCCGAGCCGGTGCTCCTGTGGCTGACCGTGCACCTTCGTGATGCCAAGGGGCGAACACGTGAGAAGCTTGGTCGCGAAGTTGCCGAGCGTGCAGATCACCTTCGGCTCGATCAGCTCGACCTGACGCTCCAGGTAGGGCCGACAGGCCTCGATCTCATCGGGCTGTGGATCGCGATTCCCGGGAGGGCGGCTCTTCAGCACGTTGGTGATGAACACGTCGTCGCGCTGGACTCCCTGCTCTTCCAACAGCTCGTTCAGCAGGTTTCCGGCACGGCCTACGAACGGCACGCCCTGCTCGTCCTCGGTGGCACCCGGGGCCTCCCCCACGAACATCAGGTCGGCGTCCGCGTTGCCCGCGCCGAAGACCACCTGAATACGGCTGGCGTGCAGCGGGCACTTCGTGCAGCCGCGCGTCTCCCTGTACAGGGCCACGAGCTGTTCACGACGTTCCGAAGCCGGACGGGACATGGACGTAGCCTACGAACCGCTCCGGCACTGCGTGATGCAGCTCACCCGCGGTTGCGACGGAGCGGAGTATCCTGGGGGCAGCAGGCCGCTACCGGCGACGGAGTGGACCCGCTCTCGACTCTCTTCTGATCACCTGCCGGACCCCTCGCACGGGAACGGAAGGACCATGGACCCGATCCACACGAATCCTCCGTGTACCCCCGATCGCGTAAGCGTGGTCGGTCGCGTGCTCGCAGCGGGGGTGCCCGCGTGAGGACCGTTCGCACCATCGCCGAGCTGCGAGCCGTGCTGGCCACCGAGCGGCGGGACGGACGCACCGTCGCCCTCGTGCCCACCATGGGCGCCTTTCACGAGGGCCACCTGTCGCTCATGCGAGCGGCGCGCGAGGACGCTGACGTGCTGGTGGTGTCGCTGTTCGTCAACCCCACCCAGTTCCGCCCCTCCGAGGATCTCGGCACCTATCCCCGCGACGAGCGCCGCGATGTGGACCTGGCCGAGGCCGTCGGCGTCGACGTGCTCTTCGTTCCCACGTCCGACGAGGTCTATCCCGCGGGCTTCTCGACACAGGTCTCGGTGAGCGGCCTGACCGACGTGCTCGACGGCGATCCAACACGTCGCGGCGCCCAGCACTTCGCGGGCGTGACCACGGTCGTATGCAAGCTGCTCAACATGGTCGCTCCAGACGCCGCCTACTTCGGCCAGAAGGACGCCCAGCAGGCCCTCGTGATCGCCCGCATGGCCCGTGACCTCGACGTGCCCGTCCGTATCGAGGTGCGCCCCACGGTTCGCGAGCCCGACGGCCTGGCCATGAGCTCGCGCAACGCTCACCTCGATCCGGCCGAGCGAGAGCAGGCGCTGTCGCTCAGCCGCGCGCTCACAGCCGCGGACGCCGTCGTGGACTCGGGCGAGCGCAACGCGGCCCCCGTGCTCGCTGCCGCCCGCGCCGAGCTCGAGCACGTGGGCGTGAAGGCCGAGTACCTGGAGCTGCGCTCCGCGATCGATCTCTCCCCGGTCGACCGCGTGAACGGCTCGACGCTTCTCGCACTCGCGGCCCGGGTGGGCCGGACACGTCTGATCGACAACACGGTCCTTGGAGGGACTCCACAATGAGACGGACAATGCTCAAGAGCAAGATCCACCGTGCCACGCTCACCGGCAGCGACCTCAACTACGTCGGCTCGATCACCATCGATCCCGACCTGCTCGAGGCCGCCGACATCCGCGAGCACGAGCAGGTGCACGTGCTCGACATCGACAACGGCGCCCGCTTCGAGACCTACACCATCCGTGGCATCCGCGGGTCGGGCGACGTGCAGGTCAACGGCGCCGCGGCGCGGCTGGTGCACAGCGGCGACAAGGTCATCGTCGTCTCCTACGCCGAGTACGACGAGGCCGAGCTCGAGACCTACGATCCGCGCGTCGTGCACGTGGATGCCGGCAACGACATCGTCACGGTCGATGGTGCCGCGAGCCATTTGGCATCCCTGCCAAGAAGCTCCCCTGCGGTCTCGGAGCTGCCGGCATGAGCTCCCGCCCCCACGCATCCGCTCCGGCCGCAAAGGGCAAGCCCGTGACCCTGTCGACCCTGGCACAGAAGAAGGCGCTCGGAGAGCCGATCGCGATGGTGACCGCCTACGACTTTCCAAGCGCGCAGGTGGCCGAGGAGGCCGGCGTGGACGTCGTCCTGGTCGGCGACAGCGGCGCCATGACGGTGCTCGGCTACCCGAGCACCGTGCCGGTCACGCTCGACGAGATGTTGATGCTCGCCGCCGCCGTGCGGCGCGGGCTGCAGACCCCGATGCTCGTGGGCGACCTGCCCTTCGGCTCCTACGAGGTCTCAAACGAGCAGGCCGTGTCCACCGCGCAACGCTTCGTCAAAGAGGCCGGCTGCGACGCAGTCAAGCTCGAGCGCGGGGGCAGCTCGGTCCTGCGTGCCCAGGCGATCGTCGATGCCGGCATCCCGGTGATGGGCCACGTGGGCCTCACGCCACAGACCGCCACCGCGCTTGGCGGGTACCGCTCGCAGGGGCGCACCGCCGAGCGGGCACTCGAGGTGGCAGAAGACGCACTGGCGCTCCAGGAGGCAGGCTGCTTCTCGATCGTGTTCGAGGCGATTCCCAGTGATCTCACCGAGGAGCTCATGCCGCGGCTCGGGATCCCGGTGATCGGGATCGGCGCCGGGCCGGCGACCGACGGCCAGGTGCTCGTGTTCCACGACCTCCTGGGCATCTACGACGGGCACGCCGCCCGGTTCGTCAAACGCTATGGCAACGTGCGCCAGGCCATGATCGACGGCGTCAGCGCCTACGCCGAGGACGTCCGCGCCCGCCGCTACCCCGAGCCCGAGCACGGGTACACGATGGCTCCCGACGAGCGCGAGCGGCTGCGAGGGCTCCTGCTCGAGCGTGCCCAGCGCACACTACTTACGGGGATTTCCCGGGTTGAGGGCGAAACAGTCCTCAACCAAGAGAACCCAGGAGGTAGTTCAACGTGAATCGACTCAGGCGCTTCGTGCCGTCACCGGCACTGGCAATCGCATGCACCGCCCTGTTTGTGGCCATGGGCGGCTCCGCCTACGCGGCGGTCGTCATATCGGGCAAGAACGTGAGGAACTACTCGCTCACCGGGAAGGACATCAAGAAGGACGGGATCGGCGGCGTTACCGTCAAGGAGTCACGCCTCGCCACCGTCCCGGCGGCCAGCTCGCTGGCCAACTCCGCCGTGGTCACCGCGGCGGGCCAGTTCGTGCGAGGCAAGAACGTGACCAGAGCGGTGCGCACCAGCACCGGCCAGTACCAGGTGGCCTTCGGCGGCAACGTGCAGGGCTGCGTGAGCGTCGCCTCGGTCGGTGACACCAGCGCTGCGGGCCCGCCGGCGGGGGGCCAGGCCACGACCTCCGGCCTTGCCACCGACGGCAACGTCGTGCGGGTGCGTACCACCGACGGCAACGGCGGACCTGCGGTGGACCGGCCGTTCAGCCTGATCGTGAGCTGCTGAGCGCTTCAGTCGTAGTGAATCTCGCGCAGCACCTTCGCAGGGGCTCCCGCCGCGATGGACCGCGGCGGGAGGTCCTGGGTGACCACGCTGTTTGCGCCGATCACGCACCGGTCCCCGATCGTGACGCCGGATGTGATCACGACGTGGGCCCCGCACCAGACGTTGTCGCCGATGCGCGTCGGGCCCTTGGACGTGAAGCCCTGCCAGGGCACGGGCTTGTCGGGATCGTCGAAGCGGTGCGAGCCGTCGGTCACGAAGCAGCCGTTGGCGAACATGCAGTGGTCGCCGATCTGGACGAGGTCGACGGCGGCGACCATGCAGCCGATGTTCAGGAACGTACCGGCACCGATGCGGATGCGGGCATCGTCGGGTGCCGTGAGCCACACCTGCGGCTCGAACAGCGTGCCCTCCCCGACCTCGAGCCGTCCCTCGCGGAGCATCTCGAGCACGTTCCCCTGGATCGGCCAGCGAGCGAACGCACCACGGGCGGCCAGAGCGCGGTGGATGGCCATGCGGTTCCAGGGCAGCGCGTTGCGCTCGTGCCAGCGCCACTTCTGCAGCCACAGCTTCGCCTCGGACCGATTCATGCCGTGAGCTTCGCACGCGCACGCCTACGGGCCACCGGGGCGCACTCAGGCCGCTGCCGCGACCTCCCGCTGCGGCGGCCGCGCTGCCTTCTGCCTCCGCGGGGCGACCAGCTGGGCGAGGAACCGGCCCGTGTAGGAGCCCTGCTTGGCCGCCACCTGCTCAGGCGTGCCCTGCGCAATCACGAGGCCCCCCTCCTCCCCACCCTCGGGGCCCATGTCGATGATCCGGTCAGCGGTCTTGATCACGTCGAGGTTGTGCTCGATCACCACCACCGTGTTGCCGGAGTCGACCAGCCGCTGAAGCATCTCGAGGAGGCGCTGGACATCCGCGAAATGCAACCCTGTGGTTGGCTCGTCGAGGATGTAGAGCGTTCGCCCGGTGGCCACCTTCGACAGCTCCGACGCGAGCTTGACCCGCTGCGCCTCACCACCTGACAAGGTCGTGGCGGGCTGGCCGAGCTTCACGTAGTCGAGCCCGACATCGTGCAGGGCCTTCATCTTGCGCGCGATCTTCGGGATGTGCTCGAAGAAGCCGACGGCATCCTCGACCGTCATGTCGAGCACATCGGCGATCGTCTTGGACTTGAACCGCACCTCGAGGGTCTCGCGGTTGTAGCGCTTGCCGTCGCACTGCTCGCACGGCACGTACACGTCGGGCAGGAAGTGCATCTCGATCTTGATCTGACCGTCGCCCTTACAGACCTCGCAGCGGCCGCCCTTCACGTTGAACGAGAACCGTCCGGGCTTGTATCCGCGCGCTCTCGCCTCCTGCGTCCGTGAGAAGAGGTCACGAATGTGGTCGAACACCCCGATGTAGGTGGCCGGGTTGGATCGCGGGGTACGTCCGATCGGCGACTGGTCGATGTTGATGATCTTGTCGACCTGATCGAGGCCCGTGACGCGCTTGTGCGCGCCCGGCCGCTTCTTGGCCCGGTGCAGCTTGTTGGCGACCGCCTTGTAGAGCACCTCGTTCACGAGCGTCGACTTGCCCGATCCGGACACGCCCGTCACGGCGGTGAACGTGCCCAGCGGCACCTTGGCGTTCACGCCGCGAAGGTTGTGTTGCGAGGCCCCCTCGATCTCGAGGTAGCCCGCGGGCCGGCGCCGCTTGGCGGGCACCGGGATCTCCTGCTCGCCGGAGAGGAACTGGCCCGTGAGCGAGTCGGAAGTGGCGATGATGTCCTCCATCGGGCCCTCGGCCACCACGTGACCGCCATGCTCGCCGGCGCCGGGGCCCATGTCGACGATGTGATCGGCCGCGCGCATGGTGCCCTCGTCGTGCTCGACCACGATCACCGTGTTGCCCAGGTCGCGGAGGCGCTCGAGCGTGCCGATCAGGCGCTCGTTGTCGCGCTGATGCAGCCCGATCGAGGGCTCATCCAGGATGTAGAGCACGCCGACCAGCGACGAGCCGATCTGGGTCGCGAGGCGAATCCGCTGTGCCTCGCCGCCCGACAGCGTCGCGGCGGCGCGCTCGAGCGACAGGTAGCCGACGCCGACGTTGTCGAGGAAGCGCAGCCGCTCCTCGATCTCACGGAGAATCAGCCGCGCGATCGCGCGCTCGGTCTTGGTCATCTCGAGGTTGTCGAACCACTCGATCGTGCGCCGCGCCGACATCGACGTGACCTCGTCGATCCCCAGCCCGCCCAGCTTGACCGCGAGGCTTTCGGGCCGCAGGCGCGACCCGTGGCAGTCCGGACACGGCCGCACCGACATGTACTCCTCGATCTTGTCCCGCTGGCTGTCGGAGTCGGTCTCGCGGTAACGCCGCTCGAGGTTGTGCAGGATGCCTTCGAACCGCGCCATGTAGCTGCGCTTGCGCCCGTAGCGGTTGCGGTAGCTGACGTAGATGCGTTCGCCGTCTGTGCCGTACAGGAACGTGTCGCGGACGCCCTCTCCGAGGTCCTCCCACGGCGTGTCGAGGTCGATCTCCCACTTGTCGGCGATCGCCTTGGTGATCTGCTCGTAGTAGTTCGAGCTGGTCATCGACCACGGCAGGATCGCCCCCTCGTTCAGCGACAGCGAACCGTCGGGCACGATCAGATCGGGGTCGATCTCCATCTGCGACCCAAGGCCGGTGCAGCGCGGACACGCGCCGTGCGGTGAGTTGAAGCTGAAGATCCGCGGCTCGAGCTCGGGCATCGAGGTGCCGCAATGCAGGCAGGCGAAGCGCTCGGAGTAGGTAGTGACTTCGCCGGACTCGACCATCTCGATCTCCAGCAGGCCGTCGGCCTGGGCGACGGCCGCCTCCACCGAGTCGGTGAGCCGCTTGCGCAGGTCGGGGCGCATGACGAGCCGGTCGACGACCACCGAGATGTCGTGCTTGTAGCGCTTGTCGAGCTCGATCGACTCCTCGAGCCGGCGCAGCTCGCCGTTCACCTTCACCCGGGTGAAGCCCTCGGTGCGCAGGGTCTCGAACAGCTTTCCGTACTCGCCCTTGCGCCCGCGGATGACCGGCGCCAGCACCATGAACCGGGTGCCTTCGTCGAAGGTCATGATCTGATCGACGATCTGCTCTGCCGACTGGGCGGCGATCGGGCGGCCACAGTTGCATCAGTGCGGCTGGCCGATTCGCGCCCACAGCAGCCGCAGGTAGTCGTAGATCTCGGTGACCGTGCCGACCGTCGACCGGGGGTTTCGTGACGTGGTCTTCTGGTCGATCGAGATGGCCGGCGAAAGGCCCTCGATCGAGTCCACGTCCGGCTTGTCCATCTGCCCGAGGAACTGGCGCGCGTAGGCGGAGAGCGACTCCACGTAGCGGCGCTG
>JBBPXW010000032.1:0-12098 GCA_038200525.1 Solirubrobacterales bacterium | reverse complement strand
TCCTGCAGCGCGGCCTCGCGAGCACGGACTTGCTCCTCGAGTCGCGCCAGCTCGGAGCGCCTGGCCCGTAGCTCTGACTGGGGCTCAGCGTCAGGGTCGCGGCCGTCGGGAGCGGGCGCCGGCAGCCCGATCGCGCGCGGCGTCCGCGCACGCTTGCCGGCGTGATGGCCCGGTCCGAGCGCCACGGCGCCCGCGCGGGTCCGCAACAGGAGCGTCACGACCACGGCCGTCACGGCCGCCGCTGCGAGCGCTATGAGCACGATGTCCACGCTTGATCCTCCTTCGGGAGCAGCGACGCTGTCCCGTTTCCGATGACCGGGCGATCGGCTGCAGCCGTGATCCAGCGTGGCGCTGACGTCTGCGCGCTAGGGCGCATACGAGTCTCGTGTCGTGGGGCCCTACCGGTCCTCCGGGGCGGGGGTTAGGGTACTTGGCTCAAAGTTCACGGGAAGAATCGGTGTCAGCTGCCCAAGGGCAGAATGCGCTCGTTCGATGGCTCACGGCGGCCGCGACGACCGCTCCTCTTGAGAGTAGGCCGCGTTCCCGGTCAGCGCAAATCCGGCTGGAAACTCTCAGCCCGCGTGGGCGCGGACCGCTTCGTAGGCCAGCTCGGGCTCATAGCCCTTGCGTACGAGGATCTTCCAGGCCCGATCGCGGTCCTTGGCCGACTCGGGCGGGTCAACCTTCTGCCCGAGCAGCTCGACTGCCGCCGACAGCTCGTCGTCGTGGTCGACGTCGGCAAGCGCTTCCTCGATCAGCGGGCCGGGAACGCCGCGTCGGCGCAGCGCCCGGTCGATGCGCTCGACCCCCCACTGGTCGATGGAGCGCCGATCCTCGGTGAACAGCCGTGCGAAGCGGGCGTCGTCGAGCGCCCCCAAATCGACCAGATCCGCGAGCGCGTACTCGATCAGCGACTCGTCTAGCTCCTTGCGCTCTAGGAATGCGCGAACCTCAGACACCGTTCGCTCACGGGTGGAGATGGCGAGGTAGGCAAGCTTTACCGCCCGTTCCTGCTCACGGTCCTGGCCGAGGAACGTCTCCTGATCGGAGGACCAGGACGGCACTTAGATGGTCGATTCCACAAGCACGCATTCGCGGATGACCACCTAGGCCGCGCGCTCCTCGCCGATGGCCGAGATCACCTCGCCGGTCTCGGGATCGACACCGGCCGGCACCACCTCCGCCTCGTCGCCCCCGATGGCCTTGTAGATCTTGTCCTCGATCTCCTTGAGCCGCTCGGGATGCTCACGCAGGTAGGCCTTGGCGTTGTTGCGCCCCTGGCCCAGCCGCTCGTCGCCGTAGGAGAAGAAGGATCCCGACTTGGTGACGATGTCGTGCTCGATCCCGAGGTCGATGATGCAGCCCGCGGTGGAGATGCCCGTGCCGTACTCGATGTCGAACTCGGCTTGGCGGAACGGGGCCGCCACCTTGTTCTTGACCACTTTCACGCGCACCCTGTTGCCGACCGCCTCGGTGCCCTCCTTGAGGGTCTCGATCCGGCGGATGTCGAGCCGCTGGGACGAGTAGAACTTCAGCGCGCGGCCACCCGGCTGGGTCTCCGGGGAGTTGTGGACCACTACGTGGTCGACAAGATAGGTGTGATTGCCCTCGACTTGCAGGTCGTACTTGCGACGCTTGCTCGGCCGCTCGTGCTGACGTGGCGGAGCGGGCTTTGAGTACTTGCGCAGAACCTTCATCCCCACCGGCTTCAAGGACGTTCGACTGGCGAGATCCGTTTTGAAATCTCCCGCCAACGAGGCATCCCAAGCGAAACGTCCTCGGAGATCCGGGTGCAGCTTGTACTCCATCGACGGATGAACGTACGGCGCAATTCTTTCTTGAAAACGGCGGCTACGCTCACCGCTGAAGAGCAGGTTGTGACCACTCAGAGTGGGTCGGCCCATGCCCAGTGACTCGCAGCGCACCGCGACTCGCTCGCGGTCCTCCGCGTGGAGCCCGGCGACACAGATCGTGGCCTTGCCATGGCCCCACCGCTCGTAGCTGCCGCCGAATGTTCCGTCATCGCAGTACCAAGCGGCGAACGCACGCTCATCGAGGCGCTCGATCAGCTCGTCGTCTATCCGCTTCTGTCCGTCTGTGGCATAGACCGCATCGCGCAGAACGGCGAACTGGCGCATGGGGATCGTGTCGAAGCCCATCCCCTTGCCGGTTGGCCCGATCTTGCGGGCGAAGGGCGCGAGCATCGACTGCTTCCACTCGCAGTACTCACGCTGGCGCTCGCCGTGGCCGACTCGAAAGCTGGCGTTGTGAGCCGAGGCGTAGCGCATCGAGCCATCGCCGAGCAGGCTTCCCATGACCAGCTTCATCTGGTCGTCGCTCAGGGCGTACTGCTTCGTGGCGACAAGCACCTCATCGCCTTCGTCGATCTCCCATGCCTGACGCTCACCTTCTGGCGTGAAGATGACGTGGTTCGGCGTACAGGCGAACTTGCGCTTTCCGGAGCCTCCACCGGCCTCGACCTCGAACTGCAGCCATTCGTCGGTCTCGCCATTGTCGTACCACTCAGTGACTCGACGCGGAGCGATCTCACCTGTCTCTGGATCCATCGACATGACTTCGACGGCCATCCGCTGATTGACGATCTTGCCGATCTTCTCGGTGCTCCCATCCGCCAGCACCACGCGTGAGTCGTAGTGGAAGCAGCCGAACATCACGCCGATCTTCTCGCGGATCTGGTTGGTGAGCAGGCAGAGCGTGTTGGCCCGGTTGAGGTTGCCTGCCATCTTGCGCATGGCTTGGCTCATCATGCGGGCCTGCAGGCCGACCGACTGGTCGCCCATCTGCCCCTCGAGCTCCGCCTTGGGCGTGAGCGCCGCGACGGAGTCGATGGCCACCACGTCGACCGTGCCCGAGCGGATCAGGAGGTCGGCGATCTCGAGCGCCTGCTCGCCGTGATCGGGCTGGGAGACCAGCAGCTCGTCGACGTCGACGCCGATGCGCCGGGCATAGATCGGGTCCATCGCGTGCTCGGCATCGATGAAGGCGCAGATTCCGCCCTTCTTCTGGGCCTCGGCAAGCACGTGGTAGACGAGCGTGGTCTTGCCGGAGGCCTCCGGCCCGAACAGCTCCACGATGCGGCCACGCGGCATGCCCCCGACGCCGAGCGCGAGGTCCAGGGACAGCGCACCCGTGGGGATGGCCTCGACGGCGACCTTGAAGGCGTCGTCGCCCATCTTCATGATCGATCCCTCGCCGAAGTTGCGCTGGATCTGGGTGATCGCCGTGTTCAGCGCGGCGTCGCGTGCCTTGGCGGCCTTCTCCTGGTCCTTGTCAATGCCCATGCGTGTCTCCTCGAAGTGTCATCGGGACCAGGGAGGTCCCGGTCCCATCAAAACTGGGGCAAGAAGCCCCAGTGGGTATGCAGAAGAATCGCAAGCGGATCGGACGCTCAGGGTGCCATGGGTGACGGTCGTGTGACAGCTGTGCTCAGCCGTCCAGCAGCACCCGCAGCATGTGCATCGCGACCGTCGTCGAGCGGTCGCGGATGTCATCGCGGCTACCGGGCATCTGCAGGCGCCACGGCAGGCGGGTGCCGTCGGCGAGGGCGGCGCAGAAGCACACGGTGCCAACCGGCTTGTCCTCGCTGCCACCGTCCGGACCGGCGACGCCGGTGACCGAGATCGCGACGTCGACGCCGTGTCGTTCGAGCGCGCCCGCGGCCATCGCCTCGGCTACTTCGTCAGACACGGCTCCGTGACGCTCGATCAGCCCCGGATCAACGCCGAGGAGCGACTCCTTCGCCGCGTTCGCGTAGGCCACCGTGGCACCCGTCACATACGCGGAGGAGCCGGGGCGCTGGGTCAGCCGGGCCGCGATCAGCCCGCCGGTGCACGACTCCGCGGTGGCCACGGTATGGCCTTGCAGCAGCAGCAGGCCGGCCACCTGGTCGTCCACCGAAGACCCGTCGGTGGAGAACAGCGTGTCGGAGTGGCGGCGGGCGATCAGATCGCTGAGCGCGCGCCACGGCCGCTCCTCGCCGCGTTCGCGCCGGACGACCACCTCGACCTCCCCCCGGCGCAGGCAGGTGGTGATCTCGAGCTCGTCGAGGCCCGAGATCTCCTCCTCGGCGACCCGCAGCGTGGCCGCGATCTCTGACTCAGGGATGCCAAAGAGGCGCAGCATCGACTCCTCGCAGTCGCCGGCCCGCGCGGCGACCGCAGCGAACGCGGGCGACCCGGCGACCTGCGGCCACATCGCCTGCAGCTCGTTGGGCGGTCCGGGAAGCACGACGACGGTCGGCCCCTCCCGATCGAGCGCCGGCACCACCATTCCCGGAGCTGTCCCGGTCGGCTCGAGCACCGTAGCGCCGGCGGGCACCATCGCCTGCTTGCGGGTGGCCACCGCGATCGCCTCCTGGTCCAGGTTCGGCCACCTGCTCGTCAAGGGAGCGACGATGTCCGCGATCCGCTGCTCGAGCGCGTCGTCGAGCGCGAGCGGCCGGGACGTGAACCCGGCGACCACCTCGAGCGTCAGATCGTCGGCGGTCGGGCCGAGCCCACCAGTCGTGATGATCAGGTCGATCCCCTCGCCGGCGAGGAAGCGCAGCTGGGCCGCCATGTCCTCGGGCCTGTCACCACAGATCGTGGTGTGGACATGCTCGATGCCCAGCTCGAGCAGCCGATCGGAGAGCCAGGGGCCGTTGCGATCCTGTACACGGCCGGTGAGCACCTCGGTGCCGGTGACCACCACAGCGCCACGCACGCCGCCGCCGGCGCTCACGCGCAGGGCCTGGGACCGTCGATGATCTCCGTGGCGCCAGCCCTGGTGACCTGCAGGCCGTAGGGCTCGGCGGTCTGGGCGACGGTGACCGGCTTGCCGTTGGCCGTGAGCTTCACGGAGCGCTTGCCGAGGTTCACACGCAGCTCCTTGGCACTGCGGAACGTACGGGCCTGCGACAGCGTGCCCTCGAACACCCGGTCGGTTCCCTCGCCGGAGTCGAGGCAGGCGTAGGTCGGGACCGTCGGGGCGATCCGCACCGTCACACCGGTGGATGCCGGCTTCGGAGCTGCGCGCTTGGTGGTCTTCGCCTTGGCGGTGCGCGTAGGAGTGCTCTTGACTGCGCGGTCGCCGCCGCTCGGGGAGTCGCTGCCCCCGAGCAGCCCAAGCGCGAGCAGGAGTATGAGCACCGCCACGACGGCTCCGCCGATCAGCGCGAGCGGACGCGGCGGCCCTGGCGGGCGGTCTCGGCCGCCGTGGTCACGCCGCGGTGCTCGGGGAGCCCGCGGCGCGGTCCGGGCGGCAGGCTCGGGCTCGGCGACGTCATCTGCTGCGACGCGGTAGGCGTCGACGAGCGCGTGGGGGTCGAGGCCGACCGCCTCGGCGTAGGTGCGAAGGAACGTCCGCACAAACGTCGGCCCCGGCAGCAGCCCCCACTCCTCGTTCTCGAGTGCCCGCAGGTACTTCGCGCGGATCTTGGTCTGGGACTCGACATCGGCGATGTCGAGTCCTTGGCGCATTCGCGCTTCCCTCAGGGTTTCTCCGACGGGAGGCATGCTCCCGTCCATTCTGCCGGACTCAGGGCCCGTCGTGACCTGTGGCACCCACCGGCGGCTCCTCCAGTGCGGCGATCACGCGCGGCAGATCCGCCTCTGTGATGAGCACCTTGCGAGCCTTCGACCCCTCGTAGCCGGAGATCACCATCCGACGCTCGAGCATGTCGATCAGGCGACCCGCGCGCGTGTATCCCACCCGCAGCCGCCGTTGCAGCATCGAGGTCGACGCCGTGTCCATCTGCACCACGGTCCTGATCGCCTCAGCGAGCAGATCGTCCTCGTCGGGGTCGAAGTCACCGGGGGCGTCCTCTTCCTCCGGCGCCTCGATCGCCTCGAGCATCTCCTCCTTGAGCTCCGGCTCGCCCTGCTTGCGCCAGTGGCCGGTGATCTTCTCGATCTCCTCCTCGGTGGTGAACGCACCCTGGATGCGCGACAGCTTGGTGCCCGATCCGGGCCGAAAGAGCATGTCGCCCTTGCCCAGCAGCGACTCGGCGCCGTTCTGGTCGAGGATCACGCGCGAGTCGGTCTGCGAGGACACCGCGAAGGCGATCCGCGCCGGCACGTTGGTCTTGATCATGCCCGTGATGATGTCCACGCTCGGCCGCTGGGTGGCCAGCACGAGGTGGATGCCGACCGCGCGCGACTTCTGGGCCAGGCGGATGATCGAGTCCTCGACCTCCCCCGGGGCGACCATCATCAGGTCCGCAAGCTCGTCGATCACGCAGAGGATGTAGGGCAGCGGCTGCTCGCCCTCGGCCACGCGCATGCGGTTGAGCTCCTCGAGCTTGCGCGTGCGCGCGCCGCTCATCAGCGTGTAGCGCTCCTCCATCTCCTTGATCAGGTTCTGCAGCGCGTTGGCCGCCAGCCGCGGGCTGGTGATCACCGGGGTGAGCAGGTGCGGGATGTGCTCGTAGAGGTTGAGCTCGACCTGCTTTGGGTCCACCAGCACGAGGCGGACCTCGTTCGGGGTGGCGCGCATCAGGATCGAGGACAGCATGGCGTTGACGCACCCGGACTTGCCCGAGCCGGTGGTGCCGGCCACGAGGACGTGGGGCTGGGAGGCCAGGTCGATGCCGATCGCGCGGCCGTCGATGTCCTTGCCGAGCCAGACCGTGAGCGGCGACCAGCCCTCGGGCGCCTCCTGGGCCACGTCGCCGAGGTGCACCATGTTGCGCACCCGGTTTGGCACCTCCACTCCGACGGCGCGCTTGCCGGGGATCGGGGCGAGGATGCGCACGTCGTCGGCGGCCAGCGCGTAGGCCAGGTCGTCGCGCATGTTGGCCACCTTCGACATCTTGATCCCGGGCGCCAGGCGCAGCTCGTACCGGGTGACGTGGGGGCCCGCCACACTGCCGACGATCTTCGACTCCACGCCGAAGTGGCTGAGCGCCTCGACCAGCTGCTGGCCGATTCGCTCCTCGGCCCCGGTCTTGACCTTGGGCTTCGCGCTCGAGCGCGTCAGGTAGTTGGTCCGCGGCAGCGCGTACTCGACGTCCTCGGCCTCGGTGACTGCCGTGCGTTTGTTGCCCATCGGGGTGAGCGGAAGCTGGTCGGGCTCTGACTCTGCCACCACCCCGGGCTCGGCCGCGACATCCTCGCCGTCCACCTCGGGCTCGTCGGGGACCACGTCTGCGCCCCACTCCGGCGTGGGCTCCTCCTCGGGCTCGGCCTCCGGGTCGTCGGGGCCGAACAGGTCGGGGAAGTCGGATTCGGCATCGAGGGCGGGGGCCTCGACGTGGGTCGCGTGCACGACGGGCTCGACGCCCTCGGGCTCGGGTGGGCCGGCGGCAGCCGGCATGCGCGTGCGCGCTGTCGCCGGCTCGCGCGCCAGCACCTGGGTGAGCTCGCTGGTCGACCGCCTGACCACCTGCGTGGTCGCATTCACACCATCGCGTGCCGACGCGACGACCCCGGCGATCGAGGCGCCGGTCACGAGCAGGATCCCGCCGGCCCCCAGGAAGACGAAGATGATGTGGGAGCCCAAGTCGGAGAACAGCGCGCTGGAACCTGCATAGAGCATCTCCCCCAGAGCGCCGCCGCGATCGCTCACGTACTCGGGATCGAGCAGCGGCGCATGCGCGTGGGCACCCGGGCCGAGACCGAGCGAGCCCGCTGCCAGGCCGAGCGTGATCCCGAGCAGCAGGCACACCGCACCGGTGCGAAAGGGCTTCACCGACGGGAGCATCTGGCGCAGCACCAGCAACACGCCCGCCGCACACACAGCGGGCGGCGCCAGCAGCGCGGCCCCGCCGACCAGGAAGCGCAGCCCCTCCTCGACGGCAGATCCAGCGCGGCCGCCCGCGGCGCCCATGTAGAGCACGAAAGCGAGAAAGGCGGCAAAGGCCACGAGCCCCAAGCCGATCAGGTCGAGGTGGTGCTGCTCGAACGTGGGCAGCGACGCGCCCCTGGCCGGAGCCTTCCTGGAACGTTTGCGGGGTTTCGAGCGAGCGGGTGCGCGGCGAGCCATTGCTGACTTGCACCATTCGACGTCAGAACCTTCGGCCCTCCCTACCATCACGGGGATGGCCGGCTCACCGAGGGTGCTCGTCGTCGAGGACGACGGCGACATCGCCGACGTTCTTCGCCGCTCGCTCGGCATGGAGGGCTACGAGGTGCGGGTGGCCGGCGACGGCGTGGCCGCGCTGGACGAGGCCGGCGTGTTCGAGCCGGACGCGGTGGTGCTCGATCTGGGTCTGCCGAAGCTCGACGGCATCGAGGTATGCAGGCGGCTGCGCGCCGCCGGGGACGTGCCGATCCTGATGCTCACCGCACGCGACGCCGTGGACTCGCGCGTGGACGGGCTCGACTCCGGCGCCGACGACTATCTCGTCAAGCCCTTCGAGCGCACGGAGCTGCTGGCCCGCCTGCGCGCCCTACTGCGTCGCCGTCCGCCGCGCGGCAGTGCCTCCCTGGTGGTGGGTGACTTGAGGCTCAACCCGGACACGCGGGAGGTCCTCCGCGGTGACCGCCAGATCGAGCTCACCGGCCGCGAGTTCGAGCTGCTCGAGCACCTGATGCGAAACGAGCGCCTTGTGGTCTCCCGCGACAAGCTGCTCGAGGAGGTGTGGGAGTACCACCCCTTCTCCGAGACCAACACGGTGGACGTGTTCGTGTCCAATCTGCGGCGCAAGCTCGAGGCCGGTGGCGAGCCGCGGCTGCTCCACACGATTCGCGGCACCGGATACGTTGTGCGTCCCGCGTGAGCGCGCGCGAGCCCGGGGTCGTTCAGCGGACCCGGCTGAAGCTTCCGATCAGGCTGAAGCTCGCCGTGGTGTCGGCGGGGCTCACATTCGCGATCCTGCTGCTGTTCGCGCTCGTGGTCGGCAGCTTCACCGAGCAGCGCCTGCGCGCGAACTTCGACAACGACATACGCGCGACAGGGTCAGACCTCCAAGAGCGGCTCCGCATCCAGCGCAACCTGGCCGGTGACCCCATCTTCGCGGTCTCCCAGGACGCGACGTTGCGCGCCGCGGCGGCCGGCGGCGCCTCGATCCGGGTGGTCGACCGCTCCGGCCGCGTGATCGCCGAGGCCGGACGCCCGGCGGAGCTGGGTGCGCCCGTCGAGGGCGTGCGCGACGTCGGTGACTTCCGCGTGGTGGCGCGACCGCTCTTCGCCGGGTCGCTCGACCGCTCCGGCGGGTTCAAGCTCTCGCCGAGCCCGATCGACGGAGCCGTTGCCTTCGTCCAGTACGCAAAGGCGAGGGACAGCCTCGATGTCACGGCCAACCGCCTGCACGTCTTCTTCCTGTTCGGCGTGCTCGGCGGAACCGGGCTGGCCTTCCTCGCCGGCGCCGCCGTCGCGCGCCGGGCGATGCGGCCAATCGCCGAGCTCACGACCGCAGCCCGCGAGGTTGCGCGGACCCGCGACCCCGGCCGAACGCTGCCGCGGCCCGCCGCCGACGACGAGGTGGCAGAGCTTGCCACCACGCTCGACGAGATGCTCGGGGAGCTGAACGCCGCCCGCGGCGAGACAGAGGCATCGCTCGAGCGACAACGCGAGTTCGTGGCCGACGCCTCCCACGAGCTGCGTACCCCGCTCACGAGCATTCTCGCCAACCTCGAGCTGCTGGAGTCCGAGCTCGAGCGGGCCGAGGGGCCCCGTGATCGTGAGGCCGCCGCGGAGATCGCGGGCTCGGCGCTGCGCTCGTCGAGGCGCATGCGCAGGCTGGTCGGCGACCTGCGGCTGCTGGCCCGCGCCGACGCCGGCCGCCGAAGCCAGCCACGACCGGTGGACCTGGCGGCCGCCGTGCGTGACGCCGCCGCCGAGGCCGAGCCGATCTCAGATGGCCATCCGCTCTCGCTCGACCTGCCCGCGGAGCCGGGCGCCGCGATGGTCGAGGGCTCGGCCGACGACCTCCACCGATTGGCCCTGAACCTGATCGAGAACGCATTCCTGCACACGCCGAACGGCACACCAGTGATTGCATCGGTCCGCGTCGAAGGCCGCACCGTCGCGCTCGAGGTGGCCGACCGCGGTCCCGGTGTCACGCCCGACCGGCGTGAGCGCGTGTTCGAGCGCTTCGCGCGCTCCGGAGGCGATCGCAGCTCCTCCGGTGGCAGCGGCCTCGGGTTGACGATCGTGCGTTCTGTCAGCGAAGCCCACGGCGGCACCGTCGGCCTCTCCGAGGCCAAGGGCGGCGGCGCGCTCTTTCGCGTGACGTTTCCGGCGCCCGCGGCGGATTCCACGAGCCTGGACCGAGATGCCCGAGCCGGCGAAAAGCCAGCCAGAGCGCCCCGCTAGACCTCCACCACCACCGGCAGCACCATCGGCCGCCGCTTGAGCCGCTTGTAGACGAACTCCGCCAGGTCGTCGTGCAGCTCGGCCTGGAGGGTCGAGATGTCGCGCACACCCTCCTTGGCCGACTGGGCTAGCGAGTCGATGACAGCCTTCTTCAGGTCTCCGACGAGGCTCTTGGCGTCGGTCTGGGAAGGCACGCCGCGGAAGATCACCTCGGGGTCGGCCACCGAGCGGCCGTCCTGGCCGGACACGGTTGCGACGATGATGAAGATGCCGTCCGCCGAGAGCATCCGGCGGTCGCGCAGGGCCACGTTCTCGATGTCGCCGACGTTCATGCCGTCGACGAAGATCAGGCCGGCGTGCTCGCGCTGGGCAAAGCGGGCGCCCTTCGACGTGATCTCAAGCGGCAACCCGTTGTCGCCCTTGAAGATGTTGTCCGGCGGCACCCCTACCGCCTCGGCGAGCCCGGCGTGCAGGCGGATCCGCTTGTGGTCGCCGTGCACCGGCATCACGTACTTGGGGTTGGTCAGGTTGAGCATCAGCTTCAGCTCCTCGGCATAGCCGTGGCCGGAAGCGTGGATCGGGGCGTCCTTCGGCGTGATCACGTCGGCGCCGAGCAGGTACAGCCGGTCGACGGTCTCGTTGACTGCTCGCTCGTTGCCGGGGATCGGGGTGGCGGAGAAGATCACCGTGTCGCCCTTGTGGAGATCGACGTGCGGATGGTCAGCAGCCGCCATGCGGCGCAGCGCCGACAGCGGCTCACCCTGGCTTCCGGTTGAGATGATCACGAGCTTGTGGTCGGGGAAGCTCTTGATCTGCTTCGGCTCGACCAGCATGCCCTCGGGCACCTCGATATGGCCGAGGGTGCGGCCGATGTTCACGTTCTTGCGCATCGAGCGGCCGATGAGGACCACCTTGCGATCGAGCGCCTCGGCGGCGTCGACCACCTGCTGGACCCGGTGGATGTTGGAGGCAAAGCTCGTGACCACGATGCGGCCGTCGCAGCGGGCGAACGCCTCTTCGAGGTGCGGGCCCACCGACGACTCCGACAGTGACCAACCGGCGCGGTCGGCGTTGGTCGAGTCGCCACAGAGCAGCAGGATGCCCTCCCTGCCGAGCTCGGCCAGCCGCGCGACGTCGGCCGGAATCCCGTCGACCGGGGTCTGATCGAACTTGTAGTCGCCCGTGACCAGCGTGGTGCCGAGCTCGCAGGTCAGCGCGTAGGCGAACATGTCCGGGATCGAGTGGGCCATCTTGATCGGCTCGATCACGAACGGTCCGGCATCGATCTCCTCGCCGGGGCGCACCTCCTCGAGCGGCACGTTCTTGAGCTTGTGCTCGTCGAGCTTTGACCGCACCATCGCGGTGGTGAGGGGCCCGCCGTAGATTGGCGGCCAGTCGTCGAACTGGCGCAGCAGAAACGGCAGCGCACCGACGTGGTCCTCGTGGCCGTGGGTGAGCACGATCGCCTCGATGTCTGACTGGCGTTCACGCAGGTACTGGAAGTCGGGCAGCACGAGGTCGATGCCGAGCTGGTCCGGGGCCGGGAACCGCAGTCCCGTGTCCACCACCACGATCCGACCGCCGTACTCGACCACCGTCATGTTCTTGCCGATCTCGCCCAGGCCGCCAAGCGGCAGGACGCGCAGGTTGTTGCTCATGTTCAGACCCTCTCGAGAAGTCCGGCGGCCTCGAGCCCCGAACGAATGGTGGCGATCTCAGACTGGTCCGGCTCCACGAGCGGAAGCCGCGGACCGCCGAGTTCATGGCCCAGCAGCCGCATGGCCGCCTTGGTGCTGGCCGCAAGTGGCGCCACTGAAAGCGCGTCGTACAGGGGCAGCAGTCGC
>JBBPXW010000031.1:0-9404 GCA_038200525.1 Solirubrobacterales bacterium | reverse complement strand
GTGTGCAGCTCACGCACGACCCGAGCGATTGCGAGGCGCTGCGGCGTCACGCGCTGCCCACGTGCGCGCAGCGCGCTTGAAAGCGCGGTCTCGGGGTCGGCCAAGGCGATGTTCACGACCCGCTGAAACTAGCAATCATCAGCCAGGTGTTGTTTTGAATCGCTTGTTATATTCGCCGCCTACCCTGTGGGACACAACGGAGCGGAGCGAGATGAGCGACGAGCAGAAGAAGGTCACGACCACCGATTCGGGCATTGCCGCCACGAGTGACGAGTTCTCGCTCACGGTCGGTGAGCAGGGGCCGATCGCGCTGCACGACCACTATGTCGTGCAGAAGATGCAGCACTTCAACCGCGAGCGCGTGCCCGAGCGGGTCGTGCACGCCAAGGGCGGCGGGGCACACGGAGTGTTCCAGGTGACCGAGGACGTCAGCCAGTTCACGAAGGCCGACTTCCTGCAGCCCGGCAAGGAGACCCCGCTCTTCCTCCGCTTTTCCACCGTTGCCGGCGAGCAGGGCTTCGCCGACACCGTGCGCGACCCGCGCGGCTTCGCGATGAAGTTCTACACCGAGCAGGGCAACTTCGACATGGTCGGCAACAACACGCCGGTCTTCTTCGTGCGCGACCCCTCGAAGTTCCAGGACTTCATCCACTCCCAGAAGCGGCTGCCTGACACTGGCCTGCACTCCCACGAGATGCAGTGGGACTTCTGGACGCTGTCGCCGGAGAGCGCCCACCAGGTGATCATCCTCATGTCCGAGCGCGGCATCCCGGCCACCTGGCGTCACCAGCACGGCTTCTCCAGCCACACCTATTCGTGGCAGAACGCCGGCGGCGAGCGCTTTTGGGTCAAGTACCACTTCCGCACCGACCAGGGCATCGAGAACCTGCCCGAGGCCGACGCGGATCGGCTCGCCCATGAGGATCCGGACTACCACCGCCGCGACCTGATCCAGGCCATCGACAAGGGCGACCACCCCTCGTGGACCCTTTCGGTGCAGATCATGCCGTTCGAGGACGCCGCGGACTACCGCTTCAACCCGTTCGACCTGACGAAGGTCTGGCCCAAGTCGGACTATCCGCTGATCCCGGTGGGCACCCTGACGCTCAATCGCAACCCGGAGAACTTCTTCGCTGAGGTCGAGCAGGTCGCGTTCAAGCCGTCCAACCTCGTGCCGGGCACCGGCCTCAGCCCGGACAAGATGTTGATGGGGCGCGTGTTCTCCTACCACGACACCCATCTGCACCGCGTGGGCGCCAACCACGAGCAGCTTCCGATCAACGCGCCGCACGCGCCGGTGAGCTCGTACAACAAGGACGGGCACATGGCCTACCGGCACGCCGGTGACCAGCCCGTGTACGCGCCCAACAGCAAGGGCGGCCCTGTCGCCACCGGACCCGAGATGGGCGCCGACCTCGGCTGGAACGTCGAGGCGGCCGAGCTCGGCCGCTACGCCAACCGCAAGCACGCCGAGGACGACGACTTCGTCCAGGCGCGCACCCTCTACAAGGAGGTGATGGGCGACGACAACCGCCAGGCGCTCGTGGACGGCATCGTCGGCCACGCCAGCTGGGCCGATGTGACCGCGGAGATGAAGGAGCGCGTGGTGGCCTACTGGGCAAGCATCGAGCCCGACCTCGGCGCCAGGGTCGCGGCCGGTCTGGGCACCGCCAACGGTCACGGCGCCAACGGGTCCGGCCCGGCGTCACCCGAGGCCACCCAGCTGTTGGCGGAGCGGGCGAACCGCGCCTGACGATCGATCGAGTCACCTGGGTGGCGTGGTGGCCCACCCAGATGACACGGTTTGAGCCAGGGAGTAGGCCTCGCAGCTCGGTGAGCATCGCTTTCGGTGCTTCGAAGACGTCGTCCCACGTGTAACGGCGGAAGGCGTCGCCCCGCGCGTAGGCCTCCCGTTCGCGCCTATGGTCGCGCTCCCATGCCCGTCGTGTGTTGTGGAAGGCGAAGGAGTCAAGCTCGACCGTGAGGCGGGCCTCGGGCCAGCGGCAGTCCACACGCCGGCCGCCCGCCACGCGGTTGCACTCCGGGAGCGCGAGCCGGTGCGCGCGCAGCAGCTCCAAAAATCGGGACTCAAGCCGGGACAGGCTCACCTTGGCGTCCCCGGCCATCACGGCCCGCAGCTTCGAAGCCCCTGGGGCCGTCGGCCACCGTGAGAGCGCGTCCTCCACCTGTCGCGGCGTGGTGCGGTGGCACACCCCGGCCTCGTGGCAGGCCCTGGCCAGGTCGCCCGGCCCCAGCCGCCCGGCGATCTCGACCAGCGCGCGCGCCACGGTGACCGTGGGATGCCGCGCCAGACGGTTCGATCGTGCCGGTCCTGTGCGCCTCGGTGGCATACGAGGCCGCGGATCGAGTGCCGCACCGGGGCGTCCACCTCAGGCGCGGGCGCTTGCCCCTTCACCGCCCCGTACTGCCATGCCGCCGCGAGGCCGGAGAGCACCGCCGCCGACCCGCAAGCCCGCACCGCAGCAAGGTAGGAGGCGTCCGCGTTCGGCGCGCGGTGGCCGGCTCGGTAGACGCCGCGGTATTCGCGTATCAGCGAACCTGCGCGCAGCCGGTGCCTGATCTCGTCGACCGTGACGCCGGCATCCACAAGCTCGCGTCGGGTGACCACGCCATGTGCGCCACCGGCGAGTCGGGCGATCGTGTCATCTGGGCGGGCCATCACCCCTCCTGGGTGCCACAGCGCACCATTCGCCCCCTCATCCACACCGACGCCCGGCCGCGTAGCTCACCCATGGCCCGCTACAAGGACACCGTGCCCTCCTCGCGCTCGCAGGCGGACACCTTCGACTACCTCGCCCGCTTCTCCAACACCGACGAGTGGGATCCGGGCGCCGTGCGCGGCCGTGACCTGCAGCGCGGCGGTGAGATCGGCGTGGGCTCGAAGTTCTCGCTCGACTTCAAGATCGGCGGCAGGGAGCAGGAGCTGATCTATGAGATTACCGAGTACGAGCGCCCCCACCGGGTCCGGCTCAAGTGCACCAAGCCGCTGTTCTCGAGCGACGACACGATCGTGGTCGAGCAGGCCGGCGCCGCCAGTCGCGTGACCTACGACGCCGACGTGTCGCTGCGCGGTCCGCTGAAGCTGCTCGACCCGCTGATGACCATCGGGTTCAAGCGGGTTGCGGGCCAGGCGGCCGAGGGGCTGGAGCGGACGCTGCGCAGCTAGGCTCGCGCCATGACAAGGGTCGGCATCCTCACAGGCGGCGGCGACTGCCCCGGCCTCAACGCGGTGATCCGGGCGGCTGTGCGGACCGGAGAGACCCGCCACGACCTCGAGTTCGTCGGGTTTCGCTACGGCTGGGCGGGCGTGATGGCCGGCAACACCATGGAGCTGGGCCACGAGGCCACATCGGGCATCCTGCACCGTGGCGGCACCATCCTCGGCACGTCGCGGACCAATCCGTTCAAGGACGAGGACGGCCCCGAGCAGGTGCTCGCCACCCTCGAGCGCGAAGCAGTGGACGCCCTGATTCCCATCGGCGGGGAGGACACCCTCGGGGTGGCCCGCCGGCTGAATGCCGAGCACGGCGTGCCGGTCGTGGGCGTGCCGAAGACGATCGACAACGACCTCGACGGAACCGACTACACGTTCGGCTTCCAGACCGCGGTGCAGATCGCCACGGATGCGATCGACCGGCTGCACACCACGGCGGAGTCGCACAACCGCGTGATGGTCGTCGAGGTGATGGGTCGTCACGCAGGCTGGATCGCCGTGCACAGCGGCATGGCGGGCGGAGCCGACGCCATCCTGATCCCCGAGCGGCCCTACGACATCGCCGACGTGTGTGCCCATATCCAGCGCCGTCACGACAACGGCCGCAGCTTCTCGATCGTCGTGGTCTCCGAAGGTGCGCTGCCGGCCGGTGGCGGTCCTTCGGGCTCGGGTCAGACCGACGCCTTCGGCCATGAGCGCCTCGGCGGCGTGGCCGTCGAGCTCGAGCGACAGATCGAGGAGCGCACCGGGTACGAGAGCCGGATGACGATCCTCGGCCACGTCCAGCGGGGCGGCACCCCAACCGCGTACGACCGCGTGCTTGCCACCCGCTTCGGAGTGGCTGCCGCCGATGCCGTGGGCGCCGGCCACTTCGGCACGATGGTCGCGCTGAAGGGCACCGAGATCGAACAGGTCTCGATCGACGCGGCGTTGCGCGACCCAAAGCTCGTGGACCCCGCCCTGTACGAGACCGCCGCGGTCTTCTTCGGATAGCTCGTGGAGGAGCGGGACCTATCCGAGATGCGCCGCGCCTACCGCGCCGACACCCTGGCCAGGGCGGACCTGGCCGACTCCTGGCTCGTGCAGCTCGAGCGGTGGCTCGAGGAGGCCGTGCAGTCCGACATCGCCGAGCCGAACGCCATGGTGCTGGCCACCGCCGACGTCGACCGCGCGCCGAGCGCCCGCACGGTGCTGCTCAAGGGCCTCGACGATCGCGGGCTGACGTTCTTCACCAACCTGCGCTCGCGCAAGGGCCAGGAGCTTGGCGCCAATCCGCGCGCGACCGCTCTGTTTCCCTGGATCGCGCTGCAGCGACAGGTGATCGTGGAAGGCACCGTCGAGCCGGTCGACGACCAGACCTCCGACGAGTACTTCGCCTCGCGCCCGCACGGCTCGCAGATCGCGGCGTCGGTCAGCCCGCAGTCGACCCCGGTCGACTCCCGGGAGGAGCTGGAGGCGCTCTACCAGCGCGCGGCCACTGAGCATCCCGGCGACGTGCCGCGCCCAACGTGGTGGGGCGGCCTGCGACTGAAGCCCGACACCGTCGAGTTCTGGCAGGGTAGGCCGAACCGGCTCCACGACCGCCTGCGCTACCGGCACACGGTCGGCGAGTGGGTTGTGGAGCGGCTGGCGCCCTAACAGGCTCCTTGGGCGCGCGCGGGGCTAGTGCCCCCCGCCGGCCTGCTCGAGGCCGTCCTCGCTCTTCTTGATCGAATCCTCGTCACGGTCGCCCGAGCCCGGAGGAGTCGTGGCCTCGTGGGTCTTGCCGCCGGGCGGTGCCGTCGTGTCGCTCTTCTTCTCGGTGTCTGAATCGTCTGTCATTGGGGTGTGCCTACCCGCATGCCGACGGGACTACTCCGGCCCAGCTGCCGCATCGCGGCGGGCCGCCTTCCAGCTGCCGAAGGCCGCGAACACATCACCGAGCGGTGGCAGGGCGGGATCGGCGGCGGCGGCTTGCTGGTAGTTCACCATCAGCAACCGGTCGGGCTGCTCCCTGCGCGCCAGCGCCACCGACCGGATCGCCTCGAGCACGCGTTCGGGAGCCGCCGCATCGTCACCGGCGCCTTCGCGCTTGGCCTGGCGGCTGAACACGCCGGCGGCGGTGCCCTTGGCACCTGGCTCGCGCGACGGCTCCGCCAATCCGCGTCCCGTGCCGATCAGCAGGTGGCAGTGGGGGCAGCGAACCGGATCCTCGGGCCACGGCATGCCGGCGCCGGCGTCGACGAGCAGCTGGCAGTGGGGGCAATGACCCCCTACGACGGTGTCGGGTGGCGCCACCGCCCGAAACCTACGCGGTCAGGCTGTCTCCGGTGTCTGGCTCGAACAGGTGGATGTGGCTCGCGTCGACCCACAGCTCCAGCTCCTGACCCTTGGCTGCGCGACTCTCCGGATTCAGGCGGGCCGCCGAAGGTGGCAAGCCAATTGTTCGGCAGTTCGGGGCCATCGACGCGCACGTAGTAGTCGGGTCGCTGGTGAAACCACGGGTGCTCGATCGAGGAATGGCAGGGCACGAGGTCCATCAGGAGCCTGAGCCCACGGTCGTGGGCTGCCGCGAGCAGTCGGTCAAAGGCGGCAAGGTCACCGAACATCGGATCGATGTCACAGAAGTCGGCCACGTCGTAGCCCATGTCGGCCCCGGGCGAGGGATAGACCGGTGAGAGCCAGAGGACGGCGTCTTGCCACCAGCTCATGTGCCGACCCTAGATGGTGCTGCGTTTGATGCCGAGGGCCGCGGGTAGCTGCCATGCGAGCGCTCCGGGCACGTTCAGGAGAGCGTGCACGCGGGAGACACCTCCATGGACACCCCCATTCAGGCCGACACAGTCATCGACGTGAAGATCGGCATCTTGAAGCCGGCTCTCAGGCTGCAGGTCCCCGCGCGCGAGGACAGCATCCCGCTCGTACGCCAGGCCCTGCGCTCCCTGGGCGAGACCGTGCAGGCCGAGCCGGAGGCCCTCGAGGACGCCGAGCTGGCCGTCACGGAGGCCTGTGCCAACGCGGTCGAGCACGCCTACGACGCGGGCGGCGGCGACGTATGGGTGGCCATCGAGCCGGACGAGAGCGAGCTCGTCGTGAGCGTGGTTGACCACGGCATGGGCATTCGCAACGGCTTCGAGCCGAGCGACAGCACCCGCGGCTACGGCTTGCCGATGATCGAGGGCATCGCCACGAGGGTGGAGTTCGCGCCGGGGGACGGGACCGACATCCGGATGGCGTTTCCGCTGGGACCACCGCGGATGGTCACGGTGGACGGGGCTCTTCCCGGCGTGGAGCCCGCCGAGCGCATAACGCGCCGGCTGCTGGCCGTGGTTGCCGCCCAGCTCGACATGAGCACCGAGCGGGTGGTCGAGGTGCTGCTGCTCGCCGAGGTGGTGGCGCGCAACGCGCTGCGCCATCTGATCGGGGAGGAGGCCGAGCTGCGGATCGAGCATGTGGGCAACGGATTCGAGCTATGCGTCGGCCCGCTCGAGCCCGGCGGGGGCCAGGCGGTCGTGGCCGACAGCGAGGTGCCGGTCGTGGGCTCTGTGATCGAGGCGCTCGCCAACGGCGTCGAGGTCGACGCGCGCAAGACCGGCGAGTACCTGAGTCTGCGCGTCGATCCCCGCGGCTAGCCGGGCTGGATGCTCGGATTCACAGCTACTACTGGATCTCGGCCGGGTCGCTGACTATCTCGAGCTGACGCTCGGCGCCCGTGAGCTCGAGCACGCGCGCCACTCGGCGCCCGCCTCGAACCACCACCAGCCGCTTCCCGGCCTCGCGCTGCTCGCGGTCGATGCGCAGGATCACCCGCAGCCCGCTCGAGTCGAGGAACGTGACATCCCTGAGGTCGACCACCGCGAGCTCGGCTTCGGAGGGCACTATCGAGCTGATCGCGGCCTCGACGTTGCCGACCGCCGACATGTCCACCTCTCCCGAAAGCGCGATCACCGGTCCGTGCGGCCCTTCGGATATCTCTACGTCGTGGAGGCTCATGGTCTTTGGCTCCGCGAGAGGCCTGGAGCGAGAGGTTGTATACCACGCGTGCAGGCCCGCTCCCGTGCCCCGAAGCGCTGCGGGCCACGGCCTCCAGCGGTCCAAATGTGATCCGCACGGCCGAGCCTCGCGCAAACTCCCATAAGAGGGGCTTCGCAGGAAACGACGTAATCAGCGAGGCCGTTCCTTTATTCCCCGATAGGAGGGTTCTACCCATGCCTAAAAATGCTGCTCCTGATGAGCTGACCGAAAGTCAGTCGTCGCGCCAGCAGTTCCTGAAGGTAGCGGGCGGTACCGGCGCAGCCGGTGCACTCGCGATCTTCGTTGCTGCCTGTGGTGGCTCTGACAAGAAGAAGTCCGGCGGTGCCAGTTCGAGCCCGCCGCCCGACAAGAAGAAGAAGCCGGCCGGTGACACCAAGGCCGACATTGCCATCGTCAACTACGCGCTCACGCTCGAGCACCTCGAGACTGCTTTCTACAAGCAGGCCATCGAGTCCGGCGAGGTCAAGACCCCCGCCGTCGTGGAGGTCGCAAAGGTCATCTACGAGGACGAGCAGGAGCACGTCGCGGCACTGATGGCGACCGTCAAGCAGCTCGGCGGAACGCCGGCTGCGGCGCCAAAGACCAAGTTCGACGCGGTGATCAAGGGCGGCGAGAAGATGATTCTCACCACCGCTGCAACCGTTGAGGACCTGGGCGCATCCGCGTACCTCGGACAGGCGCCCAAGATCAAGAACAAGGACATTCTTGCCGCCGCCCTGTCGATCCACACGGTCGAGGCTCGTCACGCTGCCGCGCTGAACATGGTGATCGGCAAGACGATCGTGCCCGACGGCGCGTTCGCCAAGCCGGCTGACATGGCCACGGTCCTGAAGACCGTCAAGCCGTTCATCGCCGCGTAACGGCGATTTCCGGAAAGGAGACACACATGAGCACGAACAACATGCAAGAGCCGGAACTCGCCAATGTCCAGATCAAGGGCACGACGCGTCAGGCGTTCATCCTGCGGGGTGCGGTCGCGGCCGGATCGGTCTACGGACTGTCCACCGTCGTCCCCTTCGTCGGTGAGGCGTTTGCTCAGGGCGGCGGCGGAGACGTCGACATCCTGAACTTCGCGCTGACGCTGGAGTACCTGGAGGCTGCGTTCTACGACATGGCCGTGAAGAACACGAAGGGTCTGGGCGGCGACGCAAAGAAGCTGGCCACCACGCTCCGCGACAACGAGATGGAGCACGTCTCGGCGCTCACGGCCACCGTCAAGAAGCTCGGCGGCAAGCCGGTCAAGGCTCCGGGAGTCGACTTCGGCAAGGCGTTCGACAGCCAGAAGTCGTTCCTGAAGACCGCCAAGACCTTCGAGGATCTGGGCGTCGGCGCCTACAACGGTGCCGGACCGATGATCAAGTCCACGGAGGTCCTCGCGGCCGCCGGGAGCATCGTCCAGATCGAGGGGCGCCACGCCGGTGCCATTCGTCTGATGCTCGGTGAGAAGATCGCCCCGTCGGCGTTTGACAAGGGCATCCCGATGGCCGAGGTGCTGAAGGCTGCAAAGCCCTTCATCAAGGCTTAGCCACACCTACGGGCGGAGCGACGTTCCCTCCTACCCGTGGCCCGCTCCCTCGAGGAGCGGGCCACGGGCGCTTCGCCATCTAGGACCGGATCGGCGTTCTCAATCCGGATCCTGTCGGGGCGGGAGCTGGAGGGACTCGTCCGCTCCGGGCACTCCCGCCTCCAGCTCGCGGGAGCGCTCGAGCTCTGCGTTGAGCTCTGCGCCGAGCAGCACGGCGATGTTGGTGATCCACAGCCACACGAGAAACGAGATCACCCCGCCGAGCGTGCCGTAGGTCTTGTCGTAGGCACCGAAGTTCGCGACGTAGAATGCGAACGCAGCCGAGGCCAACACCCAGACCACCAGCGCGAGGAGGCTGCCCGGGGTCACCCAGCGCAGTCCCGTGACCTTGGCGTTCGGCGCTGTGTAGTAGAGCAGCGCGAGCATCGCTGAGACCGTCAGCCCGAGCACCGGCCACTTTGCGATGCCGTACAGCGTCACGGCGGCGTCGCTGAGACCGACCGCTTTGCCCACCGCAGCGGCCACCGGGCCGCTGAGCACGAGAGCCAGGAACACCAGGGCGACCAATAGGACGAGCACGACGGTCACGGCCAGCTGCAGCGGCCGCAGCTTCCAGAAGGGCCGGCCCTC
>JBBPXW010000030.1:0-7673 GCA_038200525.1 Solirubrobacterales bacterium | reverse complement strand
AGCACCGACAGCTCGACCCCTGCGGGCACGTCGATCGCCTGCAGCACCTCGGCGGCGTCGGCGAGCTGGGGGATCACGTCGGTGCGGACGAAGCTCGTGACTTCGAGGCGCTTCAGCCCGGTGCGGGCAAGCGCGTCGATCAGCGCGATCTTGTCCTCGGTGGCGATCACCTCGGGCTCGTTCTGGAAGCCGTCCCGGGGGCCGACCTCGCGGATCTCGACCCGATCGCCGGGCATCACATCATCCCGAGCCCACCGGAGACGCCGATGGTCTCCCCGGTCACGAACGAGGCGTCTTCGGAGGCGAGATAGGCCATCGTGGCCGCGACCTCCTCGGGGCGCCCCGCTCGTCGCATGGCGGTCGCATCGACCATGCCCTGGACAAAGCGCCGGCCGATCTCGCCGAGCTGGTCGGGCGCCACCTTGAGCATGTCCGTGTCGATCGGGCCGGGCGCGATCGCGTTCACGCGCACCCCGTAGCGGGCGCACTCCTTCGCGAGCGCCTTGGTGAATCCGATCACCCCGGCCTTGGTGGCGGAGTAGACGGTGGACATCTGGGAGCCCACGCGGCCGGCCTCCGAGGCGGTGTTGATGATGCTGCCGGCGCCACGTTTGTTCATCTCACCCACCACGGCGTGGGTGACCGCGAGCACGCCGCGCAGGTTCACCGCGATCACGCGGTCCCACTGGGCCTCGTTGGTGCGCACGAAGAAGTCGTCGTCTGCGATGCCGGCGTTGTTCACGAGGATGGCGATCGGGCCGAGCTCGGCCTCGCCGGCGGCGACGGCAGCAGCCACCGACTCGGTCGAGCGCACGTCCATCTGCACGCCGACGCCGTCGAGACGGGACGCGAGATCGCGAGCGCGATCGAGATCGAGGTCGGCCACGATCACCTTCGCGCCCTCAGCGGAGAAGCGTTCGCAGGTGGCCGCACCGATGCCTCCGGTGCCGCCCGTGACAAGCGCGGTACGTCCCTCGAGCCTCATGGCGCCACTGTATTACGGGCGGCGTCGCGCCCCGCGCCCCTCGCGGCGGCGATCGCGATGAGCGTGACCCAGACGTTCACGAAGCCGAAGGTGGTGCGCTGAGCGATGCCATATCCGCTGTGCCCGGGACCCGAGAGGCCGACCCACGCCACGGTGGCCACCCCCACCGCCGCAATGGCCAGGAGCACGGATGCCCGACGCGATCCCCGCAGAGCGAACGCCACCGCGAACGGCGTGGCCACCAGGCAGAGCTGCAGGGTCACGGCCGCGGTGTTGTGCAGATCGTGTGCGGCCGAGACGTCGCCCACGGCCACCTTGGCCGCGCACGCGGCGCTCCCGTTGGTCATGCAGTCCAGAGGATTTGCGTCGACGATCAGTGCCAACGGCACAGCGAGCAGGAACAGCGCCGCCGCCGGCAGGCCCCCACGGCCGAGCCGCCGGTGGAGCAGGGCCGCGCTGGCCAGGTAGGAGGGCACGAGCAGCGCGATTCCAGCCCGCACGATCCAGGGGTGCGCCGCGGTGCGCGAGAACAGCTCCGACACGGTCTGATCGGCCGCGGAATAGCCCGGCTGCGCGAGGCCGGCAACCACCCACGCGAGCACGAACAGCAGTTGTCCCGCGACAGCGACGACGGCCAGGGCACGCGTGCTCATCGCCTGGGAGCATGGCGGTAAGGTCGGCCCGGTGAGCGACTCGCCCACCATCCCGATCGTCGGCGGCACCGGCGCCCTGGGATCGGGGCTGGCCACGCGCCTGGCCGCCGCGGGCCATCGCGTGGCCATCGGCTCGCGCGACAGCGGTCGGGCCCAGGAGGCGGCAGCCAAGGTCTCCGAGAAGATCCCGGGCGCGGAGGTCCAGGGGCTCGGCAACGGCGACGCCGCGGCGCTCGGCCCGATCGTGTTCCTCACCGTGCCCTTCCGCGCCCAGTCGGAGAACCTTACGAACCTCAAGCACGTGCTCACGGCCGGCCAGATCCTCGTCGATGCCACCGTCCCGCTGGCTGCCGCCGTGTCGGGCAAGGCCACGCGCCTGCTCGGCGTGCCGCAGGGCTCCGCGGCGGAGCAGGCCCAGGAGATGGTGCCCGAGGGCGTGACGGTTGTCTCCGCGCTTCACTCGGTGTCTTCCGCGACGCTCTCAGACCTCGAGGTCGACCTCGACGAGGACGTGGCGGTGTGCGGCGATCGCAGGGCCGACAAGCAGCGCGTCGCCGCGATCATCGGCTCGATTCCGGGGCTGCGGCCGGTCAATGCCGGAGCGCTCGAGACGGCGCGGCTGATCGAGGGCCTCACCCCGCTGCTGATCTCCGTGAACATCCGCAACAAGACGCACGCCGGGATCAGGTTCACCGGCCTGCCCTCAGAGCTCTGGAAGTAGCGCTCCTCTCCGGCGGCACCGGCGGGGCCAAGCTGGCCCGGGGCCTCGTCGACGTGGTCGGCGGGCAGAGCCTTGCGGTGATCGCGAACACCGGCGACGACTCCGAGGTCTACGGCGCCCACGTGTCCCCGGACCCCGACCTCGTCAGCTACTGGCTCGCCGACGTGATCGACGAGCGCGGGTACGGGATCGCCGGCGACTCGTGGCAGGTGATGGACGCCCTCGCGGCCGCCGGGCGCGACACGTGGTTTCGTCTCGGAGACGCCGACCTTGCGATGTGCCTGATTCGCACCGAGCTGATGGCCGCGGGCCACTCGGCCACCGCCGCCCACGCCGCGGTGGTGGAGGCGCTCGGGCTCGACACGCACGTGCTGCCGGCCACCGATCAGCCGGTGCGCACGTACGTGACGGCGCGCGGTGCCGCCTTCGGCTTCCAGGAGTTCATGATCCTCGAGGGCGCGCGGGGGCCGATCGAGAACGTGGAGTTTCGCGGCGCCGAGCACGCCACGCCGAGCCCGCAGGCCCTCGACGCGCTCCGCGAGGCGAGCTGCGTGGTGATCGGACCGTCGAATCCGATCGCGTCGATCGCGCCGATGCTGGCGGTGCCCGGCATGCGCGGGGCGCTGCGCGAGGCTCCGGGGCCGGTGGTGGCCGTATCGCCATTCGTCGGTGGTCAGGTGCTCAAGGGCCCGACGCTCGCGTTCTGCGAGTGGGCCGGGATCGAGCCGACCGCAGCGGGCCTGCTCGACGCCTACGCCGGCCTGCTGGACGGCATCGTGGCCGACGAGCCGGTGGCCGGCATCCCGACGCTGCAGACCGATGTGCTGATGGACACGACGCAGGCCCGCCGGCGGCTCGCGGGCGAGACCGTGGACTTCGCGCGCTCCCTGGCATCCTGAGGAGGCCATGCGCACGGTCGCGATCCTCCCGGTCAAGAGCTTCGACTCAGCCAAGCAGCGCCTCGGTGGCCTGATCGAGCAGGAGTCGCGCAGCGCGCTGATGCGCGCGATGCTCGCCGACGTGCTCCGTGCGCTCGCGCAGGTGGCCGAGATCGAGCTGGTCGCGGTGGTCACGGCCAACCCGCTCGCCGCCGAGCTCGAGCGCGAGCCCGGGGTTCGCGTGCTGCGCGACGACCGCGAGGACGGTCAGTCCGTGGCCGCGCTTATCGGCATGCGCCACGCCCGCGAGGAGGGCTTCGAGCGGGCGCTGCTCGTGCCCGGCGACGCCCCGTTGCTCGACCCCGCAGAGCTGTCGGCGCTGCTTGCCCGCACCGAGCCGCTGGTGATCGTGCCCGACCGTCACGGCAGCGGCACCAACGGGCTGCTGATGGCCCCCGTCGGTGTGATCGATCCCAGCTTCGGCCCCGACAGCCGTGCCCGTCACGAGGCGGCGGCCCGCGCCGCAGGTACCGCCTACGCGATCGACCCCCTCCCCTCGCTCGTGCTCGACGTGGACACGCCCGAGGATCTCGAGGCCACCTCGCTTGCCCTCTCCGCCCGTCCCGGCGGCGCGCCCGCCACCCGCGCCGCTCTGCGTCGACTGGCCATCCCGGCGTCGACCTGAGCGCGATCTCCGCAGTCGCCCTCGCGCCCCTGCCCGAGGTGCACGAGGGCGACGACCTCGCCGGGCTGATCGCGGCCGTCGCCCCGCCGGACCTGTCCGATGGGGACGTGCTCGTCGTGGCGCACAAGGTGGTGTCGAAGGCCGAGGGCCGGACCCGCCGGCTGTCCTCGATCGATCCCGGCGAGCGCGCGCGGAGCCTCGCAGCAGAGCACGGCAAGGACCCGCGCGTGGTGCAGGCGGTGCTCGACGAGTCCGCCGCGGTGCTGCGTGCCCACCATGGCGTGTTGATCACCGTGACCCACCACGGCTTCGTGTGCGCAAACGCGGGCGTCGATCACTCGAACGTCGACCGTCTCGATCACGTCGTGCTGCTGCCAGCAGACCCCGACGGCTCGGCGCGCGCGCTGCGTGCCGCGACAGCTCAGCGGCTGGGCGTGAGACCGGCGGTCATCGTCTCCGACTCGTTCGGTCGCGCGTGGCGGGTGGGCCAGACCGACGTGGCCATCGGACTGGCAGGACTCTCCCCCGTGGAGGACTGGCGCGGCCGCGCCGACTCCCGCGGGCGTGAGTTGGTGGCCACCGAGATCGCGATCGCCGACTCCGCGGCGGGCGTCGCCGACCTCGCACGGGCAAAGGACTCGCGTCAGCCGGTGGTGCTGGTGCGGGGACTCGAGCGCCACGTGGGTGCTCACGACGGCCCGGGCGCTGCGGCGCTGCGCCGGCCGCGGGAGCTCGACCTGTTCCGGTGAGGTCCGGCTAGGCCGGCACGGGCAGCTCGTAGCGCTGCCGCACGTCGTAGAGCGTGGTCCGCTCGGCGGCCGGGCGGCCGGCCCGGTGCGCGGCGGCGATCAGGTCCGGCGGGTCCAGGCGCACGCCGTGCTGGGATCCCGCGAGCCTGCTGATCGACTCCTCCATCAGAGTGCCGCCGAGGTCGTTTACACCCCACCGCAGCGCCTCGGTGGCGGCATCGAGGCCCATCTTCACCCACGAGGCCTGCAGGCTGGGCACGGTTCGGCCGAGCGCCAGCCGGAACGCCGCGGTGTGCTTGAGGTTCTCCTCCTCGGAGATCTCCTCGATCCCGTGGGTGCGCCCCAGCATGGTGTGAAACGGGATGAACGAGAGCGGCACGAACTCCGTGAAGCCCCCCGTCCGCTCCTGCAGCGAGCGCACGACGCGCATGTGCTCGGCAAGCTCCCACGGCTCCTCGATGTGGCCGAACATGACGGTGACCGTGGAGCGCAGGCCGGCGGCGTGGCTGGCTTCGATGATCTCGACCCAGCGGTCGACGGGCAGCTTGTTCGGCGAGATGCGCTGGCGCACGCCATCGTCGAGCACCTCCGCGGCGGTGCCGGGCGTCGAACCAAGGCCCGCATCGCGCAGTCGGTGGAACACCTCGATCGGCGGGAGGCCCGACACGGTGGCCATGTGATCGACCTCCATCGCCGAGTTGGCGTGCAGGTGGATGTCGGGCGCGGTCTGCTTGGCAAGCCGCAGCCACGACTCGTAGTCCTCGAGTCCCCAGTCGGGGTGGATGCCCGACTGCATGCACAGCTCGGTGGCGCCGTAGTCCACCGCTTCGCGCACGCGTGCGACGAACTCGTCGCGGTCGTGCTCGTAGGCGTCGGGCGAGCGCCTGCCCTGGCCGAACCCGCAGAATGCGCAGCCGACGATGCAGACGTTCGAGACGTTGATGTTGCGGTTGACCACGAACGTGACGGTGTCGCCGGCCAGCTCGGCGCGCAGCTCGTCGGCGGCCTGGCGCATGTCCTCGATCACCTCCGGCCGGGTCTCTGCGAACAGAGCCGTGAGCTCCTCGGGGTCCAGCGCGAGCCCGTCCCGGGCACGCTGCACGGCTGCGGGCGCGAGCTCCGAGCGGATCGGCCGGTCGTCACGGCGGCCCGATCCCCGGCGGGGGATGAAGCTCCAGTAGGAGGTCTTGATCACGTCGAGCACCCCCTGCTCCATCCATTCGGAGTCCATGTACTGCGGGTATACGCACAGCCGCTCGGTGAGCGCGTAGCCGCGGGGCTTGAGCTCCTTGCGCATCGTGTGCGGCGTGGGAAAGGGATGCTCGGGCGAGATATGGTCGCCGTTTGCCGACAGGCCGCCGAGGTCTGAGGCCCCCTCCTCGATCAGCGGCAGCCACCACCCGGCGAGGTTCGGCGGGATCTGGACGCCGACGTCTGGCATCAGCTCGAGGCTGACCCGCACCAGCTCGCGCATCTCGGCGAGCGAGACGTCCTGGCCCCACGCGGGCATCGGCGCGCCGTCGCCGTGCTCGCCGGAGCGCTGGGCGGCGTCGGCGATCTGGGCCAGCTCGGCGCCGTAGTAGCGCGGGTGAGGTACGAAGTTCTGGAGGATGACCTCCTGCAGGTGGCCGTGCTCGTGGTGCACCTCCGCCAGCGCCTCGAGCGCCTCGATCCGCTGTGCCGGCGTCTCGCCGATGCCAACCAGGATGCCGCTGGTGAACGGGATCCTCAGCTCGCCGGCGTCCCGGATGGTCTGGAGGCGCGGTCCCGGCAGCTTCGTCGGCGAGCCCTGGTGCACCACGAGGTCGGGGTTGACCGACTCGAGCATCAGCCCCTGCGAGGCGGTGACCTCGCGCAGGCGGGCGAGATCTGCGCGGGAGAGCACGCCGAGGTTGGTGTGGGGCAGCATCCCGCGATCGAGTGCGCGCTCGCAGGCCCAGGCGACGTAGGAGGTGAAGTCCGCATGGCCGTACTCACGAAGCCGGGCGGCCACCTCGGCGTTGACCTCCGGCTTCTCGCCCGTGAGCACGAGCAGCTCCTTGGCGTTGCGGCGCACGGCATCGTCGAGCAGCCCCTCGACCTCCTCCGGCGAGTAGAGGTGCGCCTGGTGCGTCGCGAAGGCGCAGTACTTGCAGAAGCACTGGCACGTCCGGGAGAGCGACAGCGTGTAGTTCCGGCTGAAGGTGACGCGCCGCACCCGGTGAGTGTAGGAGCATCTAGGCTGATCCCGCATGCGAGCAGCCCTCACCGTTCTCGTGCTCCTGGCCGCCCTCCTCGCCGGCTGTGGCGGGTCAGGAGATGACCAGGCGGCCGACACCAACCCCCGCGTCACGCTCGCCCTCGACTTCCAGCCGAACGCCGTGCACGCCGGCGTGTTCACCACGCTCGAGCGCGACCTCGATGCCAAGCAGGGTCTGCTGCTAGACGTGCGGGCGCCGGCCGCGTCCACGGACTCGCTCAAGCTGCTTGCCTCCGGCCGCTCGGACTTCTCGATCGTGGACATCCACGACCTCGGCCTTGCCCGGCAGCGCGGACAGGACGTGGTGGGTGTCGGCGCGATCGTGCAGCGCCCCCTGGCGGCCGTGATCGCAAAGGCTGACGGGGTACGTCGCCCGCGCGACCTCGAGGGCAGGCGCGTGGGCGTGACCGGCCTGCCTTCCGACGACGCGGTGCTCGACTCGGTGGTCAAGGCCGACGGCGGCGACCCGCGCAAGGTGCGCCGACTCACGATCGGCTTCTCCGCTGTGCCAAGCCTCGTCGCCGGGAAGGTGGACGCGGTGGTCACGTTCTGGAACGCCGAAGGCGTCGCGCTGAAGCGCCGCGGCGTGCGCACCCGCGAGTTCCGCGTCGACGAGTTCGGCGCGCCGCGCTACCCGGAGCTGGTGGTGGCCACCAAGCGCTCGACGCTGCGCAGGGATCCGGCGCGCGCACGCAAGCTGGTCGCGGCCCTTGCCGCGGGCACCCGGGCCGCGCTCGCCGACCTGCCGAAGGCCTCGCGGCTT